>PYGV01000242.1 GCA_003022385.1 filamentous cyanobacterium CCP3 | reverse complement strand
CCCTCCCCCCTTCGCCATGAAATTCGGCATTATCGTTTTCCCTGGAGCTAACTGCGATCGCGATGTGGCCTATGTCACCCGCGATATTCTTGGCCAGCCGACGCGCATGGTCTGGCACGAAGACAGCGACCTGAGTGATCTAGATGTGGTAGTGGTTCCCGGTGGCTTTAGCTACGGCGACTACCTGCGGTGCGGGGCGATCGCTCGCTTTTCTCCGGCCATGCAGGCCACTGTTGAGCATGCCAACCAGGGCAAGCCGGTGCTGGGCATCTGCAACGGGTTCCAGATTTTGACTGAGGTGGGGCTGCTGCCGGGGGCGCTGATGCGCAATCGGCATATGCAGTTTATCTGCGATCGCGTTCCCCTCAAAGTCGAGCGCACCAGTCTCCTGTGGACGGCAAACTACGCCCAGGGCCAGGTGATTACGCTGCCCATTGCCCACGGGGAGGGCTGCTACTACGCCGACGAAGCAACGCTTTCCGAGCTAGAGGCCAATCATCAGGTTGTGTTTCGCTACTGCGGCCCCGATGGCGCAGTCGATGGTGAGCACAACCTCAACGGCTCGTTGAGCAACATTGCGGGCATTTGCAACCGGCAGGGCAACGTGCTGGGCCTGATGCCGCATCCCGAGCGGGCTGCCGATGCGGTGCTGGGCGGCATCGACGGGCTGCCCCTGTTTCAGAGCCTGGTGCAGGCCCTGGTTGCCGCTTAGAGCCAAGCTTCGTCAGGGCTTTAACAAAAGCAATCTTTCAGGGCACAAACTTCACCCAAAACCTAGTCACGGCCACCGAGCTGGGTACACTTAACCCTCAAGGAACCTACTTTGGCCTGGGTGTCGTCATGGCCTGAAGTGGTTAGCGGTTGGGCTGTTGTTGCGACAACCGTTGCTGTGTTGTGCTGAGACTTGTTGTGCTGAGTTAGATGCCTGAGCCAAGGCTGTAGGAGAGACCCCATGCCAACCTCTGACGAATGGCTCGGTAGCGCCTTAGCCTACCGATCTACGGTGTATGAATACTGTCAGCTGGCCCTGCGCCCCAGCCTAGACCAGGTCGGAGCCGAGCGCATGGGCGAAATCTTGCAGCAGGCCGCAGCAGAACCGCTGCTAAACTTGCTGATCGACGAAGCCGATGGCCTAGTGGCGCGCCTGCAGCCCTGCCTCTGCGAGCAGCACCTGCACCAGCAGCAGCAGCGGCTGCGAGGGGCAATCGATGCTCTTTGGGTGAACGAGCTGCTGGCTACCTGCGTCCGGTAGGAAACCGCCTGGGCTACTCCAGGCGATCGCGCTGCGGCAGCCAGGTGCTAAACAAGCCAATTGCAAAGGCTAAAAGAATCAGTGGCAGAACGTTGAAGCGAATGCCGGTGCCGTCAGCCTCGTTACGCCAGCTCAGCCACATAAAGGGCTCACTGCCGAGGGCAAAAGACGGCGTATTCAAGATTTGCAGCACCGCTGGCAGCGCTGTAAACAACAGGAATATAGTGACTAACGTCAGAAAGAAAATTTTTAGAAACCGTACCATAACCTCTACTCTCTATATGATGCACTCCAGTAGGCCAGGTCATCCTGCATAGCGGCTATGCCTGCGGTCACGTTGTGTTAACGCCTTCGCCCAGGGAGCGCGGCGGCTAGCTTGCTCAGTCGTTGGGGTAGCAATCGTTGACTTACCCGATTCTGAGCTAGCCAGCGCTACGGCTTTTGGGATGATGCCGACTATGCCCATAGTGAGATACGGCAGCCTGTCGGGCATCTACCCTTGGGCTGCAAATGTCCACGCAAAGGCCTGAAGTCAGCCGGGCATTGTTGACATTGATGGCCTCTGTGGCAGGCTAAAGGTAGGTTCTACACCATGGCTCCATGACATCTCCGTCTGCTACTGTCGCTGCCAGGCGCTGGCTGGTACAAGTTTGCTGCCATCGATCGTGCGATCGCGGCGGTTCTGCGGCGGTGCTAGCGGCGTTTCGAGAGCACCAAAGCTCAACGATTTTGATTGCCGAGAGCGACTGCATGGGCCAGTGCAGCGCCGGACCAACGGTCAAAGTCATGCCCGGCAATACCTGGTACTGCCGCGTCACCGCCGACGATGTGCCGAGGATTGTGTCGCAGCATTTGCAGGGCGGGGAACCCGTGCGCGATCGCCTCCATCCTCGCTTTCATCCCTTCGATCCATCCCTTTAAAGGCTACAGCCATCGGCAAAACCAACAGCCTCCAGCAATGCCTTACTACCCTAACGGGCTATTGCAGGGTGTCGACCGTGGCTTCGATCGCATCTCGCGTCGGCATCGGCTGGCTGAAGCCGTTGATCAGCGGGCTGTTCTGCAATCGCTGCTGGGCGGTGGCGCGATCGAGGGGCTGCACCTGCTGCCGCAGGGCCTCTATATCCTGCCCGCCTGGTGGCACAAACAGCTGTTCACCGCTGGTCAACAGAATTTCCTCGCCATCGTCAACTAGGCGAAAGGAGACCTCCCCCTCCCAGGAAAAAATTTCCACCGGAGCCGCAGGGTCATCGGCAATATTGACAAAGACCGTGGTGCCGCGAATGCCCGCGATCCCCGCCGGGGTGACAATCTCGACTGGGTCAGATGCTGTGCCCTCGACCCAGGTGATCATCTGCCCGGCATCGAGCTGGAGCTGGCTGGGGCGCAGGGTGAGGGCTGCATCGCCGCCGATGCGAAAGACGGCCCCGGTGACCAGACCGACCTCGGCTAGGGCCTGATCGGCGGTGCGAATTTGATCGCCGTAGGCCATAGCCTGGTTGACTTGAGCCGGCTCGGGCTCAGCCTGGGCGAGGCTGACCGAGACGGGGGAGGCGACGATATCCTGAATAGTTGCAATCGCCAGCTGGTCCTGGGCTGTTTCTGCCTGGGGTTCAGTCGGTTCGCAGCCCGCGATCGCGACTCCCCCCGCTACAGCCAGGGCGATCGCCAGCGATCGCCCACAAAACATAGGGCTCAAAGACCGATCTCGAAGGCCCAGCGAAATTCTGCTTAAAACCTGTTGCATAGTTAGGGTGGGTCCAGTGATGGATCTGGAGGCAGCGTGCTTTAGATTATTCAGTCTGGAGCACCGATTTTCCGGCAGGACAGCCTGCAAGTTAGCGCCTCGCTGACTGTCGCTATCCTGGCATCCCCAAACGATTTGGAGGTTAAACCCTGTGGAACTGGCAATTTGGCTAGCGGTAGTGCTGGCAATTCTTGGCTTTGGCATGGGGTCTATGGTGTGGGCCTACCGCCGCCCCTTGGGCAATAGCGCCCTCTTCCCCGCCCCGGTGAGCGATCTTTCGGTACCGATTGGTGACGATGCCCGCACCCGATTTGAGGCGGGCTGCGCCGACTTTGCCCAGGGCCACTACCTCGACGCCATCGACGAGTTTGGGGCCGTCATGGCGGCTGAACCTGGCTGCGCCGAAGCTTTTCACAACGGTGGCCTGGCCTATGCCAACATGGGTACCGATGGCCCAGCGGTACAGGCGTTGCTCAAAGCTAGCGAACTCTATGACCAGCAGGGCACCAAAGCTGGGATCGATCTGGTCAAACAACAGCTCGAGCAGATTGCCAGCCGCCGGGGCCTCAATCCTCGCGCCGCCGCCTAGGGGATTCTAGAGATGGCGAAACAGCGTCTAGATGCCCTGCTGGTAGAGCGGGGGCTGTGCGAGTCGCGGCAGCAGGCCCAGCGGCTGATTCGGGCCGGGGAGGTGCAGGTCAACCACGCCGTCGTGGATAAACCGGGCACGGCCTTTGCTGAGGATGTGGAACTGCTGGTGAAGGCGCGATCGCCCTACGTGTCGCGTGGCGGCGAAAAGCTAGCCAAAGCCCTGGGCGAGTTTCCGATTGAGGCTAAAGGACGAATTGCCCTCGATGGCGGGATCTCGACCGGGGGCTTTACCGACTGCCTGCTGCAGGCCGGGGCCGAGCAGGTCTACGGCATCGATGTGGGCTACGGCCAGGTGGCCTGGCCCCTGCGCCAGAACCCGCGCGTGATCTTGCGCGAGCGCACCAACCTGCGCCACCTCACCCCCGATCAGCTCTACGGCGAGCAAGACTCTCGACCGGATCTGGGCGTGATAGATGTGTCGTTTATTTCGCTGACTAAGGTGCTGCCCGCCTTTTGGGCGCTGCTGGTGCCGCCGCGAGAGGTGGTGCTGCTGGTCAAGCCGCAGTTTGAAGTGGGGCGCGATCGCGTCGGCAAGAAGGGCGTCGTGCGCGACCCTGGGGATCAGGCGGCGGCGATCGCCAGCGTCCTCGCCGCCGCCCAAGCTTTGGGCTGGGCCTATCGGGGCCTCACCTGGTCGCCGCTGGTGGGCCCGGCGGGCAACATCGAGTACCTGCTGTGGCTGAGTCAGGCGGCAGATTCTAACCCAGTTCCTGCGCTGGATGATCTGAAGACTCTGGCCATTGACGCTCGCCTCAGCTTAGGAAACTAGGGCCGCAGGCTGAGGGGCTTGGCTGAGGCGAGCGCGATCGTGGGGCAACTCGTAGGCGATCGCGGGGCCAGCAGGCACAATGCCGCTGGGGTTTAGCTCAGGCAAACCCGCATAGTAGAGCTGTTTGACATGCTCCACGCTGCACCAGTCTGCAACCCCCGGCTGCTGGTACAGATCACGACAGTAGGCCCACAGGTTAGGATAGTCGACCAGGCGCTTGAGGTTGGCCTTAAACAGTCCGTGGTAGGCCAAATCAAAGCGAAACAGGGTCGTAAACAGGCACCAGTCGGCCAGGGTAATCGGCTCGCCAATCAGGTAGCGCTGCTGACTGAGAACATTTTCCCACTGATCCAACGCCTCGAATAGCTCCGTCACCGCGCTGTCGTAGGCCGCCTGGGAAGCCGCAAAGCCGCTGCGGTACACGCCATTGTTAATCGGCTGATAGATGGCATCCATCACGGCGTCAATTTGGGGCCGCCGCGCCTCGGGGTAGAAGTCGCGCTCAGGGAACTCGGCAAAGGCGTCGAATGCCGAGTTCAGCATTTGAATGATCTGCCGCGACTCGTTGTTGACGATAGTTTGGGTCTGCGTATCCCAGAGTATCGGCACCGTGACCCGCCCGGTGTAGTCGGCCTTGGCGCGAGTGTAGAGTTGCCACAGATAGTCTGAACCGTAAAGACTGTCGGGAACGCTGCCAAAGCGGGTGGAAAATTTCCAGCCCTGGTCGCTAATCACCGGATCCACAATTGAGAGGCCGATCGCCCCTTTCAGCCCTTTCAGCGATCGCAGCAGCACCGTGCGGTGCGCCCAGGGGCAGCCCAGCGACACGTACAGGTGGTAGCGCCCCGACTCAGCCTTAAAG
This sequence comes from filamentous cyanobacterium CCP3, assembly GCA_003022385.1. Lineage (GTDB taxonomy): Bacteria > Cyanobacteriota > Cyanobacteriia > Phormidesmidales > Phormidesmidaceae > Nodosilinea. The sequence goes on along the minus strand of PYGV01000242.1, from coordinate 2,595 downwards.
CCGCTAGATCCATCCGCCGTTACCCAGTTGTGAAACAGGGTGGGCATGCGCTTGAACTGGCCTGAATCATCGCGCTCAGTCCATTCGGTCGTCCATTTGCCATCAATCAGTCTGCCGAGTGCCATGGGAATGTCCTTGATAGAGAGAAAAACGTGAGAATTTTAGATTTTGGTTTTTGAATTACCCACCCCGCCCAAATCCAAAATCTAAAACCGCAAAGCCAAAATCAACCAAACCGATAGGCCGCCATGCTAAACGCGCCGTAGGTAAAGCCCGAGTGAATTTGCTGCCCGCTGCCGCCTGCCCCAAGGGCCACAAACAGGGGCAGCAGATGCTCTTCGGTGGGGTGGTTTTGGGCCGCGTAGGGGGCGCGCTGGCGATAGTCGAGCAGGGCGGTAATGTCGCGATTGAGAATGGCTTTGGCCAGCCAGTCATCAAAGGTCACGGCCCAGTCGGGAGGAGCGGCGCTGTAGCGGCCGTCAAAGTATCCCAGGTTGTGGGTGGCCGCGCCGCTGGCGACAATTAGCACGCCCTCGTCTCGCAGGGGGGCCAGGGCTTTGCCGAGTTGGTAGTGGTGCAGGGTCGTTTCGTGGGGCTGAAGGGAGAGCGGCACGACGGGAATGGCACCTTCAGGATCGGCCAAAATCAGCGGTGTCCAGACGCCGTGATCGAAACCGCGATCGCTATTCCTACGAGCCTCAAACCCCGCACCATCCAGCATCGCAGCGACCCGCTCCGCCAGCGCAGGACTGCCCGGCGCCGGGTAAGTCAGCTCATACAGCTGCCGAGAAAAGCCGCCGAAGTCATAGATCGTCTGCGGCTGCGCGGCGGTGCTCACCGTGGGACTGGCCGTCAACCAGTGAGCTGAAACGGCCAGAATGGCCCTGGGCTTTGGTACGACGTGGAAGAGCGATCGCAAAAAGTCTTGGGTTGGCCCAGTGCGCAGGGGCAGATCGGGTGCCCCGTGGGAAATAAACAGCGATGGCAGAGGAGACATGGTTTTACCTCAGATAGTTTTAGCTAGAACTATCTGAAATCAAAATAGCACTCCCCAAGCCAAAACGACAAGCTGTGGTTTACGCGATCGGGTTAAAGGGTGGGCTGCTGAGACAGTTCGTGCAGCAGCGCCAGGGCCGTCTCGGCTTGGGCGACGGGCACAAACAGGTGATCGTGGTAAACAGCCGAGACAGGGTTGACGCTGATACCGTGGCTGGCGAGTCGGGTCGCGATCGCCGCCAAAAACCCCACCGCCTCAAGGCTGGAGTGCACGGTTAGTGTGATCAGGGCAAAGACGGTATCGTAGGGCAGGCCCGCTGCCTCAGCCTCGGTGCGATCGAGAATTAACGTTAGCCCCTCTGCTTCTCTAAACCACCCAAGGGGTTCAAGGCTGGAGCTATCAGGATTTTGATTGGGGATACTGCAAAACACGTATTCTGTGGGGTGAAGCATTGGCTGCATAGTAGCTAACAGCTTGCTCAGGTTAGTCTCTCCAGCCATTCGCAGAAACTACTTGGGGATGGGGTTATAGTAGTCACCTCAAGGCTCCACTCTAGTGCAAATGGTGCTCTCTGGCTTATTTCAGACCTACCGTAACAACTGGCGGCGGCTGCGCGATGAATTGAGTCGCCTGGGTGCCGAAGTCGAGCAGTGGTCCTACGCCGATCTCAATCGACCGGCTGAGGCTCAGCCGCCGATCCACCGCCTGGTGGCCGGGGTACCTGCCTATTTCCAAATTGATAGCTACGACCATTTGCCCAGTGGCGACTTGACCATCTGTATCGACGCCCACGGTGGGCCGCCGACCCCGCTTGGAATTAAACCCTCCTACCACTTTTATAAACGCCGCGACGGCTCGGTGTATTACTGAACAAGGCTACCGCCGTTGCCAACCGCAGGGAGTCTAGCGCTGGAATAGCAGAGATAGACGTTACCCCTGGCGCAGAAAATTTTCGGCCAGCTGGGTTTTGGCCAATTTGCCAAGGGTTTGCATGGCCTGCTCCACTTTCTCTGACCAGGGCACCGCCGTATTGAGCCGAAAGCAGTTGCTGTAGCACTGGCCCGAGGCCGAGAACATGACCCCAGGAGCGATCGCGATCCCCAGCTCCAGCGCCTCTTTGTACAGCCGCATAGAGTCAAACCCCTCCGGCATTTCGAGCCACAGCACGTGACCACCCGTGGGTCGGGTAACGCAGGTTTCAGCAGGGAAATAGTCACGAATAGCCTGCTGCATCCGCAGCATTTGTTCCTGATAGGTGCGGCGCAGGTGGCGCAGGTGGCGATCGTAGCCACCGTTGGCCAAAAAAGCCGCCACAGTAAGCTGAGGAGCCATCGCCGTATTCTGGTTAATAATTGACTTCATGCGAGCAATTTCGCTGTGGTAGCAGCCCCCAGCACACCAGCCCACCCGCAGCCCCGGCGACAGGGTTTTGCTGACCGAAGAACAGTAGAGCACGCGATTCTCGGTGTCAAAGGCCTTGATTGCCCTGGGGCGAGCCCCCTCAAAGCAAATGTCGCCGTAGACATCGTCTTCGATCAGGGGGGTGTCGTACTGGTTGAGCAGCTCCACCAGGCGCTTTTTCTGGCGATCGTCCATAC
>PYGV01000005.1 GCA_003022385.1 filamentous cyanobacterium CCP3 | reverse complement strand
GCTAGAGACCGAGATTCTGACCATTATTTGGTCCAAGGATGGCGCGACGGTCAAAGAGATTCACGACCACATTTTGGCCGACCCCGATCGCGACCTCACCCAGGCTTCCATCACAACGGTGCTACAGCGGTTGGCCAAAAAAGGCTGGCTGCAGCGAGAGACAGTTCAGCGAGAGGGCATGGGAAAACTGCGGCAGGTTTACTGCTGGCAGCCCACCGTTTCGCAACAAGACGCCAAGCTATTAACGGCCCACCAGCAGCTACAAAACTTTTTGGCCATCGGTAGCCCTGACATTGTGGCCGCCTTTGCCGACAGCCTGGACGCCGCTGATCTGGAGAAGCTCGATGCGATCGCCGATCGACTGCGCGCCCTGCGCGACGCCAAACAGGAGGACGCCTAATGCACAGCAGCCTGATTGTATGCACAAGTCTGCTGGCGGTGGGCTGGCGGTGGCAGTGGCGAGGTGGCCAGGGCCAAGTGTCCGATCGCTCCTGGCAGGTCCGTTGGGAGTCTGCCCTTGGCCACTTTTGCCTGCCGCCTCTAATGATTGTGCTGGTGGCTGGAGCAGTGCTGGCCATGGGGCACCACGGCACCATGATGGGCTGGTCGGTTAGCCCCGTAGGGTGCTGGGCCAGTCTGGGAGTGCTGTTCTGGTTTAGCGGCGTGCTGGTTTACTCGCTGGGTCGCGCCCTGTGGATGCACTGGCGACTGCGACAGTACCCAACCATCACCCTGCCGCAGGGAGAATCCGCTCGCTATGTGCCGACTGATGTACCGATGGCCGCCCAGGTAGGGCTGTGGCGATCGTCGCTGCTCGTCAGCCAGGGCTGGCTCGATCAGCTCACTCCCTCCGAGCAGCAGGCGGTGCTGGCCCACGAACAGGCCCACGCCGACTTTCATGACCCGCTGTGGTTCTGGGGTCTGGGCCTGCTCCGGCGCTTTGCCTTCTGGCTACCCAACACCACAGCCCTGTGGGAAGACCTGCTGCTGCTGCGAGAACTTCGGGCCGATCAGCAGGCGGCAGCCAGCAGCGATCGCCTCATGTTGGCAGAGTTGTTAGTAAAACTGACCCACCAGATGACTCTGGCAATGCAGCCCCTGGAGCTAGGGGTTGGCATCGATTCTTGCGCGGGGTTTAATGAGTCGCAGTCACTCAGCCACTTAGAGCAGCGAGTCAATGCACTGCTGACTTCAGCCCCTGACGTAGAACCTCAAACACCACGACTGGAACGCTTACTCTGGTTGGCAACGGTCATGCCGCTGGCAACTACCTGGCTCCACACCTGAGCGTTTCCACCAGATCAAAGATTTAGCTGAGCCTGTAGAGCCGGCAGATCGTCCTTAAGAAACACGACCATGCGGCCCAAATAGGCGGTACCAGAGCGATCGTAGGCAATCTCCTGCCAGTAGGCGAACCGTTCGCCTTCGCGCACTTCGCCCCGGAGAAACAGGTTGGGATTGTCAGTCGGGGCCGGGCGGCGACCCCGCTCCGGGTATCGCATCAGTACCGTCCCCTGACGGTAGTCGTTAAAAATCTCCTGCCCGTAGATGGCCCGCAGCGACTCATTGAGGCGATCGCTGTCAATAGGGTTAGCGTAGTCAACCAGACTAAAGCGCTCGGTGCGAATCTGGCGGCGATCGGAGATAGGCACTACGCCAACCACCGGAAACACCGACGCCTGAAAGGTGAACCGCTGTCCAGGGGAAACCAGGCGGTTGACTGTCAGCCGCTCATTGGGGCCGGGCTCGAGGGTAGGATTGTTGCGAATCCAGGTCTCGGTGAGGTTGACCGTTTGACCCGGCAGAGCCCAACCCGGCTGGGCGGTGAAGGCCAGAGCCGCGATCGCCCAGACCAGACCATGCGTAAACCCTAGTGCCATTGCCCCACCTCCCAACAAACCCGTGCTCGATGATAACAACTGTTGGGCGCGGCGAATCACTTGAGCTTAGTTAAGGGCGAACAGTTGGAGTCGATTACACCAGCATGTCGCGATATGCCCTCAAAAGAGCAATGACCTGTGACAAACGACGCTGATTGTCCGAGGAAGGATCTAGCAGATCACTCAGGAATGCAAAATCTCGTTCAATTTCGACTGCAGCTCGGCGAGCCGCCTGTTCTGCTGACGCAGCTCTTCGATCTCCCTCTGCTCGTTCAGCCTCCGCTCTTCGTTGTGCTTCTTCAGCCAAGCGGTCTGCTTCTCAGTTTCGACCGTCCCAACTCAATGCAGAAATTAAGAATCACAGCCACGAGGGCCGCCACGGTGAATCGGTTGCTCCAGACCCTGGGGTTAGCAATGAGGCCGAGGAAGGTAAAGTCTTGCTCATTGTAAAACCGCAGAAAGGCGATACTGATCAGCAGCAGAGTGACCGTCGTGGCCGAGATAAGGGATAGAAAATTGAGCCACGGAATCCTGCGTAGTGTCTTTAGCTTAGCGGATTGGCAGGGTTGAACGCCCCTGATAAACAGAATGCCCCGATGGAGAGGTTTCCACCAGGGCATGTGACGACTGCAAGTGATCAGGTAATTCGACCGGGGTTGATGGTGGGCAATGCCCACCCTACGGATTAGTACTCCGGCACAGAGGAATCGACCTCTTTGCTCCAGGCGGTGATGCCGCCCTTCACATTGGTGCCCTCAATGCCATGCTGCTTAAGAATGCCCAAGGCCTTGGCCGATCGCCCGCCCATCTTGCAGTGCACAATCAGCCGATGACCGTTGAGCATCGACTTCACCTTGTCAACACCGTCGCCGTTTTCGATGTCGGGCAGCGGCACCAGCACCGAGCCAGGAATGCGGGCGATCTCGTACTCGTTGGGGTTGCGCACGTCGAGCAGCAGCACGTTGCCGTCACCACCGTCGAGCACCTGCTTGAGTTCGGTCACGCTCATCTCAGCGAGGCCAGCTTTCTCCTGTTCTTCTTCCATACGCGCCTGGGGAATACCGCAGAATTCTTCGTAGTCGATTAGCTTTTCGATCACCGGGCGCACCGGGTTGGGGCGCAGCTTTAGCTCTCTAAAGGTCATCTCAAGGGCATTGTAGAGCAGCAGGCGACCGCTGAGGGTATTGCCCGTGCCCAAAATCACCTTGATGGTCTCATTGGCCTGAATGACGCCAATAATGCCGGGCAGCACGCCCAGCACCCCGCCCTCGGCGCAGGAGGGCACCAGCCCCGGCGGCGGCGGTTCGGGGTAGAGGTCGCGGTAGTTGGGGCCATCCTGGTAGTTGAAAACCGTCGCCTGCCCCTCAAAGCGGAAAATGGAGCCGTAGACGTTGGGCTTGCCGAGCAGCACGCAGGCGTCGTTGACCAGGTATCGGGTGGGGAAGTTGTCGGTGCCGTCTACTACAACATCGTAGGGTGCAAAAATATCCAGGGCGTTCTCGGCGCTGAGCCGGGTCTCGTAGAGGTCGATCTGGCAGTGGGGGTTGATTTCGAGAATGCGGCTCTTGGCCGACTCAATTTTGGGCTTGCCCACCCACGACTCGCTGTGGATCACCTGACGGTGCAGGTTTGACTGATCGACCGTGTCAAAGTCGACGATGCCGATGCGGCCAATGCCAGCGGCGGCCAGATACAGCAGCAGGGGCGACCCCAGACCACCAGTGCCGACGCAGAGCACGCTGGCGGCCTTGAGCTTTTTCTGCCCGTCCAGGCCTACTTCCGGCAAAATGATATGGCGGGAGTAGCGCTCGTACTCCTCTTTGGTGAGCTGAATATCGTCCAGATTAGGGTTGAGCATGGCCTCGGAAGAGAAACTGTGGCGGTAAAAACAAAAAACGGCCTGGGGCACGACCGTTTTTGACATCTTTTCAGCTTAGGACAAGAATGGGGCTTTGTTAGTAGATGATCCGATCATTTTTACAGGCTCGGGCTGGAACTGGTTTTGCTCGTCGAGCCGCCAGCTTTTGAGGTCGGTAACTTCGCCCTGCACCACCGACACGATGACGTAGGAGTAGACCGGCCAGGCCAGGGCGCGATCGCACTCCGATGGCACAGCCCCATGGTCGGGGTGCGAATGGTAGATGCCAATAATTTCCAGCCCCTGCTCCCGCGCCTGTCGCTGCACCGCCAGCAGATCGGCGGGGTCAATCCAGTAGCGATCGCGCTGGCTATGGCTCTGCTCCCTGCCCTCAACGTCGGTATAGCCCAGCAGCGAGGGCTCCCAGGCGTTAGCCACAGGTACAATGCCGCTCACCGTTCGACCCGTCTCCTTAGTATCCTCGACTGCAAACGTTCGGCGCCCCAGCAGCAGGCCGCAGCCCTCACTGGGGTAGCAAGCGGTGAGCGCCTGGGCGATCGCCCGCAGGTGATCAGCCTCAAGATGTAGAGCCGTCATAGACAGTCCTAGAAAATCCTTTTCCTAAGGCTCAACATCCAGAATTTCAGGGGAAGAACCCAGGTTGCTGACCGCTCGCTCCAGGCGAGCCAGGGCACGATTGTAGTCGAGCACAGCGGTGACCAAGTTACCTTCGGCCTCGGCCAGCTCGCGGGTGGCGGTGAGCACATCGAGCTGAGTACCCACTCCGGCGTTAAAGCGCAGGGTAGCCAGCTCCAGTGCCTCCTCGGCCTGGTTGACCGCTACAGAGGCTGTGTCAATGTTGGCCTGGTTGGCCACTAGCGTGTAGTAGGCTTCTTCCACCTGAATGCGAATATCGTTGCGGGCGCTTTCAAACTCAAACTCGTCGGTTTGAATGTCGAGTTCATTTTGGGTGGCCCTGGCTCTGGCGGCACCGGCATCAAAGAGCCGCCAGCTCAGCTGAGCCCCCAGCGAAAACCCATCCCCCAGACTGGAGGAGGCCCCTGTTGACGAACTGAGTAAGCTTTGGAGCCCATACTGACCAAACACTCCCAGACTGGGGCGAACAGCGGACAGACTGATCCGCCGCTGGGCGTCGTTAAACTCCCGCTCAACCAAAAACTGCTCTAGCTCAGCCCGATTTTGATAGGCCAGCACAATGCTTTCTTCTAGAGAAAGTGGCCAAGCGCCAGCTATGTTGACCGCCAGCGAGGTCAGCTCAATCGACGGAGGCACATTGAGCCGTCGGGACAGCTGCCGCTGGGCAATTTCCCGCTGGCTGGCAGCCTGGGTCAGGGTCTGGCGGGCATTGGCAACCTGTACCTCGGCGCGCAGCACGTCGAAGCGAGTGCCGACCCCGACCTCCTCGCGCAGCTGACTGTCGCGCAGGTTGCGCTCGGCCTCATCCAAAAAAGCCTGGTTGATGCGAATCTGCTCGATCGCCTCCTGCACGGCGTAGTAGTCGGTTATGGTGTTGAGCCGCAAGTCCTCGCGGGTTTGCTCCAGCTGAAGCTCAGACAGCCGCACCTGTCGCTCTGCCGCTGAAATTCGGGCCGATCGCTCCCCCGATAGGCCCAGGTCGTAGTCGGTTCTGAGGGTACCCGACGCGGTAGTACTGGTAACATCACCGCCGCCACCAAACTGGTTTCCGCCCCCTGAGGAAGACTGGTTTGTGGTTTGCAGACTGCCAGTGAGGTCGACCGTTGGGTAAAGCGATGCCCGTTCGGCGCGCAGCCCGGCCTGGCTCCGCTCTAGCCGCAGCAGGGCAATGCGCAGCTCCTCGCTGTTGCGATAGGCCAGCTCGATGGCGGTTTCGAGCGACAGAGGCTGGGTACCCACAATCTCGACCTCTTCAGGCCGCGTCGGCACCAGCAGTGAATTGGCTTCAGGGGTTAAGTATTCAGGTGGTACATCAAACCCCTCGTCCGTCGGTCGATCTGACTGCGGCAGCGGCAGGCCAGACCGGGTTGGATCGGGCAAGTAGTCCCCCTCGTCGCCATCGGTAGAGAGGGGCACGGCCTCCTCCCCTGGCTCTAGGCCCTCACCCGTTGGACGAACGAGCGCAGGTTGATCGTCAAGAACAAGGGGATCTGAATTGGCTGGAGTCTCTGCTTCGACCTGGGCGATCGCCACCCCTTCTGCATCATCAGCCTCGGCTAAAGATTCGGCGGCAAAATTGGGAGCCGCCAGTCCCACAGCGGACCAGCCAGATAGGGTAATGCCTAAGCTTAGGGGTATCAGGCAGCGTCGATAGGAGTAAAGCATAGACACCATGGGCTATCAGTAGCAAAAATGAGTCACCAACCGGGAAAAATGCAATTTTCTGCCTCAGCTTTTTAGCATATCGGCATCAGGCATTACTTTAGCCCACCCTCCGGCAATCTACCCCTCAGACAGAGCCAGATTCGCCCAGGCAGGCACAGGACTAGCCCTAAAATTTCCCGACCATAGCTTAGCAAACTAAACCGTTTAGTACAATCAGGATGGGGTCCAATATCCGGCAGCGGGTTGCAAATCAGCTAGTGGTTGGGCGGGCAACTCGCCACAGCAGGCTTTTACCAGGGAGTCAGTGTCATCCACGGGCAGCACCGGGCAGTCGAGCCGCTGGCTGACGGTAGCCACGCTCATGTCGTCTAGAAACAGTGTGTCTTGGGGGTCGCCAGAGTCACTGGGTTTGAGCATGACCGCAGGCAGCAGCAGGGCGTCGCCCAGGTCGCGCTGTCGCAGCCCCAGCAACAGATCGTGGCCAGTAAGCAACCCCGTAACGGTCATGTCGCGGCCCCAGTAGTCGCTGGCCAGGGCGGCCAGCCGCACGGTTAAGCCCTGCACCTGGTTGAGGCGATCGACAATCGGCTCAAAGGCGTGCTCAACGGCGTTGCCCACCACCCAGGTAAAGGTACGGGGCGGGCTCACAGCCTCAGGCAGGTAATCCTCAGCCGACTGCTCAAAGGCTTTGAGAAACTGGCGAATTGACCCCACGCCATTGCCCAACTGGGGATAGTCTTCGTAGTGGCTCTCGGCGGGTACCGCCTGTTTGGCAATTAGGAACCACTCGTCGGCCAGCCAGACGAAGCTTGTGCCAAACGATTGCCGCAGCTCGTTTTGAAGCGCCTGTACCTGGGCAATCACCTGCCGGGCCTGAGCCTGGGTAACTGGGGTAAGCTCATCATCCTGGGGCCGAAACCGGGTGAGCCCCACGGGCACCACCGCCGCTGAGGCCACCGCTGGCGTGTCTCCCTGGTGAAATCGAGCCAGATCCCGCAGCGTGGTCTCTAAATGGTCGCCATCGTTAATGCCGGGGCAGACCACCACCTGAGCATGAATTTGCAGCCGCTGCGCTTGAAACCAGGCCAGCTGATCAAGAATTTGCCCTGCCCTGGCGTTTTTCAGCAGGCGCGATCGCACCTCAGGCTCCGTCGCATGTACCGACACATACAGAGGCGACAGCCGCAGCTGGGCAATCCGCTCCCACTCCTGGGGCAGCAGGTTGGTGAGCGTCAGGTAGCTGCCGTAGAGAAAGCTCAGCCGATAGTCGTCGTCTTTGAGGTAAAGCGTGCCGCGCTTGCCGGGGGGCTGCTGATCGATAAAGCAAAAGGGACAGGCGTTGTTGCACTGCATCAGCCCGTCAAAGAGGGCGGTTTCAAACTCCAGCCCCAGATCGTCGTCGATATCCTTTTCGATGTCGATATGGTGAGTTTTGCCGCGCCCGTCCAACACCTCTAGCGCTAACTCCTCGTCGGCGCAGAGAAAGCGGTAGTCGATCAGATCGCGCGGCTTCTGGCCGTTGATGGCCACCAGGGCATCTCCTGGCTCAAAACCGATCTCCTCGGCAATGGATCCAGGCAGTACGCGGGTAATGCAGGCAGGGCGAATGGCTAGAGCAGCCATACTCATTCAGGCCTTAGACAAACAAAATGTGCTCCCCTATCTTAGATGTTTTGCATTTTTCCAGTCGCTAGGGCCAGTAAAATGGCGGCCCCAAAGGCCAGGCGGTACCACACAAAGATCCAGGTGCTGTGCTGCTTGAGAAACCGAATCAGCCAGAAAATGGCCATATAAGACGAGACTACCGCCGCCAGAATGCCACCAATTAGCGGTACCGGACCAGCGCTGCCAAATCCGGTTTCTAAAAGGCCCTTGAGTTCTACTAGCCCGGATAGGGTGATCGCAGGCACCCCCAGTAAAAAGGAGAATCGAGCCGCCGTCGATCGCTCCAGCCCCATAAATAGGCCAGCCGTCAGGGTAGAACCCGATCGCGATACGCCCGGAATCAGCGCCAGGGCTTGGGCAAAGCCCATAATCACGCCGTCCCTGAGCGTTAACGCCTCAAAAGTACGCTTACGGCGGCCCACCAGCTCGGCCGCCGCCAGTACCAGCGCCATCAGGATAGACACCGTAGCAATGGTGGACGTGTTCCGCAGGGGCGAGTTGTCAAAGTCAGGAATAAACGCCTTGATCAGGAGCCCACACACCACGATAGGGACAGTGCCCAGCAGAATGCCCAGCCCCAGGCGAAAGTCAGAGGAATCAAACTGCTTAGCCAGAGTCGCTTTAACCATGCCCAGGGTCACCTGGCGCAGATCATCCCAAAAGTAATAGAGAATTGCCGCAATGCTGCCCAGCTGCACCACGGCGGTAAAGGCCACGCCCGGGTCGCCCCAGCCCAGCACCACGGGCACCATTTTGACGTGGGCCGTGCTGCTAATCGGCAAAAACTCGGTCAGCCCCTGCACAATGCCGATCACAATGGCCTGAAACAGAGTCATGTCTTGGGTCACAGGCAGGCTAGCGGGGTTGACCACAGCGTCGCTGACCTGAGCCAGCCGTCCCTGAGCCAGTTGAGCTGTCAAGTGGGTTACGGACGTTAAACCAAATAGCAAATTCGTCATAGGGCGCAACCAGAGTCATAGATGTTGTATTTCGTAGCCCATTCACAGGGTCAATTTGTAGATTTAGAGACCTGATCAGAGCCACACTCGTGCCGCAGAATCACGCCGAGCCAGCCGTAGACGGCAGCAGCGATCGCGGCAAGATTTAAGCGCACCTTGAGCTTCTTCTTAAAATAAGTACACTTAAGGTAACTTTAGTCAGCTGATGAGTTAACCGGAACCATTGTTGCGTATTGTACGGTTTCAAAGGTGCTGCACCCAGTTTCCCAAAGCCTCTTTTTACAGGCTTAACCTGCACCGGAGCTAACTATGAACCTAAAGATAAGTTTAATAGTCAGTTGATCTGTCTCAGGGCCGAGCAATGCCCCCCTGGGGCATGTTATGTTAACAATGATTAACCAAACCCTCAGAATTTCATTGAGTCTCTCCTATAGTTCCGGATCAGTTAGAACCACGTTGTCCTGGTCAACCCAGGTGCGGCGCTGGGTGGCAAGCTCTACAGCGCAGCTCCAGGTGTTTGGGGCGGCCATAGCCCTGGTGATTTTGCCGGTTTTTGTGCAGGCACCCCTGGTGCGTTACTTTCCCTGGCTGAGTTTGGCAATCACTCCCCTGTGGCTGTGGCTGGGGACATGGCTAATGCGCCACACCCAGTGGCACCTGTGGGGCGATCTAATTGTTGGCTTCGGCTGGATTTGGCTGACGGGGTCACTGTACTGGGGCTGGTTTCGTTGGGAGCCGGTAGCTCACCTGCCAGTTGAAGCTTTGGGTCTGCCGATCGCGCTGGTCTGTCTGCGTCAGGGCTGGGGACGGGTGGGCAGCTATTTTTTCCTGGGTTCGCTGTTGGGGACTGCCGTTACCGACCTCTACATCAACTGGATGCACCTGTTTCCTAGCTGGCGGCAGCTGATGCTGACAAGCCCCGACTTAGCCCCTCTGGTGCTGCGGGCAGCCAGTGCGACTCTAGAGACTGACGTAGCCGCCTGTCGGGCCATCGTGCTGGTGATATTCTTGCTGGTGGCGACAGCGATCGCTTTGACCACCTCCCGGCAGCTGGCCTGGTGGGCCTTCGGCGGAGCCGTATTCAGCACCCTAATAGTCGATGGTTTGTTTTTTCTGACTGCGTCTCTGGCCTAGGCGCGTGATGGGGTTTGCATCTCTGGCATAATGGGGGCAGCTCAGGGATACTTTGGGGCTGTCTGCTGCGATCGCCGTCAGGCTTCTGAGCGATCGCGCCCAATCGCTCTCAGTCTGTGCCCTTATCATACCGTTGTGACTACTTCTTCTGGCCCCTACCTCGTGCTTAAAACTGGCTCCGGCGATCGCCAGCTGTCTTTGGTAGGCGGCAGCTATTGGACCGTGGGGCGCGGCGACGACAACAACTTTGTGCTGCCCGATCGGTGGATTTCCCGCAATCATGCCATGCTGCAGGGCACCGACAACGGCAAGTTTTACCTAATTGACCTGGGCAGCCGCAACGGCACGTTCGTCAACGGGCGGCGCGTCAGCGTTCCTGTGATTCTGCACGATGGCGATTTGCTCACCTTTGGCCAGACCGAGCTGCGGTTTTATTCGCCAATCGATGCTGCCTCGGCTGTTGACGCCAACCTGGGCGGTGGTCGCAGCAGCGATACAACCGCTACGGCCATGCTCCACGTGCGGCAGCTGATCTCGGTGGTGGTGGTCGATATCCGTGACTTCACCATCATGACTCGCCAAACCGACGAGAAAATTCACTCCGAGGCAATTGGCACCTGGTTTCGCCGAGCTGGCGAAATCATCGGCCAGTACGGTAGCTGGGTCGATAAGTACATTGGCGACGCCGTGATGGCCGTGTGGCTCCACGGCTCAGAAGCAACTGAAGACGCCAGCATGCTGCAAATTTTGCAGGCCGTGAGCACCCTGGCTGCAATGACAGGGCAGCTCCACCAGCAGTTTCCGCTGCCCTTTCCGCTGCGCATTGGGGCTGGTATTAATACTGGCTACGCTATGGTGGGCAACACCGGCACAGGCGATCGCCCCGACTATACCGCCCTGGGCGATACCGTTAATGCGGCCTTTCGTTTGGAGACATCGACTAAGCAGCTAGGGCTCGATGTTGCTATGGGCGAAACCACCTATCAACATCTTCAAAAAGCGGGTTATTCCACAGCAGACGCCCAAAAAACTGAGCTCAGCGACGCCTTCTTCCGGCGCTTTACCCTGGAGATGAAAGGCTATGAGGCCCCCATGACCATGTGGGCTGGCACCTTCAATGACCTCGACCAGTTTCTGGCCGCAACTCTGTAGACCAATCGACGGTTTCAGGTTCGGTTGCCAAGCGCCGGTTTTCCCCGGTCATTATCTCCTGCACCTGCTGTTTCGACCGCCCTGGGCGTCGACTTAGGGCTAAGATCGGTAGGCAACGTTTCTGGCGCAAGTATGACGGCCTTTTCTACTGCTCCCTTTAGCCCCGCTGAGATTGCGTCCGAAGGCATTAAGCCTGAGGAATACGAGGACATCGTGCGCCGGTTGGGTCGTCACCCCAATTGGGCCGAGCTGGGTATGTTTGGAGTGATGTGGTCAGAGCACTGCTGCTACAAAAACTCGCGCCCCCTGCTGAAGCAGTTCCCCACCCAGGGGCCACGGGTGCTGGTAGGACCAGGGGAAAACGCGGGCGTTATCGACGCGGGCGACGGTCTGCGGGTGGCCTTCAAAATTGAGTCGCACAACCATCCCTCGGCGGTCGAACCGTTTCAGGGGGCCGCTACCGGGGTAGGGGGCATTCTGCGCGATATTTTTACCATGGGGGCACGGCCGATCGCGGTGCTCAACTCCCTGCGATTTGGTGACTTAAACGACGCCCGCACCCGCCGCCTGTGCCAGGGAGTGGTCTCGGGTATTGCCCACTACGGCAACTGCTTCGGTGTGCCTACCGTAGGTGGCGAAGTCTATTTTGATGCCGCCTACAACGGCAACCCGCTGGTTAACGCCATGGCGATCGGCATCATGGAAACCGATGACATTGTCAAATCTGGCGCGGCAGGCCTGGGCAACCCCGTGGTCTATGTCGGCTCTACCACTGGCCGCGACGGTATGGGCGGGGCCAGCTTTGCCAGCGCCGAACTCACCGACGAATCCGAGGCCGATCGCCCTGCCGTTCAGGTGGGCGACCCGTTTTTAGAAAAATCGCTGGTAGAAGCCTGTTTAGAAGCGTTTAAGACCGGGGCGATTGTCGCGGCCCAAGACATGGGGGCTGCCGGGCTCACCTGCTCTACCGCCGAGATGGCAGCCAAGGGCGGGGTCGGCATCGAGCTCGATCTAGACCTGATTCCGGTGCGCGAAACGGGCATGGTGCCCTACGAGTACCTGCTGTCAGAGTCCCAGGAGCGAATGCTGTTTGTCGTGGCCGCTGGCCGCGAGGCCGAAGTGATTGAGATTTTTGAGCGCTGGGGCCTCCACGCGGTGGTGGCTGGCAGGGTAATCGAAGACTCAATCGTGCGGATTTTGTTTAAAGGAGACACTGCAGCCGAAATTCCAGCCCTGGCATTAGCCGAAAACACACCAATTTACCACCGCGACCTGCTGAGCGAACCGCCCGACTACGCCCAAAAAGCCTGGGCCTGGAGCGAAGACAGCTTACCCCCATGCTCCACAGCGGGGATAGAACGGGCTCAATCTGCCAATACATCCTGGACTGCGGTGCTACATGCCCTCCTCAACCAGCCCACGATCGCATCCAAGCAGTGGGTCTACCGCCAGTACGACCACCAGGTGCAAAACAACACGGTGCAGTGCCCCGGCCAGGGCGATGCCGCCGTTATTCGCCTGCGCCCGCTAGAACCTGTGCCGCACTATCAGCCGGGGACCGTGACTCGCGGGCTAGCCGCCACCGTAGACTGCAACGCTCGCTATGTGTACCTCAGCCCCTACGAAGGCGCCAAGGCCGCCGTAGCCGAGGCCGCCCGCAACCTGAGCTGCGTCGGCGCGCTGCCTTTGGCCGTCACCGATAACCTCAACTTTGGCAGCCCCGAAAAGCCGGTCGGCTACTGGCAGCTGGCCGAAGCCTGCCGGGGGTTAGCCGATGCCTGCCGCGAGTTTGAAACCCCCGTGACCGGCGGTAACGTTTCGCTCTACAACGAGACTGTAGATAGTCAGGGTAACCCTCAGCCGATCTACCCCACCCCTGTCGTCGGCATGGTCGGCCTGATCGACGATCTCAGCCGCACCTGCGGCCAGGGCTGGCAACAGGAGGGCGATGCGATCTATCTACTGGGAACTCCTGTAGAGCAGACGGGGACGGCCACGGTTGACGGCAAACCCCTGGTCACCCTGGGCGGTTCAGAATATCTGGCGGCTATTCACGGGGTTGCCGCTGGGCACCCTCCCGCTATTGATATGCCGCTAGAGAAGCGAGTACAGGGGGCCTGTCGCCACGGCATTGCCCAGGGCTGGGTGCAATCGGCCCACGACTGTGCCGAGGGCGGGTTGGCGGTAGCGCTGGCCGAATCCTCGATCGGTGGACGGCGGGGAGCCACCATTCAAATCCCTGTAGAAAGGACGCAGACAGATCAGCGCTGGGATCGGCTGCTGTTTGGCGAGGGCGGAGCCAGAATTGTAGTTTCGATTAGCCCCGACCACCAGGCCGACTGGGAGGCCTACTTGAGCGATCGCCTGGCAGGTTGCTGGCAGCGGCTCGGTACAGTACAGGGAGAAACCTTAACCTTGGCAACCCAGGACAACCAAACCCTGATCACCGACGCGGTGAGTGCCCTGGCTCAGATCTGGAGCACTGCCATCGAGCAGCGGCTAGCGGGAACCGAGGCAGTAGATTAACCTGATTGATCCTGTTAGCGGGCCACGAATGGCAGGCATTGGCTATCCTCCAAATCAGCCTGATGGACTGGGGCTGTCCCTGCTGCTGCGCCTCTACCCTCTAAAATCTTGCTGCTCACTATCCCCCCTGTGGGGAAACGGCAGGTGTTATGATCGCTCATATGTTAAGGAACTATTAAAAAGGTTAGGGAAGTTCGGTAGTTTCTAATACCACTCCGAAATCCCTCACCCTATGATGTAGCTGGGCTCGCATTGAAGGCAAAATGCGGCAGCCAAATGTGTTGAGACGTTCTGCTCCTTTGCCATTGCGTTCCTAAAGCCATCCTGCACCACCCATGACGTTCCCTTCTAACTCTTTCCTCGACGAGTCTTTTGAGTCCTATCAAGCCCATCAAGATCGTCCTGACAAGCCCGAAGAAGCCTGCGGTATCTTTGGCCTTTACGCTCCTGATGAAGAAGTCGCTCGACTGGCCTACTTTGGTCTGTTTGCCCTTCAGCACCGGGGTCAAGAATCGGCCGGTATTGCCACCTTTGACGCATTGGGTAGCCACTGCTACAAGCACATGGGTCTGGTGTCGCAGGTATTTGACGACCACATTCTCAAAGACCTGACGGGCCACATTGCCGTAGGGCACACCCGCTACTCCACCACCGGGTCAAGCCACGTGTGCAACGCGCAGCCCGCCGTGGTACCCACCCGTTTGGGCAATCTGGCGTTGGCCCACAACGGCAACCTGGTCAACGCCGCCGACCTGCGCGAAGAACTGATCGATCGCAACCACGACCTCGTCACCACCACTGACTCAGAAATGATCGCCTTTGCCCTGGCCGAGGCGGTCAACGACGGCGCCGACTGGGTACAGGCTGCAGAAACCGCCTTTAACCGCTGCTATGGCGCCTTTAGCCTGGTGATTGGCACGCCCAACGGCATCATTGGGGCCCGCGATCAGCAGGGCATTCGCCCCCTGGTGCTGGGTGTGCTGGGCCACGAGATTCCCGAGAGCGGTCAACCGGCCCACTACGTGCTGGCTTCAGAAACCTGCGCCCTTGACATCATTGGAGCCACCTACGTTCGCGATATTGAACCGGGCGAACTGGTCTGGATTACAGCCGAGGGGTTGACGTCTCATACCTGGGCCGAGGCTACCCAGCGCAAACTCTGCGTGTTCGAGATGATCTACTTCTCGCGGCCCGACAGCATTGTCAACGGCGAGAGCCTCTACAGCTACCGCCGTCGCCTGGGCCATCAGCTGGCCAAAGAAGCCCCCGCCGATGTCGATTTGATTATGGCGGTGCCCGATTCGGGAGTGCCTGCTGCGATCGGCTTTTCGCAGCAGTCTAAAATTCCCTACGCCGAGGGGCTGATCAAAAACCGCTACGTGGGGCGCACGTTTATTCAACCCACCCAGTCGATGCGGGAGGTAGGTATTCGCATGAAGCTTAACCCGCTCAAGGATGTGCTGGAGGGCAAACGGGTGCTAATTGTGGATGACTCAATTGTGCGAGGCACCACCAGCCGCAAAATTGTGCAGGCGCTGCGCGATGCGGGCGCCACCGAAGTGCACATGCGGATTTCGTCACCGCCGGTTACTCACCCCTGTTTTTACGGCATTGACACCGATAACCAGGATCAGCTGATTGCCGCCACCAAATCTCTAGAGCAGATTGCCCAGCAGATTGATGTCGATTCGCTGGCCTACTTGAGTTGGGAAGGCATGCTAGAGACAACCTATCAAGACCCCGATAGCTTTTGCTCAGCCTGCTTCACCGGCAAGTACCCGGTAGAAATTCCTGAGCCCTTTAAGCGGGCCAAGCTCAAGTTTGAGTTGAAAGAACCTGTGGCCACGTAAATTCAATCCAACAGCTGATTTTGGATACTAGACCTGGTCGCCCCGATCGCTCTTCATTCTGATGGCCAAGACGCTATCAGTCGAGATCTAGGTGGCGATCGCCAGACCCCGCGCCATCCGCAGGCGTTAAATATCTGAGGCGAACCCCTACGGGTGCTCCGAGTCGCCGTATAGCCCCTGAATCAGGGCCATATCCCAGTAGGAGGCCTCAATTTTGTGGCCGTCGGGGTCGCGCACAAAGCAGCCGTAGTAGGGTTCGCCGTAGTCGGGCCGAGGCCCCGGCGGACCGTCTGGTTGTGCCCCAGCGGCGATCGCGGCCTCATAGAAAGCATGAACCGACTCCTTGGTGGGGGCAACAAATCCAACGTGGGTGCCGTTGCCCACCGTAGCGGGTTGTCCATCAATGGGAGTCTGCACCCAAAACTCAGGGTAGGCCTTGCCGTAGGCAACCGCCCCCGGATGCTCCATAATGCGCTGACAGCCAAGGGCGGGCAAAACGCGATCGTAGAAGGCTACGGCGCGATCGAAGTCGTTGATGCCCACAGAAATATGGGAAAGGATGCTCGGATTTTCGTCGCTCATGCCTGTCACCAGCAGAGTTGACAACATCAGCATCATAGTTCTAGTGAACTATTCTCGCAAGCCTGTCCGTTTGCCACTTCCCGTGGGTTAGCTACCCATTGCCGTTACAGGACAGACAGCACAGCCCCCAACACGGCCCCCGTTACTGGGTTGACCACCACAATGTGGTTGCCCAGCATGGCCAACGCCGTGTTTCTGGGCTGCCTGACTAGGGATGCGATCGCTTGGGGAAGGCGCAGTCGTCTGACCAGGTTCGTGGGCAACCAGCGTCTGTGGCCCACCGGCTGTCCAACCCCCGCTAGGGTGTCAAGCTGAGTCAGTACCTCGGTGGGCAGGTGTGCCATGGTGCCAGTACTGGCTGACTCGTCGGCAGTTGAGATGATGGCGGCGATCGCCTCGATTTGCCCATGGGAAAGATTTTCTAGAACCTGCGGGGGCACTGGAGTCACCGCTGTCGCGGCCTCAACGACAGCAGTCTCCAGCAGGTCGGCTGCAAAAACGGGGGCGACCTCCGCCAGGATCTCAGGGGTTGCCAGACCGCTTGTTGCCTCGTTAATTTGGGCAGCGTCGATTTGGGCCTGCTCAACCTGGGCCTGGTCAATTAAAACTGCGTCAAGTTGGGCCTGCTCAAGGGGAATCTCGTCAACTTGAACCAGACGGGGAGCATCCATCACTGCCTGATCAGGGGCAGCCTGGGCTACGGTGCACAGGCTGCTAGCGGCCACTACACCCAAACCGATACCGATTGTCCGTCGCCAAAGGAGCATAACCATTCTCCAAACAATAGTGATGTAGATTTACGCGTTGATTGCCGACCAAACTGGCGATCGAGTCTTGACTTCTGGCTGTGGGGAACGCGCAGCGAATTCCCTAGAGTTGAGTCAGAGTCTGCCCACTGTGCAGAGGAGGCTAACTAATGGTCAGCGCCCCTCTGGCTATCCCATCAGAACAACCTCCCGCCTGACTTGGCCAGGCGGGAGGTTCAGTTTTCTAACTGGCTCGGTGGCGGCCCCCAAAGATTCTGGGTTCAATTGCTCCTGGGGGGCATTTCCAGGGGCAGTTGAGCCACCGTCCTAGGGGACCTCTGCGGCCAGCACCGGCTCCGGAGCCGCCACATTCAGCACGGGGTTCTGGGGAAAGAAACCGTGGGACATGATCTTGAATCCAGCTTTGTGAACGGTCATAATCGGCCATTCTTCAGGGCGAGGAATGTGGGTCACGCCCTGGGTGTACCAGAGCACCACATCTTCTCCAGCCAGCGGTTCATCGTCGGCCACCCACTCGGGCAACCCCTGGTTCGGCATGCTCTGATTGGGGTAATCACCCGCCGCATACAGCTCGTTGGGCTTGTAGTGGGTCACCCACAGGTGGTGACCGGCAAACTCGCCCCGCTGCCGCACGTTCGACTCTTCTGACGGGTAGAAAGTGGAGTTACTGCCGGGCATCAGCATATATCCGGTGGGCATACCCAGCTCATTCTGCTTAGCCCCCATCACCATCCAGGTGCGGCTATTGGCCATGCTCATGTCGCGCACGGCTTTGGTTTCTGAGGTGAGCGGCACTGTCTCCATAGCAAAGGCATTGCCGTAGGGGTTGCTGTTGCCCTGGGGCACCGTGGCCACGTTCATTTCGGCCACGGTGTTAGCCGGGCCATCAACATCAAAGTCGAGGCGAAAGTTGAGAAAGTGCTGGTGGTTGACCGCGACAACGTGGGGAGCAACTAGGTGGCCAAGGTGGTCGTGGGTTTCAGTCACATCTTCGGTGCCCTTGGCCAGCATGATGCCCGTGAGGTCGGTTTGCTCTTCGAGCATGCCGTCTTCGTGGAAAATCCAGCTGATGGCGTAGTCGTAGTTGCCGATCGCCGCCACCGTCGTCATCACCAGCTCTCGGCTGCGCCGCCCCTCATGGGTTTCATTGTTGAAGTCGTAGTGCCGCCAGAGAATGCCGCCATCTCGCTCGTAAAGGGCGATGACGTCCTCCATCAGGGTGGGTTCGCCCAGGTCGTCGGCCATAACTGCGTCGAGCAGCAGGGCGTTTTGGGGCACCTCGTTGCCCAGGTACATCGGGGTCGAGAGCCAGCCAAAACGGTACTCGCCTACGTCAAAGGCGCTCTTCACGGCCCAGGTGGGGCCGGTTTCGGCGTAGGGCACCACCATTTCCGACAGCCCCGCCCGGTAGAGAATGGGGCGCTCGACCCCATCCTTGGCGTAGGTAATTTGGTACAGGGTCAGCCCCTCGCGGGGATGCAGAATATAGCGAAATTTCCAGTTTTGCCAGGTGACGGCGTTGCCCTCCAGGGTAAAGGTTTTACCCTGGGGTTGCTGAATTGTTAGCGCCTTGGGAGAGGGCTGAAGGGGGGCGGTGGTCTCTTCGTCGTAGTCAAAATTGGCCGTAGAAAAGGGCTCTACGCCGGTATCGACCACCTCGACCACTTCGCGATCGGTGAGGTTGACCACCACCATCAGCCCTTCGATGGGAGCACCGTAGTAGTTGACGTAGTTGGGCTGGTAGTAGGTGTAGCCGCGCATTAGCCGCTTGCCGCTGGCCCGCTCGGCGGGGCTGAGCATACCCGGTGCCCAGCCGTCGACCACGGCACTTTCAAAGTCAGTAATCCCCCGCTTTGCCATGGCGGCCTGCCAGCGGGGGTCGGCCTTGGCCAACTCGCTCAGTAGCTCAAAATCTTCGTCGAGAATAGCAGGCTGCACGCCGGAAACCTCGTTCCAGGAGATGAGTTCGGCGGTAGTCAGGTCAACCACCGCTTCGTAGGTGATGTTTTTGACGGGCTCTAGCACCACCACAAAGGCGGCGCGGGGCAAGGTATCGCCCGGCTGGAAGGCCCACACCAGGTCTTTGTCGGGCTCCTGCAGCGAGATATTGGGAAATCGAGCTTCTTCTGATAGAGGATGGGCCGCTTTGATCACCGCCACGGCTGTCTGAATTTCGTCAGCGGTCAAGGGATCGAGGGGATGGGGAGACAGCTGGGCCGGGGCCGGGCGCAGGGTGAGGGTGGCGATCAGAACCAAGGCGATCGCACTCACCCACGTATACCTCAGCCACTTTGGCCTCAGCCACTTTGAAAGACTCGTCACGGCCTTGACCTCTGCCCACTGGGCGCTACAAAAATCTCGCAGATTATCGAACATAGTCTCTTCTGAGAGAAGACTTTAGCCCAATAGCTTTGCCCAAATTGCCGTATAAACTACAGCCAAGCGAATTTCTGGCGTCCCTAGCGCTTCCAACCCAGCCAGTGCTTGAGCACCTGCCAGCGGTGACCGTAGGTGGGTAGCCGCAGCCAGTAGGCCCAGCGGCGCGAAACGCCCCCCAGTCGCCCGGTGAGGCAGAGCCCAAACCCACAGACCACGGCCTCTCTCTGACCGAGGGTAAGCATATCGCCCAGATGATTGTAGATGAAAGGTTTGAGGGGCCGATTGGCGATCAGGGCCAGCAAATTTTGGGCCACCACAGGGCCAGCCTGGTAGGCGGCTTGGGCCGTGGTGGGGGCGCGATTCCGGCCAGGGGCAGGCATGGACGCCATATCCCCGAGCACAAACACATTATCGTAGTCGGGCAGCTGCAGGGTCGGCCGCACCTGGCACTGGCCGAAGGCGGTCTGCTTAAGCATGTTCTGCCCCAGCCACGCTCGCGGCACAGTGCCGACCGTCCAGAGCATTAAATCGGCCTGGCAGTGGCGGGGGTTGCCCTCATAGCCAAAGGTCAGTCCACTGGCATCCACTGTGTCAATGGCGGCATTGAGGTAGACCTCTACACCGCGTTTGGCCAGCGCCCCCGCCGCCGCTCGCTGGAGGCGGGCCGGATACGAGCGCAGAATTTCACCCCGGCGATCGACCACAGTGACATGACCCCGACGACCCAGGCGATCGCTGAGTTTGCAGGCCAGCTCGACACCGCTGGGGCCAGCCCCGGCTACCACCACCCGCACCTGGGTCAAATGGTCGAGTTCCCCCAGCCGTCGCTCCAGCTGTTCGGCATCGTGCAGGGTGTTAAACGGCAGCGTGTGGGACTGGCTACCGGGGGTGGCGGGCGGCCGCATTTGGCTGCCCAGGGCCACCACCAGGTAGTCGTAGGTGAGGGGGTCACCGTAGCGCAGGGTGACCGTTTGCTCAGCTAAGTTAATCTGCTCGGCCCAGTCCTGGCGCAGATCAATGGCGGTGTGCTTGAGCAAATCTTGGTAAGCGGGGGCAATTTCCCAGGGGGCCAGCTCGCGGGTAAGCAGTTCGTAGAGCAGCGGCGTAAAGTTGAAGCGATCGCGCGGCTCCACTAACGTAATGCGCACCCGAGAACCTTTTCCCAAGCGCTGGTGCAGAGCCAGAGCGCAGTACAGCCCACCAAACCCACCCCCCAAAATGCACACATGTACGGCTCCCTTTGAGATAGGTTCCGAGGGTCCAAAGGCAGCGTGATCGCCTGGGGCAGGGGCAAAGGGCTTGAATCGCATAGCTCAATGTCGGCGGGGGGCTGTGCCAAGGATGCCCACCTTACTGCACAATAGCGCTAGGTTTATCTCTCGCGATCGTCCCGCCGCCCATGCCCGAGCCAGGCCAGCCGCCAACGTCCTCCCCCAACATCGCGGCCATTGACCTCTGGCTAATTGCGACCGATACGGTCGAATACCCCCTCTTGGAGAGGCTGCAGAATGCCCTATCTGCTGACGAACAGACCCACCTTCAGCAGCGTCGTCTGCCCACCGCCCGGCGTAGCTTTATCCTGAGTCGGGGCTGCTTGCGCCACCTGCTCAGCCGCTACACCGGGCAGGCGCCCAACCGCTTACGCTTTACCTACGGGCCGCGCGGCAAGCCAGAACTCGCCTCTAGCCGCCATGCCCAGGCGCCAGCCGGCCAGAGACTCACCTTCAATCTGTCTCACAGCGGCGCGCGGCTGCTGATCGGCGTTAGTGTGGCACCGGCTGTCAGAGCGCTCGGCGTCGACCTAGAAGAACTGCGGTGTGTAAAGCAGCTGTCGGGAATGTGCCGCCGCTGCCTCACCCCGGCTGAGGCCGAGACGGTGCTAGCCCTCAACTCTCCCCAGGCCGACCATCGCTTCTTGCGCTATTGGACAGGCAAAGAAGCCTGCCTCAAAGCTCTGGGCCTGGGCATTGTCGAGTCAATGCAGGCCCTAGAACTGAGGCTGACCCCTACGGAGCCAGCCTCAGCGCCTGCGGCTATGGCTGTCTCGACCAGTGGGTTACAGCACCCAGGCAGGCTGTATCAGTGGCAGCCCGCGGCAGACTATCTGGCCGCGATCGCGGTGCAGTCTGACAGCCACCAACCCCTTACCTTCCAGCCCCGGCAAACCACTGCCGCCGCGATCGCCGTAAGCTCCCGCCGCGCTTGAAAGGGCGGCCTGTCCGTATGATTCACCCTGGTTGCTCACTCAACCTGGTCTCAGGCATCCCCCAAATCGGCGATGCCCAAGGGCGAGAGCGTGTCCTCCTGATTCCAGGAGATATCGGGCATAGACAGAGACGCCTCTCGCAGGGCAACTTCCCAGTGCTTGCGCATTTTAATTAAGTAGGGGTCACCCGCCTGAAACTGGGCCCGATGACGCACCTCAAAACTGTTGGTCTGATACATCACCATGTGAATGGGTGGTCCTACCGACAGGTTGGACCGCATGGTCGAATCAATCGAAAGCAGGGCGCACTTGGCCACCGCGTCAAGGGGTACATCAAACCCCAGGGTTCTATCTAAAATAGGCTTGCCGTACTTGGTTTCGCCAATTTGCAAAAACGGTGTCTCGGCGGTGGCCTGAATGCAGTTGCCCTGACTGTAGACCAGAAAGAGCTCCGGCGCCTCCCCCTGCACCTGCCCGCCCAGCAAAAAGCTGCACTGAAAGTCAATCTTGTCTTTTTCGAGCCAGGGTCGGTCGGCCTCCTGCAGGGCACGAATTTGGTCTCCCAGGTAGCGCGCTACATCGTAGAGCGTCGGCAGGCTGTGCAGATGGGGGGGGCGATCGCGCTTAATATCTTGAGTTAGCTGGTGCACCACCGCCTGGGTAATCGACAAATTGCCCGAAGTGCAGAGCAAAAGGGTGCGATCGCCGGGCTTTGAAAACTCAAACAGCTTGCGGTACGACGAAATATAGTCGACTCCGGCATTGGTGCGCGAGTCGGCGGCCAGCACCAACCCCTCCTTCACCAAAATGCCTAAACAGTACGTCATGGGCTTGATAGACCTGTGCGATCGCGGCGGCAAACTAGTCACTACTACAAGAGGCAACCAAAATATTGAAAAAAGCGCCGGTTAGCCCAGCGCTTCAAGACTATACCTAACCCCCCGCAGACGGTCAGGCTGGCTCTGTACGACCCAGACCAGACCCAACCCACCACAGGCTACGAACCCGTTTGCTTACTGGAGGTTTGAATGTACAAAATCAGCAGAAAAACCGTTGGCACCAGCACAAAGAGAATGCTGGCTACAAAACCAAGTTTATTAACTTCCATGCTTGCCTCTACTCTCAACCCAACAACGTCACCTCAGAACCCCGGCCTTAGCTACCAGAAGCCCTGATGACCTTAGGATATCACCCTACCCGATGAGAATGTTCGACTAGAACCACGGCGATTCCGCCAAAACTGAGCCCACCCAGGGCAGGTTTAGACCGCTCTTCAGGCGCTTTTAGAGGCCTTGGCCGATGGTTTACCCTTACGACTGGGTTTAGTTACCACCGAAACCGGGCCGTGCACCGTGGCCTGGCAGGCCAATCGGCAGCTGGCGGGCCACTTCTTGAGCTTGCGTTCCTCCACCGGGGTGCGAGGAGAAAGATTCTCGCCCCCGTCCACCACATCCACCACACAGGTACCGCACTGCCCATAGCCGCCACAGTTCATCAGCTTGCCGCTGAAGGTGTAAATATCAATGCGATTCTCTAATGCCTTGAACCGCAGATTGGCCCCGTCGGCAACGCTAATTTCTTTGTCTTCGTTAACAAACTTAACATTGGCCATCAGGGAAATCTCCTTTGCGTCCTGCGTCAATAATGGCGGCAGATCAAGCCTTTGGCCGCTAGACCTGGGTGTTTTTTGTCCGGTAACTGCTCGCGATCGCCGCCGCCCAACCCTAAAGCTGCTTGCGACGACAATTCGGACTGGTTACACTTCGTTAAGTAATTTCATTGTTACATCTCATCTGTACCAAATGATTCACCATCTAACAACGGTGAAACTGGTCTGGTATCACCGGGATAATGGGGTCAGTTGGGCGGTTCTGGGAGCCTGATTCTGATAGGCTAATCATTATCTGGCCAATGCTTAAGACAATTTCACAAGACATCACTGTTTTACCTAGAGGAGGAGCGTAGTCAATGGGACTACCCTGGTACCGGGTACACACGGTCGTCGTTAACGATCCCGGGCGACTGATTGCTGTACACCTAATGCATACGGCTCTCGTAGCCGGCTGGGCCGGCTCAATGGCCCTGTTTGAACTGTCCACCTTTGACCCCAGCGATCCCGTGCTAAACCCCATGTGGCGGCAGGGCATGTTTGTGCTGCCCTTTATGGCGCGCCTGGGCGTAACCGAGTCCTGGGGCGGCTGGAGCGTCACTGGCGCGACCGCCGTCAACCCCGGCTTTTGGTCGTTTGAGGGCGTAGCTGCCGCCCACATCGTGCTGTCGGGTCTGCTGTTTTTGGCGGCCTGCTGGCACTGGGTCTACTGGGATCTGGACCTGTTCCGCGATCCTCGCACTGGCGAGCCTGCGCTGGATCTGCCCAAGATGTTTGGCATTCACCTATTTCTCTCGGGTCTCCTCTGCTTTGGCTTTGGGGCCTTCCACCTGACTGGCCTCTGGGGCCCTGGCATGTGGGTCTCCGACCCCTATGGACTCACGGGCCACGTGCAGGGAGTTGCCCCAGAGTGGGGGGCTGCTGGCTTTAACCCCTTCAACCCAGGGGGCATTGTGGCTCACCACATCGCCGCCGGTATCGTGGGCATTATTGCTGGTCTCTTCCACCTGACGGTGCGCCCGCCCCAGCGTCTGTACAAAGCGCTGCGCATGGGTAATATCGAAACCGTTCTCTCTAGCAGTATTGCGGCGGTGTTCTTTGCTGCTTTTGTAGTGGCAGGCACGATGTGGTACGGCAGCGCCGCTACCCCCATTGAGCTGTTTGGCCCCACCCGCTACCAGTGGGATGGCGACTACTTCAAGCAGGAGATTCAGCGTCGGGTGCAGGCCGATGTCAACGCCGGGTATACCCTGGCCGAGGCCTACGCCGGTATTCCTGAGAAGCTGGCCTTCTACGACTATGTGGGCAACAGCCCCGCCAAGGGCGGTCTGTTCCGGGTTGGCCCAATGGTTCAGGGTGACGGCATCGCTGAGGGCTGGCTGGGCCACCCCGTCTTCAAAGATAAAGAAGGTCGCGAGCTGTTTGTGCGTCGCCTGCCCAACTTCTTTGAGACCTTCCCCGTGGTGCTGGTCGACAAAGACGGCGTTGTTCGGGCTGACATTCCCTTCCGCCGAGCTGAGTCTAAGTACAGCTTTGAGCAGACTGGGGTAACGGCTACCTTCTACGGCGGCGACCTGGCTGGCCAAACCATTACCGAGCCTGCCCTGGTTAAGCGCTACGCCCGCAAAGCGCAGCTGGGTGAACCGTTTGAGTTTGACCGCGAAACCCTCGGCTCTGACGGGGTGTTCCGCACTAGCACTCGCGGTTGGTTCACCTACGGTCATGCCGTGTTTGCGCTGCTGTTCTTCTTTGGCCACATCTGGCACGGGTCTCGCACCCTGTTCCGGGACGTGTTTGCTGGGGTAGACCCCGACCTGTCTGCCGAGCAGGTGGAGTGGGGCTTCTTCCAAAAGGTGGGCGACACGTCTACTCGTAAAGAAGAGACAGTTTAGTTTCCTCTCAGTTAAGCGGCCCGGCGGTTGGTTATGGGCCTTTATCCGTCGGGCACTTTACTGACAATCTCTGTAGACTAAAGATAATCCGGTTGATTAGGAGCCTCTTTAACCATGGAAGCTGTCGCTTATATCTTCATTTTTGCCTGCATCATTGGCACGCTGTTCTTCGCGATCGCCTTTCGCGAACCTCCTCGTATTTCCAAAGACTAGTCCTGTAACAATAGTCTTTTAGAGTCGCAGCGGTTCTTTGTTGTCCGTCACTTTAGGGAGACTTTCGATTCATTTCGATTGTTTTCTCACAATTTAATTACTATAGAGGCAAGTCTTTCCTGCAGAGGGAGGGCTTGCCTCTTTTTTTCTCAAGTCTCCCCATCAGACCGGACGGCTTGGCTACTTTTCTCCCGTTGGGAGTGTGTCTATGCATTGCCCCTTTTGTCAGCACCTCAATAATCGAGTGTTAGAGTCGCGATCGGCGGAGGCGGGGCGCAGTATTCGCAGACGACGAGAGTGTTTGCGCTGCGAGCGACGGTTTACCACCTACGAACGTATTGAGTACGTACCCGTTACCGTCATCAAGCGCAGCGAAGACCGAGAATTATTTGAGCGCTCCAAGGTGCTGCGTGGCATTGTGCGGGCCTGCGAAAAAACGCCGGTTTCGTCGTTGGCGATGGAAGCCATCGTAGACGACATCGAAGCTGAGTTGCAGCAGCGCGCCACCCGAGAGGTAACCAGCGCCGAAATCGGCGAGATGGTTTTGGCCAAGCTGCAAATGATGAACGAAGTTGCCTTTGTGCGGTTCGCCTCGGTTTATCGACAGTTTCAAGGCATTCGCGACTTCGCCGAAACGCTGAGCGAGCTGCAAGACGACCGGCGCGATAGCGACCTAGACGAGGCCGACAACGACCCATCGTCAAATTATGTCGTTTCGGCCCAATCGTTATAGCGCAGCATTTCCAGCGATCGCCGCGATCAACTTGATCAATCCTGCTGGGGTTGTTATCAACAACCCCTCCAATTCAGCTATAATTTTAATCCTGTGGGTTTATCGGGCTGTCTACGTCTGCACGCTGCTGCGTGGGGTGGGCTGTCATATATCTGAGTTGATTGTTTTGTACGTCTACACGGAAACCGCAGTAATACGGAGAAATAATAGGACAACACTAGCATGCTCAATCAGGACGTAAAGGACGCTGACATCGGGTTTACACACGAAGACTTTGCCGCGCTACTCGACCAGTACGACTATCACTTCAACCCAGGCGATACCGTCTCTGGCACCGTGTTTAGTCTTGAGCCCAGGGGTGCCCTGATTGATATTGGTGCTAAAACGGCAGCTTACCTGCCCATTCAGGAGATGTCGATCAATCGGGTCGACCATCCTGAAGAGGTGCTGCGCTCCAACGAAACCCGCGAGTTCTTCATTCTCACCGACGAAAATGAAGATGGTCAGCTGACCCTCTCCATTCGCCGGATTGAGTACATGCGCGCTTGGGAACGGGTGCGCCAGCTTCAGCAGGAAGACGCCACGGTGCGCTCCGGAGTCTTTGCCACCAACCGGGGCGGCGCCCTGGTCAGAATTGAGGGTCTGCGCGGCTTTATTCCCGGCTCCCACATCAGCACCCGCAAGCCTAAGGAAGACCTGGTGGGCGAAGACCTGCCCCTGAAATTCCTTGAGGTCGATGAAGAGCGCAACCGCCTTGTGCTTAGTCACCGTCGGGCGCTGGTTGAGCGCAAGATGAACGGTCTGCAGGTAGGCGAGGTTGTGCTGGGGGCCGTGCGTGGCCTCAAGCCCTACGGTGCCTTTATCGACATCGGCGGTGTCAGCGGTCTGCTGCACATTTCCGAGATCTCCCATGACCACATTGACACGCCCCACAGCGTGCTCAACGTCAATGACGAGATCAAGGTCATGATCATCGACCTGGATGCGGAGCGGGGTCGAATCTCCCTCTCAACCAAACAGCTTGAACCCGAACCGGGTGATATGGTCAAGAACCCCGACCTGGTTTACGACAAAGCCGAAGAAATGGCGGCCAAGTACCGTGAAGCCATGCGCCGTCAGGCAGCTGAGCAGGCCGGTGAACTGGTTGATGAACCCGAAGATGTCTATGTGGAAGAAGAAGTGGCGGTAGGTGTTGACTAAGCACACTGCGGCTCTAGCCTAAATTCTCCATAAATGCTGCCAGCGCCTGCTCGATGACATCATCGGGCGGGCGCCATCTGTATTGGTTGAGGTCAATTCGACCCCGGCGGTCAAACACTACTCCCTCATCCTCTAGCATGGCCCGCTGCATATAATCACTGCCGTTGCGCTGGGTCGATTCAGATACCTCGCCCTTCGCGTTAATGACGCGCTGCCAGGGTACGTCGGACATCGGATCGACTCGGTAGAGGGCATACCCCACCAGGCGAGGCTTACCGACTAATCCTGCTAGCTCGGCCACCTGCCCATAGGTAGCGACCTTGCCCCTGGGAATTTGGCGAACTACGGCATAAATGCGTTCGTAGGTGAGCATGGTCTAGGCTCTGGCGCTGGTGGCCCGGGGGCTACACAGCACGACCAGCGAAAAGTCGGCGACGGCGATCGCACTACCCGGCGTATATACCTGCTTGCTTTGGCAAAAGCCGGTCGGCTCGTTGGTGTTCAGCACCATAGACCAGCGCTCTTTCTTCACCTCCGGCGGAATCTGAAACTCCTGGGAGTCGGCCTGGGCATTAAAAAACAGTAAAAAGCTGTCGTCTACCAGCCGTTGTCCAGCGGTTTGAACCGCCATTAGTTCTTCGCCGTTGAGATAGACCGCGATCGCCTTGGCCGACCCATCGTGCCAGTGATCAACGCTGATCTCGCTGCCGTCGGGGTTGTACCAACCAATATCGTGCACGCCAGAACCGTGAATAGCGCGCCCCTGAAACCAGTGGCGGCGAGCAAAGGCAGGATGCTCCTGGCGGAGCTTAATCAGCTGCCGCACGAAGGCCAGCTGATCCACCTGGGTGACATCGAGACTCCAGTCAAACCACGACAGCCTGCTGTCTTGGCAGTAGGTGTTGTTGTTGCCCTGCTGGGTGCGGCCAATCTCATCGCCCCCCAAAATCATCGGCACCCCTTGAGACAAAAACAGCGTGGCCAGCAGGTTGCGCTGCTGTCGCCGCCGCAGGGTCAAAATTTCAGGGTCGTCACTGTCGCCCTCCGCCCCACAGTTCCAGGAGCGGTTGTAGCTCTCACCGTCGCGGTTGTTTTCGTGGTTGGCCAGGTTGTGCTTCTCGTTGTAGCTGACGAGATCTCGCAGGGTAAAGCCGTCGTGACAGGTAATAAAGTTGATGCTGGCGTGGGGGCGTTTGCCGTTGGCCTGGTACAGGTCAGAGCTACCGGTAATGCGAAAGGCAAACTCGCCCAGGCGGCAGTCGTGATCGCGCCAGAAGTCACGCATAGAGTCGCGGTATTTGCCGTTCCACTCGGACCACAGCAGCGGAAAGTTGCCCACCTGGTAGCCGCCTTCGCCTAGATCCCAGGGTTCGGCAATTAGCTTGATGGTAGACAAGACCGGGTCTTGGTGAATGATGTCGAAAAAGGCGGCCAGGCTATCGACTTCGTATAGCTCTCGGGCCAGGGCCGAGGCCAGATCAAAGCGAAAGCCATCCACATGCATCTCCAGCACCCAGTAGCGCAGGCTATCCATAATCAGCTTGAGAATCTGAGGATGGCGCACGTTGAGAGAGTTGCCGCAGCCAGTGAAATCCATGTAGTAGCGGGGGGCGTTGTCGACCAGGCG
Source organism: filamentous cyanobacterium CCP3 (assembly GCA_003022385.1). GTDB lineage: Bacteria > Cyanobacteriota > Cyanobacteriia > Phormidesmidales > Phormidesmidaceae > Nodosilinea. The sequence continues at coordinate 33,938 of PYGV01000005.1, read as the reverse complement.
GTAGTAGGCGGCGTTGTCGATGCCTCGCAGACTGAGGGTAGGCCCCAGGTGGCTGCCCTCCCCGGTGTGGTTGTAGACCACATCTAAGATCACCTCAATACCGGCCTGGTGCAGGGCCTTGACCATCTGCTTAAACTCGTTGACCTGAGCCCCGGTTTGCCCCGCGCTGCTGTAGCCCCCGTAGGGAGCAAAGTAGTTGAGCGAGTCGTAGCCCCAGTAGTTGCGCAGTCCTGTGTTGGCCAAATGTCCCGGGTAGGCATGGAAATGATGCACAGGCAACAGCTCTACCGCCGTAATGCCCAGCTGGGTCAGGTGTTGGATAATGGCCGGGTGGGCCAGGCCAGCGTAGGTGCCCCGCAGCGGTTCGGGTACCTCGGGGTGGAGCCGTGTGAGCCCCTTAACGTGAGTTTCGTAGATGATAGTGCGATGCCAGGGGGTGTCGAGGGGTCGATCGCCCTCCCAGTCAAAGCTGGGGTCGACCACTACCGCCTTGGGCATAAAGGGGGCACTATCGACCTCAGAAAAGGACAAATCCAAATTTTCTAGATCGTCGGTGGCCTGAATGTCATAGCCAAAGATCGCCGGGTCAAACTCGACATCGCCATCGAGAGCGCGGGCATAGGGGTCGATCAGCAGCTTGTGGGGGTTAAACCGCTGCCCGGCTTTAGGATCGTGGGGACCGTATACCCGAAAGCCGTATCGCTGGCCCGGCTTGACATCGGCCAGGTAGCCATGCCAAACGTAATTGTCAACCTCGGTGAAGCGGATTCGAGTTTCTTGATTGTCAGCGTCGAACAGACAGAGCTCAACAGCCGTTGCGTTCTCTGAAAACAAGGCGAAGTTGGTGCCCGTGCCATCCCAGGTGGCACCCAGGGGATGGGGACGACCTGGCCAGACTTGCATTCCCATGGTGAGCGCGGCTTCCTAATGACTCCAGGCAGAGGTATGACGCTGAGGCGACTGTGCCTCTCCTAGGGTAGCAGGCCTTAGGTTACCAGACCTAGACCATCTGTGCCGTAGCGGCTTTGGCTGCCTGAACCCGCTGATGTTTGGGCTTATCAAACTTTTATAGTCTTACGGTAGTATCGCGCTGAGATATAGGCTGTCGATCGCCGTTTGTATCGAAAAATACCGATCGTTCTTAAAAATGTCATGAGGTAGGAGTGGTTAGCAATGCCCATTACAAAGCGTTGTTTGGCTGAATGTTTAGGTACGTTGTGGCTCGTGCTGGGCGGCTGCGGCAGTGCCGTACTGGCTGGTGTGTTTCTAGATGGCAGCGGTGCCTTAAACCTGGGTATTGGTTTTTTGGGGGTATCCCTAGCTTTTGGTTTAACTGTGCTGACAATGGCCTACGCCATTGGCCATATTTCGGGCTGTCACCTCAACCCGGCGGTATCCTTTGGGCTGTGGGCGGCGGGTCGCTTTCCCGGCAGCGAGCTGCTGCCTTACATTGTGGCCCAGGTTTTGGGCGGCATTTTGGGGGCAGGCATCGTCTATATCATTGCCACCGGTCAGCCGGGCTTTGCGATTGACCCCTCGGTCGGTAATCCTCTGGCTACCAATGGGTTTGGGGCTCACTCGCCAGGTAGCTTTAGCCTGCTGGCCTGCTTAATCTGCGAAGTGGTGATGACCTTCTTCTTTTTGATGATCATTCTGGGTGCCACCGACTTCCGGGCTCCGGTGGGGCTGGCTCCGGTGGCGATTGGGCTGGGCCTGACCCTGATTCACCTGATCAGCATTCCGGTCACCAATACCTCTGTCAACCCGGCCCGCAGTACTGGCCCAGCGCTCTTTGTGGGCGGGCCGCTAATGGGGCAGCTCTGGCTGTTTTGGGTAGCCCCTATTTTGGGTGCGCTGCTAGCGGGCTGGGTCTACGCTACCTTCTTTGCTGACGACAGCGAGAAGGCGGCTCGAATTAACCGCACCAAGTCGGTGGCCTAGTTCGTCCCGTTCTAACTCACGATCTAGCGTTAGATATGCCTACACACCTGTACCTGGCCGGGGGAGTTGTCTCTCCCGGTTTTTTGTGATTTATACAACGCCTACTGAAGCTGGTGCCCACAGCTGCCGCAGAAGCGATCGCCTGCCTGAATAGCACTACCGCACTGAGTGCAAAATTGTTTGGCCTTAGGGGCCTCATCGTTGCCCATGCTGAGCATCGTGTTGCCCATTTGCATGGTCATGGGGTTAGTTGACATACGCATATTGCCCATAGTCATGGGAGCCATAGGTTCTAGGGGTGTCATCGGCTGAATTGGCGCCATGGGCTGCATAGGAGCTGGCCCAGCCTCCGTGGGCTGCAGGGCTACAGCCTGGTCGGCGGGCCAGGCAGCGATATCGGCGATACCAATCTGCGTACCCTGCACCTGCCAGACAAAAACCCCTTGAGCGGTAACGCAGCGCAGCAGCACGCCGCCATCTATCCGCGCCGCCTGGGGCACTTCTGTCCACGTTCCTGTCTGGACCTGCGTGCCCGACTGCTGCTGTTGCCCTGAGCTACTGCTCGCAAGGGTCATTACAGTAGTCGAACCAGAGTTATCAAGATATATCTTTTGGCCGAGGCCAAGATCATACTGGTAGGGCATAGTTGGCTGGGGCAATTACTATTGACTGATTTAAATTTGACTAACTTACAGCCGTTTTTTCAGGGAGGTTAGCTCTACAAGTATGCTAGGCCAGTTTTAAGCGCTTGGGGGACTCACCGCAGACGAGACGTTCACCCCGTAAATTTTGACAGGTCACGCAGTATTACTCAAGATTTCTATAGACAAAAATATATAGTTTAGATAGAGTTCAAGCCGTTTTCGGCGAATTGATAACCACGGTCAACCGGGTTAAGCCATTCAGAAGCCTGAAAAACAGTTGAGAGGTCGAACGTTTTCAGGGAAACTGTACTCACCAGACTGGCTACAGCTACAACAACTACAATCTGAGGGTCGACAGAGTTCATGATTGGGGCCATAACTGCCCATCCCTGGATCCAGCAATCCCCTCCACAAACAGCACTCTCAAGTTTGAACCATGGTCGGGGTATAGGCGTTTGGGAAGCTTCCCCAGAAGGGAATCGCTGCTATGACTAAAAAAAGCGCGGGGTTACTCATGTATCGCATCCAGCAGCACCGCCTGGAGGTGCTGCTGGTGCATTCAGGTGGTCCCTACTGGGCCAACCGTCGCTGGCAGGCGTGGACCATTCCCAAGGGCGAAATTGACCCCGGAGAAGACACGTTTGAAGCCGCTAAACGCGAATTTTTTGAAGAAACTGGGCAGCCCCCCGTCGGCGATTTTCGCCAGCTGCAGCCGGTGCGTCAGGCCGGCGGCAAACTCGTTTATGCCTGGGCCTTTGAGGGAAACTTTAACCCTGCCACCCTGCGCAGCAACACGTTTGTGCTGGAGTGGCCGCCTAACTCGGGCGTGCTAAAGGAGTTTCCTGAGGTCGATCAGGCCGCCTGGTTTGAGCTAGAAGAGGCCAGAAAACGCATCATTAAGGCCCAGTGCCAGTTCTTAGATCAGCTGGTTCAGGTTCTTGGTCAGGTGCCTTTGGCTTAGGCATTGGGCACGGAGTGGCTAAGATTTGGGCTGTTGTAAAAATTGCCGCAGACGCGCGATCGCCAGGCTCTGGCCCAAATTTAGAGGCAGCGCCGAAACGCCCTCCAGCCGTGACTGCACCCAGCGATCGCCCCAGTACCACTCGTGAAACCCGTCAATACCTCCTGACAGCACCATGCAAAGGCTGTGGTCATCAACCCGCTCGATCTCGTGGTGAATTTCCACCGGGCCAAGGTAGCTCTTAAAACTCAATCCGCTGTGCAACTCGGTGGGTAGCCCCTGACTGAATCGCTGGGGCCAGAGCCACTGGCTAAAGTTGCTGGGCTGCACCAAACTGGCCTGAATTTGTCCCTGGGTAGCCTCGACTTCGATGCGAAGGCGGCTGCGCTGAAATGTGCCTAGCATAGGGTGGTGATGTGCCCGCAAACAACACCTCTCAGTATGCCAAAAGAAATCTGGCCGGGGGCTAGAAGCGCGATCGCAGAGCCCGCAGCCCGCAGGCGTGGCAGAAACGGGAACCGACTCGCAACAAGTCTCCGTCCTACCATCGGGCCCCAGTGCCAGGGTCGGTAAACCCTCTCAAACCCACTTCCCCAAACCTTCTACAATAATTACTAAGCAATATTAAGAGAAGATTGGGGCAACGCATGGTAGATCAACTGATTCGGGCCACCGCCGCCGATGGCGGCATTCGGGTGGTCGGCGTTATCACCACAAAACTGACCGAGGTGGCCCGGCAGCGCCACAACCTGTCCTACGTGGCGACAGCGGCCCTGGGTCGTACCCTCTCGGCGGGGCTACTGCTAGCCTCCAGCATGAAACAGCCCCAGGGTCGGGTCAACATCCGAGTGCGCGGCGACGGCCCCCTAGGCGGCGTTTTGGTCGACGCGGGGATGGATGGTACCGCCCGTGGCTATGTAGACAACCCATCGGTTGAGCTGCCCCCCAATGCCCAGGGCAAGCTGGATGTGGGCGGTGCCGTGGGTCGCAATGGCTACGTGTACGTCGTGCGCGACATGGGCTACGGCTACCCCTACTCCAGCACGGTAGAGCTGGTTTCTGGCGAAATTGGCGACGACCTCACCCACTACCTGGTCACTTCAGAACAAACGCCCTCGGCGCTGGTGCTGGGCGTGTTTGTAGGGGCCAACGGGGTCGAGGCCGCTGGAGGGCTGCTGCTGCAAATTTTGCCCCGAGCCGCCGAGGACACCGAAATGGTTGCCCTGATCGAAAGCCGTCTGGCGAATCTGACTGGCTTTACTCCCCTGCTGAGAGCCAGCAAAACCCTGCCGCAAATTTTTGGCGACCTGGTTGGCGACCTGGGCCTGGAAATTTTACCTGAAACTCAAATGGTGCAGTTTAGCTGCCCCTGCTCCTTCGATCGCATGCTGGGCGCGCTCAAAATGCTGGGTGAAGCCGAACTTCAAGACATGATCGAGAAAGACGACGGCGCCGAAGCGATCTGCCACTTCTGCAACGAGGTCTACCACACCAACAGCGATCAGCTGGCCCAGCTGATTGAAGACCTGCGAGAAGAGCGGCAGGAGGCACGGCGGTAGCGGGTTGTGTCGATGCGACTGCATCGACACAACCCGCTTTTATCCCTCCATAAGGCGGCGGTAAGCTAGCGCCAGCGCATTCTCATCCCCCACGTTGCCGGGAAACAACACCACGGGCAGGTTGGGGAACTGGGCATGGTCGCTGGGAGTTCGCACCACGGATACTCCCGGCAAAATCTGGCCCAGCAGGCGAGCTGTTCTCAGCGCTAGCCCGGTGCTGAGCGTGTCGTTGGAGGTGATACCTCCTTTACTGATCAAGAAGCCGATGTCGGCGGGTAGGCCCTTGATGACGTCCATCAGTAGGGAAGAGACCTCGACGCCAAAGTCGAGGCGGGCCTGCACGGTGTCGAAGGTGAGTTCGTCGCGGCTGGTGTAGACGGCGGGCACCTGGCTGCTGCTGTGGGCCGTTTTTACCTGAGCCAGAATGTCAGCGAGTAGCTCGTCGTGTACCGCAAGGCCACCGTCGCGCAGCTGAGCCACCTTTACTTCAATACCCGTTACCCCCGGCTCTTGCAGCAGTTGCTCTAGCTGTTGGGTGGTTTTCTTAACGTGAGAGCCAATGATGATAGCTCCAGGTCGCCCGTCGCGGACGTAGGTGCCCATGTGGTCAGCCTCAATGGGCTGGGGGGGCAGGGCCGCCAGGGCGGTGAGAATGCTGGCGGCGCTGCGAAACAAAAAGCGCTTGCCCTGGGCAGCGGCGGTGAGCAGGTCTTGGGCAAACTGATCCAGATCGGCCTGGGTTTCGCCATCGACGGCGCAGCAGACGTTGTTTTCGAGCGCCATCAGCCGCTTTAGAGATCCGGCCCGAATATCGGCTAGAGTAAATCGCTCAACCGATTCAGCCCGGATTCGCTCGGCGGTTTTTTCGGCCACGTAGGCGGGCAGGTAGCTGGTGCTGTAGCCAAACACCGAATCTTGGGCAAACTCGGTCTCGTGAACTGGAACAGGTTCGCCATTGACCACTAGGTAATGAGTGCTGTCGCGGGTGATGCGGCCCCCCTCAAAAAAGGCGGGCACCAAAAAGTGAGCGTCGAACGGGCCAAGCTCGTCCGCGATCGCATCGGTTTCGACCGGGTAGTGCCCCCGCAGCGTTGAGTCAGAGCGACTGACCACAAGAAAGTCTTGAATGCCTGCCAGGGCGATCGCCTGCTTGAGATTTTGGCAGACCTCACGGGTGAGCGCCTCAGCAGCGGCGGCGCTCAGGGCGCGGGTATTGGTCAGCACAAAAAAGATCGGTGCGGCATCCTGCAACCCCTGGCGCAGCGTTTCTACATCCCACTGCAGCAGCAGCAGACAGCTGTGCACCGTTTGAGAGCCGGTGGGGTCGTCATCTAAAACAATAATCTTAGGCTGAGCCATAGGGGTGGCCTGGATGGATTGAACACATTTCGCCATCGACTAGCACTATCGCCGATCGCGGGGCCGTTGGCCAAGGCAAACCCAATAAAAAGGGCTCCTAAAATTTTAGGAACCCTTTTTAGATTTGGTGGCGGGGCATGGATTTGAACCATGGACCTTCGGGTTATGAGCCCGACGAGCTACCAGACTGCTCTACCCCGCGTCGGTTTGTACAGTATAGCGATAAATGTTCTCAGTTAACAATCTAATTTTCTCTAAAGACAGTCTTTTTTTCGTCGATTGAGCTGCAATCCTTTACGGGCAGCACTTTCGTGGATTACAGGTTTAATACATCATCGGCAGATCGCCAACCACATCGAGCCGTTTGTAGTTGCCAATTTCCATATAGGTTTCGGCCAGGGTGTCGGCCACCGTGGGCGAAATCCAGCCGAGCTGACGGAGGGTAAAAATGGCGGTCGCGTACTTGGCCCGCTTGGCCCCGTCAATCGCTTTGATGGCGACCCCGAGCCCCTCACCCACTCGACCGATGCACTGAATGCCTTCGGCTCCCGACTTGCTGACCAGAGCCCCGTTGGTTAAGTTCATCAGCGTGGTATCAAAGGAGTCGGGGCCGCCCACCATATCGGGGTGGCTGGTCATGGCCCGCACGATGCGTTCCATATCGAGGTTGCTGCCCGACGACAGCATGGCGTAGAGCGTCGCCATCTGGCTGAGCTGCATGAAGTAGGTGGGGGCACCGCAGTCGTCGTGGGCGCAGATAAACTCGTCAGAGGGCATGCCCAGCAGCTCTGAAATGCGGGCGACAATCAGCTTCTGCACCGGGTGATTGCGATCGAGGTAGCTCTCCAGCGGCCAGTTGCGCTGCTGAGAGACGGCCAGCATGCCGGCGTGCTTGCCCGAGCAGTTGTGCTCCAGGGGGCTTTTTTTGCCCGCTGGGGTGGGGCAGCGCAGGGCGGTGGTGTCGAGATCGGCCTGCCAGAGAATGTGAAACACCTGGCGCACCTGCTCGATGGTGCCCTGGTGGGAGCCACACATAATCGCTAAATCGCGATCGTCGAGGTTATAGCGCTCCAGCGCCCCCGCCGCCGTCACCGCCAGCGCCTGAAAGGGCTTGAGCGCCGAGCGAATGAAAGTACCCAACTCGCCGTTGCCCGCCACCGACAGGGTGCGGCCCCGGTTGTCGCACACCGCCACGTGGGCGATGTGATTAGACTCGACAATACCCTCCCGCAGCAGCTGTATCTGTAGCTCTTTGGTTTGGTGTCGATTAACCCGACTGCTGGTCATAATAGGGGCTCTGCGGTGGTGAACAAGAGTAATACAGGGGCAGCATCGCGACTGCCGCTAGGCCAGGAGGGGCCAGCCAATCAGCCCCAGGGCGAGCAGCAGGGCCATTACCCCCAGGGTGCGGCGAATGCGCTGCAGCACGGGCTGCACCTGGTAGTCTACGATCAGGCGATCGCGGTTTGATACCTCTTCGGGCTTGACCCAAAGTTGGCCGTCGTACCAGCCCGATTCTTCGTAGGGTACGGTGGTTTGCCGCAGCCGCCCACCCACGTGGGCCCAGCCTACATAGAGCTGTAGCAGAGCCAGCATGGGCAACACCAGCGCTCCCATAGCGGCGCTCACACCAAACAGCACCGGGTGCTTGGTCGGTACAAAACTCGCTGCAGCCATCGGCCCGGCCACCGCCCAACCCACGATCCAGAGCACAACCACTGGTTTGAGGTACCCGATCAAGTGGCGGCTACCCCAGCCGTAAAACCAGGAATCTCGCACATCCTGATATTCGTTGATGGGCTGCTGCTCAGCCGGTACAGGACATCGTTGAGGCATTGCCACCGAGACTACGCAATTCTAGCTCTAGCCTAAACGAATTGCTTGCCAATAGGAATCTCTGAAGGGCAATTCGCATCAAACCCGAGACGGACTGAAATGCTGGCCCGAAGATTGGTAGACAATTTGGTTGGCGTGGCCCCAAAAGGCTTCTAAGTCGTAGTAGTCCCGAGCTTCAGGCATAAAGATGTGGGCAATGACTTCGCCATAGTCCATGACAATCCAGCTGCCCTCACCCTGGCCTTCTACCCGCAGGGGTCGGCGGTTGTGGTCGGTTTCAAGGGCTGCCTCGATCGATCGCGTAATCGCCCGCACCTGCACCGCCGAAAACCCGGTGGCAACGACAAAGTAATCGGCCAGATACGACACATCTCCCACCTGCAAAATCGTGATGTTGCCTGCTTTGCGCTCATCGGCGGCGGCAGCAATGGCATAGGCGAGCTGGAGAGCATCATCCTCAGGTTGACTGGCCTCAGTTTGGCCAGGTCGGGAGGTATTGGCGGTGCTTTCCGGGGCGATCGCGTCACGAACAGCAGGCTGACGGTGGGGAGAATAGGTCATACGCAAGCGGGTAATGGGGCCATGCTAAACACAGTTACCCAGGTCAAAGGCGTAGCGTATTGCCCACCTGCTGAGCCAGGGACTGTAGCTTCATTGTAAAGGATGCGCCCAAGGGGCCGCAGCGATAACGCCGAGCATAGTCATAATCTGTCATCGAAATCTGTCATCGAACGGCCCGCGCAGAGGCGTGGTTGTTAACCCCTGGTTTGAGTACCTCAATGGTCCTGTGGGGCTAAAGTTTCAGATCCTAAACGGGATGCAGCGTATATCATTGATCGTCAATATTTAGCGGCTGCTAAGACGGGAGAGGTGGTAGTTTTTGGCCTCTCAGGCGTGGAAGCTCTGCGGCTCGGCTTTGATTTTTACAGGGGAAAATACGATGCCTCAACTCACGCAAGGTCTTATTGTTGCTGTTTTAATTGGCCTCCTGCTGGCCATTATTGTGGGGTACTACCTGCGCCAGAGCCAGGTGAATGCGTTGAGCGAGGCGTTGCGTCAAAGTCAGCAGCGCCAGACTGAACTGGCTCAGGAGCACGAGCAGCGACTGCGCGAAGCCACCCTCCAGCTGCAAAAAGACTACGAAGCACAGCTGAGCGATCGCATGGAGCGCTACCAGGCTCAGTACGATGAGCAGCGTAGCCAGATGGAGGCTGAGTACCAGGCCCGTCAGGCCATGATGGGCAGTGCAGCCGGTGAAGTGGACAGCTCCATTGAGCAACGCATTCGCAAGCAGTACGAAGCCCGCCTTAAAGAAGCCGCCACCAAAATTCAGCAGGCCTATGAGCAGCACCTGCAGGAAAAGCTAGTAGAGGCGCGATCGCAGGCCCAGCAAGACTACGACCAGCGCCTGGCAGAGGCGATCGCCCACTACCAGGACGAAGCCCAGGCCCGCCTCGCCCAGGATACCAGCCCCTCCCTCGGGGCGCTGGTGCCAGAGCCCGCCCCAGGCGGGGCGGGCAACTCTCCTGACCTGGCTGAAGCCGAAGCTCGCCTCCAGGCTCAGTACAACCAGCAGCTGGCCGAGCGCATTGCCGAATACCAGGACGATATGGCTCAGCGCCTGGCTCAAATAGAGCAAGACTACGCAGCTCGTTTACAAATGGCCCAGGCCAGTGCTCCAGGCGCGGGCGCGATCGCCGCCGAACCCTCCACAGAGGAACTCGAGCTGAACCTGCGGCGAGAGCTAGAGGCCAGCCTGCGCGAAGAGTACGAGCAAAAGCTGGCCGAAAAAATTGAGCACTACCAGGACGAACTCACCCAGCGCACCCAGGAGCTAGAGCAAAGCTACGAAGCTCAGCTGCGGCTGCTGCAATCCTCGTCGCCTGAACCCTCTGCTCCAGGGGCCGATATGGGCGAGTTTGATCTAGATAGGGCGATCGCGGCGGCCAACGCCGCTACCCTGGCCACCGACCTAGACTCCGGCCTCGACTTTGATAGTCCAGTTTCCTCCCCTGAGGCCGCCGCGCCGCCCGTCGTAGCAGATGCTGACCTGGGTGCCGATCTAGGTTTTGATACCGGCCTTTTAGACAGCCGCTCGGAGAGCGTTTTGGGCAGTGAGTTCGTTCTCGATCCTGACTCTGACACCGAAAACCTTGAAACCTCCAATTCAAACCTGGGAGAACCGCTTTCCGCTGAACCTGCCGCCCCCGCTGCTGCGGATGCCGATCTGGGTTTTGATACCACCTTTTTGGACAGTGACCTGGGGAATGGGCCGGGTAGTGACGCTGATTTAGACTTTGGCGAAGCGCTTGCCGCCGAGCCTCCTGCCCCTGATGCTGCCGGTGCCGATATGGGTTTTGACGATTTCTTAGCCAACGATTTAGCAACGGCTCAAGGAGATGAGTTCGCCTTAGACTCCGATTTTGACGCGGCTAACTTTGACGCCGAAAACCTCGATCTAGACGCTCTGCTCAACGCCCCTCCCCCAGACAATGCCTCCGACGATTTGCTCAATGGCCTGGACGATATCAGCGACCTGAGCTGATAGGGAGCCAGACCTCGGGTTGGCAGAATGACGTCTCCCTGCAAAAAAAAGGGGTTCTGAACGCATTCAGAACCCCCTTTCGCTATCTCTCTAGTCGTGGACAGGCAACCCTAATCGGGCTTTTTCTCTGGCATCATGCACTTGTCGGAGTCGCAGCCAGCGGGGCCAGCTTCAATCACCTCACCGGCGTCGTAGCGCGACAGGGCTGCGTGGAAGTTGTCGGTGCCGCGCCGGGCTTCTACCTGCTGCTTTTGGGCCTCGAAGGTGGCTTTGTCGATGGGCTCAAAGGGCAGCCGGGGAAAGGTTTGCAAGTCGTCAAACCGGGCCAGCAGGGCGGCAGAAATGTAGCCCTCGTCGTTTTGAATGGTTTGGTAGATGCGCTCGGCCAGCGACTCGAGCTCGGGCTCGCGAAACTCGATGGTGGCGGAGGTGTTGTGGGTGGTGTAGTGCTTCTGCACCTGCATGTAGAAGTCGAACTGGGCCGCCGCCGAGAATTTCTCAATGGCGATTTCATCCGCCCCCGGCACATTCGCCCAGGGCACCTCGACTGGGATTTCCACCAGCCACTCGGTGCAGCGAGGATCAAAGGGATCGTTGAGCAAACCGCCGTTTTCGTCTTTGTCAGACTGGGAAGGCACGATGGAGTAGCCGTAGTCGATACAGGCCATCGCCACCGGGTCATTTTTGCGGAAGGTGATGCGGCGAATAAAGCGCTGGGCTTTGGGGGGGTGCCAGCCGGGGCTAGCGCCCGTGAGCAGCGATTTGGTGCCCGCGGGCTGTACGGTGGTGCAGCGGTTGGGGCGCACCAGGCCGTGGCGATCGCAGTATTCTCCCACCACCCGGTGCACAGTATCTTTCCAGCGGGTCAGGTACTCTTGCTCTTTGGCCTTAAAATCGAGCCCCTGCATGGTGTCGGGGCGGCCCGCCTCCCACCAGCGCAGCCACTCGACCCCAAAGGCGATCACGAAGAAATCAAATAGACCAGTGAAGGAGACACCGACAATGGGGTCTTCTAGTCGCGACTTCTGGTAGCGGGGCTCCTGGAACTGGTGATTCAGCAGCACCGCTACGGAGAGAGCGGCGGCGGTAAAGGCGTCTTCTTGATCTTTTAGGTTTTTGGGGTCGAGCTGGTTGAGGTGTACCTCCGCCAGGTTGCAGTGGAAGTTAGAACCCAAAATTTCGCCGCAGGGGTTGAGACCGTAGCGATCGTCACCGCCTGCCCGACGCTTGGCCTCCCCCGCCCACTGGATCGCGCCTTCACCCGAGTAAAACTGCTTGCGCACTGAGTCGATGCAGTCTTGCAAACTGGGCTTGGTGTGGAAGACGCGGGTGTGGTTGGCCATCCGCAGCACGTCGCGCTCCGGGTCAATGCGCCAGTTGCCTTCGCCGTCCTGCTGCCAGAGGTTGTCTTTGGCGCTGGCGGCCAGTTCGTCGTTGCTGTCAAACTGCCTCATACCCGCGCTACGCCGGATGTTACCGGCCACGACGCAGGCGGCGGCTTCGTCGATTAGCAGGCAGCACTCAACCGAGTTGAGCTGCCGACCCAGAGCTTTGTTGAGAATGGTGGCGCAGCGATCGTAGAGCAGCGACAGGCGCACGGGGTTGGCGACACCGCCAAAGCCCTTGAGTTTTTCGCCCGCAGGGCGCACGTCGCGCAGGTCGATAGTGACGTGGACATCCCCTGTGAAGCTCTCGTCGGTAGAAAGCTCTAGCAGGGTTTCGTAAGACTTGACCCAGCCCTGACGGCTGTCGCCGACGCGAATGGTGACCTGGTTGCCCTCGGTGGTAATGTCGGTGATTTCTCGCCGCTCAGCGATCGGGGTTTCGCCAATGTCACCGGCCATAGTAACGATCAGGCGGTTGCGAATGGCCGGAATTTGGTTGATGTACTTGGGTTCAAGAATTGCCCCGGTGCCGCAGCCCATCATGGCCAGGTCCATCATCAGGCCGAAGGCGCGCCAGTCGACCACGTTGGTGCTGGTGCAGTTGTAGGCTCCCGAAAAGTTCTCGGGCTGCTTGCTCCAGGCGGTGCCGCCCACCCACAGCCAGCGCCCCGAGGGCAGAGCCTTGACCTGGCGCTGCATGCGGTCGAGCAGAGCGGCTTCGTCGGCGGTAAGGTTACCGAGTTCGACCAGACCGGCCAGGGTGCGATCGCACACCTGATCCCAGGTTTCGCGCTGCCCCTCTACCACCTCGCCCCGGCGGCTGTAGGTGCGATAAAACACAGGAAACGCCGCTGGAGCTGCCTCAGGGAATGGCCCCTGCTGCCGGGTACGGGGAAGTTCTTGAACCATGGGATCAGCCTTTTCTTAAGAACAGAGTGTGTAGCCTGGCGCTGGCTCAACCTGAGGTGTAGCAACCAGCCTGAATCGACCAGTTTGAGGCCAGGGTCGAGAGAGTGCCTTGATGGTGACACATCATAGCCGATCCTCCTGGATATAGCTTAGATATAGCGTCTAAAAAACTAACTTTCCCCAGACATAGCGCTACATCTGGCAAACCGCCGCCGCTGCCTGGGCGGATAGGCTACTCTCAGTTTTCTCAGCCAGCCCTTAATACCTCCTCAGGCGACCGTCAAGCTGCGTTTAGGAAGGCAGCAGAATATAGCTCCAGGCATCAATCATGGATACCTGCGTAAATTATTTGAGGAGACCTCACTATGCGCCTCTCTTTCTTGGGCCAGTCCTACACCACATCGCCGCCTGCCATTGAAGCCATTTCCAGCCTCGATACGCTTGTCTTCCTAGGGGTGTCTTACCCTGGTAAGCAGTTGAGTACAGCAACTCAGCCGCGATCGCCCGCCGCCTTCACCTACCGGGGACATCGCTATACTCGGTAGTATCCTGTAGAAAAACTGGGCCTTTGGGCTGAGGCCAGCTCAAAAGCCCGATTTTCTGCAACATGTCTTCAGCAGTCCTCGTTCTCTCCCTTGTTTGGCACCCAGGAGATTACCCATGGAGCGCGTTTGTTGGGAAGATTTCAAACACAAGTATGGAGCCCACAATCAGCTCAAAGCCTGGGCTGAGTATCAGCGGGCCTACCAGCGGTGGCGGCAGACAAAGCTGACCGCTCCTCAGCTGGAGCAGACCTAGGCCGCTGGCACAGCTACAGACTCTGCGATCGCCGCTGTTGCGTCGGTTTGCCGCTTGGCTTCCAGGTAGGCGGCTAGCTGCTCCTCGATGTTTTGCCGCACGATCTGACGGAAGTCGAGGAAGTGCTCGGCCTGGGCGCACACCGAAATATAGTTGGCCGCCACCGCCGGGTAGCGCCACAGCATAATCGCCAGGTTAATCCAAAAGCGCAGGCGAGTCTTGCGCAAAATGCCCTGCCGCCACACCACGATCAAAAAAGCGCGAATCGTGACCCAGTTGATGTCGGGTGCCCCGGCCGAAGTGGTGCGGTTTTTGTAGTTGCGCTTCTGTGCCTCACCCAGCATGAGAAAGTGGCGAAAGGTGCGGTTGAGCACCGTCAGTGGGTCATAGAGATCCCAGAACACCTGAATGTATTCTTCGGTGATTTCTTCAATGGGCCGGGTGGGCACAAAGTTCATCAGGGTGGTCTGGTTGATGTCGGCGCTCTTGCCCAGCAGGCGGCCTTCTTTTTCGAGTCGGTGCCAGAGGGCGGTATCGGGCAGGGCCTGCAGCATGCTCACCAACGCCGTGGGGATGGCTGTCTGCTCAACAAACTCGTAGATGCGCCGACCGGCCCCAGACTTTTCGCCGTCAAAGCCGACAATCAGCCCCGCCATCACCCGCAGCCCCGCATTGGCAATAGAAATCACCGACTCTGAGAGGGGATCGCGCATATTTTGAAACTTTTTGGTCATGTTCAGGCTGTCGTCGTCCGGGGTTTCAATCCCTAAGAAGACGGTGCCGAAGTTGCAGTCGACCATCATCTGCATCAGTTCTGGGTCCTGGGCCAGATCTACTGAAGCCTCGGTGGCAAAGGAGAAGGGATAGCCGTGCTCCTCCATCCAGGGCTTCATGGCCTTGAGCAGCCGTTTGACGTTGCGCTTGTTGCCGATAAAGTTGTCGTCGACCATAAAAATGCTGCGCCGCCAGCCCAGGTCGTAGAGGCACTGCAGCTCGGCTAAGAGCTGCTCGGGGTCTTTGGTGCGGGGTTTGCGCCCGTAGAGCACGATGATGTCGCAAAACTCGCACTGAAAGGGGCAGCCCCGCGAAAACTGCACCGACATCTCGGCGTAGGCGTCCATCTCTAGCAGGTCGTAGCGGGGCACGGGGGTGCTGGTGACATCGGGCTTTTCGCCGCCCGATCGAAAGGTGCCGCGCTGGTCGCCCCGTTCCACCGCCTCCACAAACATGGGCAGGGTGATTTCCCCTTCGTCGAGAATCAAAAAGTCGGCCCCAGCCTCTTCTGACTCGTGGGGCATGGAGGTGGGGTAGGGACCACCCACCGCCACCAGCTTGCCGTAGCGCTTGGCGGTCTGCACGGCATCATAAAAGTCGGTGCGGTGGACGATCATCGCCGAGATCACCACGATGTCGGCCCACTGCCACTCATCCTCGCGCACCTCGCGCACGTTGCGATCGACCAGCTTGTAGTTCCAGCTTTGGGGTAATATCGCCGCTACGGTCACCAGTCCTAGGGGGGGAAGCTGCGCTTTCAACCCAACTAGCTCCAGAGTTTTATCAAAAGACCAAAAGCTTTTCGGAAAACGTGGATAGACCAGAAGAATATTCATAGAGACCGTATGGGTATCCTCGCCATGCTAGAGGAGTTAACTGAAATAATCAAACGCAGACGGTTGAAATTTGTACCTTTGGCCGTTGAAATCCATCAAAGAAACTGCTAGTTCAGCCTTAAAACCATCATTTCTGCTGATTTGAATCAGCAGACAGAACGCAACTTTGTGCCCAGGGACCAAGAGCTTTTGCGCCCCTGGCGATTAGACGGAGGATGGCAATAATTGTTCAATTGTCTGCGGCGCATTCACGAAGTATCTCAGAATGGGAATCGTCTATAATGGCAGCTCCAATGGAGATCTAGCCCCTAGCGATCGCGCCTGGCGCAGTTGTCACAGTGCCCGCAGTGACTCAAGTGCTGCGCCTCGGTGCGAAAGCCAAACGCGATCAGTAGCCCCTGCCAGCGACACTGGCGACTGTGCAGAAACTGGTGCATCTGCCGACTGGCTGCCCCCTGCAAGCTTGGTGGCTGCTGAGCCGTTTTGGTGAGCTGGTAGTGAAACGGGCTGACCCACTCTAGCTGCCCCACGCTGTGCAGCCACGATAGGGAAATGGCCCCATGCTCAAACTGCTGGCCAATATCGCGCACATCGCCGCTGGGCGGAATCTGGCTCACCAATCGCTGGGCCTTTTGCTGTAGCGTCTGAGTCTGGGCCTCAAAGAACTTGGCCCGCTGGCGATCGCCCGGCTCCAGCCAGCCCGTTGGCTCGCTCACCAGCGTCAGCGCCTCAGCCGCCTTGCCGTCGCGCCCGGCTCTACCCACCTCCTGCACGTACTCGGTGATGGTGCAGGGGGCCTGGTAGTGCACCACCCAGCGGGTATTCGATTTTGAAATTCCCATGCCAAAGGCCGAGGTGCAGACCACAAACTGAAGTTTGTCGGCCATCCAGTCGGACTCGATCTGGCGGCGATCGCGGCTGCTCAACCCGGCGTGGTAGGGAGCCACTCGGTAGCGATCGCTCAACTGCTCGGCCAGCGCCTCGCTGTCGCGGCGGGTGCGCACGTACACTAACCCCGCCTGGCCAGAATGCTGCTGCAAATAACGCCTCAGCGAGCCTCTGCGCTGCCCCTCGCTGACCACCGCTTTAACGTGCAGGTCGAGGTTGGGGCGGTGGGGGTTGAGCCGCACCACCTGGGGCGACTGGAGCTGTAAGACATCTTTCAGCGTCTGCTGGGCTGCGGGGTCGGCGGTGGCGGTAAAGGCCGCGATCGGCAGTGTGCTGCCCGACGGGCGACAGGCCAGCAGCGCCGCCCGTACCGCCCCCAGTCGCCGGTAGGCCGGGCGAAAAGTTTCACCCCACTGCACTAAACAATGCGCTTCATCCAGGATCAGCCCGTTGAGGCGCAGCTCCGGCTGGCACAGCCGCTCCCACACAGGCGGGCTGAGCAGGGTTTCTGGCGACACGTAGAGCAATCGTAAGGCCTGTTGCTCTAGCGCCTGAAGGGTTTTGCGGCGCTGGGGCGGTGGCAGCTGGCTGTGAAGGGTGGCCGCTGGTAACGCTTTGTCATGCAGGTCTTGCACCTGGTTTTCCATCAGCGCCACTAGAGGCGATACCACCAGCGTCAGGCCCGACTGCAGCAGTGCTGGCAGCTGAAAGCAGATAGATTTGCCCCCACCCGTGGGCAGCACCACCAAAACATCTCGATGCTCTAGCAGCGCTCTGACGATCGCATCTTGAGGCGAACGAAAATCGCTGTACCCCCAAATACGCTGAAAGGCCTGAAGCACCTCGCTCCAGGCCACAGTCGTTTCTGCCATGGCCACACCCTCAAGCTGTGCCCTCAGAATGCCCAAGCAGAAAAAAGGGGAATCGCTATCGATAGCGATTCCCTTGGTTGAAGCGTTTGCTTGGCTTCAGTCAGGCCTCACCAAACAATTTTCCATTCAGTTCCGTTCAAGCTTTAGTCAAAGAAGAAGGGGAAGTTGTAGCCTACTCCTACGGCAATGCCCAGGGCAAAGCCATCGGTCACCCGAAAATTGGCCACTCCGTTAAGGGTGAAGTTGCTGGAGATAGGTACATCAGCGCCGGCATTGAGCAGCAGCCCAACGTTTCCGCTGGTGGGAATTTCAACCCCAGCCCCAACGTAGGGCTGAGCGAGAAAACCACCGTAGGAGAGGGTGTTGAAGTTATAGGTGAGAGGAATAGTGAAGCCCGAGCGATCGTTAGTGATAGTAGCCCCAGGCCGCAGGGAAAAGCGAGGCCCTAGAGAGATTTTGCTAATGACATTGAAACCAAAGCTAGACAGAGCGCTTTGGCCGCGATTGCCAATACCAATGTTGCCGCCTACGCCCAGGTAGTTGGGGGAGACAGAAACGGTAGTGGGGGTGACCTGAGCCAGATCGACAGAGTCAGCCGCTGCGGGGGCTGCTTCAACGGTGGCGGCCAGCAGAGCAGCTTCAATGTCGCCAGCGGCAAACAGATCGTTGCTGGCCAAGGGGGCCTCCTCAGGCGGGGCTAGCAGGCTAGCTTCGCCAGGAGAGATCTCCACAGCCTCAAGCTGTACTACTTCAGCGACGTCTACTGTTGCCGCCGCGTCTACGGGCTCAACGGCTTCTACAGCGGACTCAACCACTGCTGCGGGAGCGACGTTTACTTCAGCCAAAACGTTGTCGGTCAGTTCTAGATCGCTCAGCTGGGTTTGGGCCAGGGCAGGACTTGCTGCACCAGCTACAGCGGCCAGGCTCAGCGCTAGAGAAACTCGCTTGAGATACGCCATGATTCTGTTCACTCCTCAGATTTTCAACAATCAGGTCTTATTGGCCTAATAGCGACAATAATCAGGTTCGAAACAACCAAGTTCGAAACAGCAATGCCGTAGACAAAGCTAGGAAAACTGAAACTGAATGTTTCCTGCCGCTACGGGCCTACACACCACATTTATCTTCGAAATTGGCTGAATTGTACCATCTTCAACCCATGGGGAAGGCTATGCTGACAACATTTTGCACCCACCTAAGATAGATGCGACTCTACTAAAAGACAGATCACGTTCGGGATCAATCCGCTTCTTAAGCATTAGGCCAGAGGTTCAGGGTTGGTAATGGCCTGAGTAATCAAACTAGCCAGTCGGGGCAGGATGTCACGGTTGCCGCTGTGCTCGCGGCCTTCGGTAAAAGCCACTAGCAGACCGGGAATGCCACTCGGCAACTCAAAGTAAACGGCATCGTGACGGACCTGGCTGGTGTAGCCCGCCTTGGAATACAGACTGGTACCGGGGGGCAAACCGGCCCCCAAAAAGCCGGTCACCTGGTCTTCTTCGCCAGGTGCTGGCGGAACAGAGGGCACCAAACGCTGCATCAGATTGAGCATAGTCTGCGATCGCGCCGCCGAGACTGCCACCCCACCGGCAATGCTATGAACGAGCCGGGCTACCGCATTGGTGGTGAGTCGGTTGCGATTGTCGTAGTGCTCCCCCACAAAGGCTCGTTCTCGACCGTAGGGGCCATCGCCCCAGGGTTTTTGGTTGAGGTTTACCCCCGTCAGCTCAGGCCACTGGAGCGACTGAAAAAAACGATTGACAATGTTGCGCTGGTGACACCAGGTTTCAAAGGGGCCAGGGGGCAGTTCTGGGCCGCTGGTGGTGCCGCTGAGCATATCGACCACCAGCGACGTGGCGTCATTGCTCGACTCTACGATCATGTCCTTAAGCGCCCGGTCTAGCTCAGCCGAAGGGGGAATCATGCCGTGTTCTAGCCACTCATGGGCGGCCACCAGGTAAAACAGCTTTACCACGCTGGCCGGATAAATGAGCTCGACCCCTCGGTAGCTGGCCCCGCGCGGCTGGCGCTGCCAAAAGTCGGCGGCGCTGAGGGCTCCGCCCGTATTGGTAATGTAGGGCGGGTCGTACACCACCCAGGTAACGGCCATTTGCGTGGGGGTGAGGGCAAACTCGGCCCGCACCTGATCGAGCACCCGATCGAGGGTCGTCTGCAGGGCGGGGTCGGGGGTAAAGAATAGTGTCATGGCCGGCGCTTGTGTCTTAAGTAACCGCTCGTTGATCCCATCATCCTCCACTATCAGTACGACATCGCTGAGGAGGTTGGAGGAGAGATGTCAGCTTCAAGGTATACGGTTCAGGGGGCGAACCCAACCTCTGCTGCTATTGCTCTATATCTTTATTGGCAAATATCCTTCATTGGCGAACCCTGGAGGTTAACCTATGCAAATTCAGCGCCACAACGAGGCCCTTACCGTAGACGACAGCCTGATGCGCCTCTACGTGGTCGAACCGGCTGCGGCTGGGCAGTACCCCGGCATTTTGTTCTATTCCGACATTTACCAGCTGGGAGGGCCGATTCTGCGCCTGGCCGATCGCCTGGCTGGCTATGGCTACGTGGTAGCCGCCCCCGAAATTTTTCACCGGCTAGAACCCGTTGGCACAGTGATCGAACCCAATGATATTGGGCGTCTGCGGGGCAACGATGCGGCCCGTCGCACCGCGATCGCCCAATACGACGCCGATGCCGCAGCGGCCCTGGACTGGCTGCAAAATTATGCCGCTGTCACCCCTGGGCAGATTGGCACCCTGGGCTTTTGCATTGGTGGTCACCTGGCCTGTCGCGCCGCCCTCAACCCTGGGGTCAGCGCGGCTGTGTGCTGCTACCCAACGGGCATTCACAGCGGCAAGTTAGGCCGAGACAGCGCCGACACCCTAGAGCGTTTGGGCGAGATTTCGGCGCGGCTGCTGCTCATTTTTGGGGATCAAGACCCTCACGTACCTGCCGAGGGGCGCACCGCTCTTCTCAATGCCCTAGCGACAGCGGACGTTGAGCACAAAACCCTGGTTTATTCGGCCAACCATACCTTCATGCGCGACGATGGCTACCGCTACGATCCCGCCGCTACCGATGCCGCCTGGGCTGAAATAGTCGCTTTTTTGCAGGCTGGTTTTGACACCGCTATCGTACAACCCCCACATTCCTAAAGATGGGTGGGTATGCTAAGTCATGGTCGGGGGAGGGCATTCTGTTCAAATTGCAACTTTGCTGCCCTAACCTGGGGTATACGGTTAGAGTGAATTGTGCCCACTGCTTTTGTTCCCATCTGCCACGCTTGAGTAGGGTTCCTATGGCAACTCAGATCAATGGCTCCTCAGGGCCGGTCTTCGAACATCGCAGCATGATCACCACGCTGTCTCTGGCCAACCAGCACAGTTCTCTGACCCACCGGGTACGCGACCTACCGACGCCTCAGTTCATTAACCTGCTCGACCAGATTACGGCGGAATTCGAGCATTTTTTGCGCGCCATCGACATGATCAACAACGAGTCGTTGGAGATCATGCTGGAGCAGATTTTAGAAGCCTTTACCCTCAAGATTGGCCAAATTTTGCAGGCCGAGCGCACCACTATTTTTATGGTGGACCATGAAAAGCAGGAGCTGTGGTCAAAAATTGCCCAGGGGGACGGGGAGCGATCGCTCGAAATTCGCGTTCCTATGGGCAAGGGCATCTCGGGCTACGTGGCAACCAATGTGACGCCGCTCAACATTCCCGACGCCTACGCCGACGATCGCTTTGACAGCACCTACGACCAAAAGCACGGCTACCGCACCCGCAGCATTCTCTGCATGCCGGTACTGAGCAAAAAAAGCGACAGCATCGTGGCGGTGGTGCAGCTGCTCAACAAGCTCAACCATGCCCCCTTTAACGAGCAAGACGAGCGCCACTTCAAAGAATTTGCCGAATCGCTTGGGGTGATTCTAGAAAGCTGCAATTCTTTTTATATTGCCGCCCGCAACCAAAAGGGTGTCGCCGCCCTGCTGAAGGCGATCTCGTCGCTGGAGCAGAGCCTAGATTTAGAGAAAACCCTGCAGTCGGTCATGGAAGAAGCCCGCCAGCTGATGCAGGCCGATCGCAGCACCCTGTGGCTAATCGACGACGAGAGCGGCGATCTGTGGTCCAAGGTCAAGTCGGGCGACGGCAAGTCGCTGGTCGAGCTGCGCAGCCCCATCACCAGCGGCATTGTGGGCCATGTAGCTACCACCGGCGAGGTATTGAATATTCCCGACGCCTACCAAGATCCCCGCTTTAACCCTGACGCTGACAAGCGCACCGGCTACACCACGCGCACCATTCTCTGCATGCCCGTGTATGATTCTGGCGGCAAGCTGATCGCCGTCACGCAGCTGATCAATAAGGCCCACGGCAGGTTTACTACCTCCGACGAGGCCTTTATGCGGGCCTTCAACATTCAGGCTGGGGTAGCGCTCGAAAATGCCAAGCTGTTTGAGAGCGTGCTGGTCGAAAAACAGTACCAAAAAGACATTTTGCAGAGCCTTTCCGATGCCGTCATCTCGACCGATATGGAAGGCCGCATTGTCACCATCAACGACGCCGCCCTAGAGCTGATTGGCTGCCCCGAGGAGCGCGATCACGGTCGGACGATTCGCGATCGCTGGCAGGCGGCCCTACTGCACCGCCCCGTGTGGGACGCGATCCCGATCGAGAGCCTGCGTTTTCGTCTCGAAGACAGCCTCAAGCACGGGGCTCGCCACTATGTCCCTGAGCAGAGCCTGCGGGTGGCCGTTGCCCCCGGCCCTGGCACCGGGCTAGACCCTGTTTCGGAACTGGCGCTGCCCGATCCCAACCACCCCGAGATCTATCGAGCCTGGGGCAATGTAGCCGCGCCGCCCGTGCCCGCCGATCTCGTGCAGCGCATCGAGCGCAGCATCAACCTGACCGTTAACCCCCTCAACAACCCAGAGGGCGGCGTGCTGGGCGGTCTGCTGGTGCTCGAAGACATCAGCCAGGAAAAGCGGATGAAGAGCACTCTCTACCGCTACATGACCCCCAGCGTGGCCGAGCAGGTGATGGCCCTGGGCGATGATTTATTAATGAAGGGCGATCGCAAAGACGTCACCGTGCTCTTTTCTGACATTCGCGGCTACACCACGCTCACCGAAGACCTAGAAGCCGACAAAGTCGTTGAAATGCTCAACGCCTACTTTGAAACCATGGTGGAGTCGGTGTTTCACTTTGAGGGCACCCTCGACAAGTTTATTGGTGACGCGCTGATGGCCGTGTTTGGTGCGCCCCTGCCCCTCAGCAACCACGCCTGGGCAGCGGTGCAGAGCGCCCTCGACATGCGGCGGCGACTGGCTCAGTTCAATGCCGAGCGGGGTGCCATGGGCCAGCCTGAGATCCGCATTGGCATTGGCATTAGTTCGGGCGAGGTGGTGTCGGGCAACATTGGCTCCCAGCGCAAAATGGAGTACACCGTGATTGGTGACGGGGTTAACCTCAGCTCTCGCCTAGAGGGCGTCACCAAAGAGTACGGCTGCGACATTGTGATCAGCGAGTACACCTATGCCCTCTGCGCCGACAAAATTTGGGTCCGTGAGCTCGATCGCACCCAGGTCAAGGGCAAGCAGCAGGCCGTTGGTCTCTACGAACTGATCGATAAACGGGATGTCCCACTTCCCGCCGACACCGAAGCCTTCTTAGACCTCTATGCCCAGGCTCGCAGCGCCTATACCGCTATGCGCTTTGACGAGGCCCTAACGCTGTTTGAGCAGGCCCATCAGCTGCGCTCCGACGATAAAGCCGTGGCGGTGCACCTCAGTCGAGCCCGCCAGTATCTGCTCCAACCCCCTCCGCAAGACTGGGATGGTGTATACATCATGACGACCAAATGACCCCGGCCAGGATAGCGGTAACATAGTGGTATCCGCTACTGGACCACACTGGAGGATGTCAGGCTAGATGGGGCCGACCTGAGTGGGGCCAACCTGCGCTACGCTCGCCTGGAGGGGGTAACCGTCTACCGCACCGAATTCTGCCAGGCCATCATGACGGATGCCGTGAAGGGCCACTGCATTAGCCCCAGCCCTACCTATCTATCGCAGCGGTCTCAAACCCGCTAGGATGGAAGGCGTGTTCATTTTGGACACTCTCACTAAATTTAGATAGATTGTTCTGTCGCCGTTGAGCTAACGCACGCGCATGTCACTGTTTGACTGGTTTGCCAATCGCCGTAAGTCAGGCCCCATTAGCGAAGACCGCCAGGAGCGAGAAATTGCCGATGGCCTTTGGACTAAGTGTGAGCACTGCGACGTTCTCACCTACACCAAAGACCTGCGCACCAACCAGTGGGTTTGTGGCGAATGCGGCCACCACCACCGTATTTTTAGCGATGAGCGCATCCGGCAGCTGATCGACGCCAACACCTGGCAGGCGCTAGACACCCACGTACAGCCCCAGGACCCGCTCAAGTTTAAAGATCGCAAGGGCTACAGCGATCGCCTGCGCGACACCCAGTCCAAAACCAAATTGAGCGACGCCGTGCAGACCGGCTTAGGCGACCTCGACGGTCTGCCCGTAGCCATGGGCGTCATGGACTTTCGCTTCATGGGCGGCAGCATGGGTTCGGTGGTGGGCGAAAAGCTCACCCGCATGATCGAGCGAGGCACCGCGACAAGTCGCCCGGTGATCATTGTCTGCGCCTCTGGAGGGGCGCGGATGCAGGAGGGCATGCTCAGCCTGATGCAGATGGCCAAAATTTCTGGAGCCTTGCAGCAGCACCAGACCGCTAAGCTGCTCTACCTACCAGTGCTGACTCACCCCACCACGGGCGGCGTTACCGCCAGCTTCGCTATGCTGGGCGACATTATCTTGGCTGAGCCCAAAGCCACCATTGGCTTTGCCGGTCGCCGCGTCGTTGAGCAAACCCTGCGCGAAAAGCTGCCCGACGACTTTCAAACCGCTGAGTATTTGCGCGACCACGGCTTTGTCGACTTAATTGTGCCGCGCACCCAGCTCAAACAAACCCTGGCCCAGCTCATTCGGCTGCATCAGCCTGTTGCCGTTCCCACCACCTCAGATGGCCGCGACTCATGGAGCAACGGCTTAGAAACCATCGCCCCAACCCACATTGGCGCCGATTTATAGCGGTAAAACATTGGGAATGGCCCCCTTCGGTGGCATGATAGACATTACAAGCATGATTTGATGGGGCAAAGCTCCATTGAGTTGACTCTAACTTCAAGGCTAAACGGAGAGGTTTGCCCAAGGCGAAACCCCATATTCCGATTTGACTTGATATAGCTGTGTTGATTTCATACCCAAGCCCTATACATTCGAGGAGAACCATGTTGAAGAGATGCATTTGGCTAGTTGCGGTCGCACTCTTCTTTGTCAGCCACCTGGTCATGGGAGACGCTGTCGCGGCTGAGCTAGATGAGGCCACCCGCACGGTGCCGCTCAATGCCGAAGGCGATAACTATGTGCTGTCGCTGGAGCAGATCACCCGTGGTCGTCGTCAGTTTAACTACGCCTGTGGCACCTGCCACGTAGGGGGGATCACCAAAACCAACCCCACTGTTGGCCTTGACCCAGATTCTCTGGCTGGTGCTCTGCCCCCCCGCGACAACATTGAAGCCCTGGTGGCCTACCTGAAAGAGCCGATGACCTACGATGGTCTGAGCGATATTTCTCAGGTGCACCCCAGCAAGAAGAGCGCCGACATTTATCCTAAAATGCGTAGTTTGACCGAGGAAGATTTGGTGGCAATCTCGGGTCACATTCTGCTTCAGCCCAAGGTCATTGGCGACATGTGGGGAGCCGGTAAAACCCGCTTCTCTGCTCCTCAGGTCTAGGGAGGGTTGGGTTAACTTGGGGGCTGCTCCAGCGTTTGATAGATTGCGCTTGGACCAACTGTAGGTTCTGCTGATAGATCTTTGTCGGTCGTCCCTGGCGGCAATTACCCCAGCGCCAAAGCCCCAAGTTACCGCATAAAGCAGGTAATATGCCATAGGAAGGCTGTTTAACAGCTCCTTGTTTGATTGAACTGGAGATACGAGCTTTAGAGGTAGTTATGCAACGTGTATTTCGCGCCGCCCAGCGTTTGGGCCTGGTTATTCTGTCTGCTCTACTGGTGGTGGGTACCCTCACCCTGGCCTCTGCACCCGCTGCGGCCACCAACTACGATGTCAAAATGGGTTCCGATGCGGGTCTGCTCGTGTTTGAACCCAGCACCGTCACCGTTTCGCCTGGTGACACTGTGACCTGGGTGAACAACAAAATGGCCCCCCACAACGTCGTGTTTGATGCCGCTAACGTGCCTGGCGACAAGGCCCTGGCTGACAGCATCTCCCACACCCAGCTGACCTTTGCCCCCGGCGAAAACTACTCCACCACCTTTACCAGCGACATGCCTGCTGGTACCTACACCTACTACTGCGCTCCCCACCGTGGGGCTGGCATGGTAGCTAAGGTAATTCTGGAGAAGTAAATTCTGGGCTTGAGTAGCCTAGCGTTGCTCAGTCAAGATTTTTAAACCCAAAAGAGCGTCTTTCGAGGCGCTCTTTTGGGTTTAAGAGGGGTCGATTTTGACGAGCGATCGCCTTATCGTCTGCCTCATGTTTCATGGACTGAATTATTCTAAGTGAGTTGCTAAACGCTTCACGAATCGCCCTGAGACAGGTTCACCCTCCCAACCCTCGGTGGGGAAGAGACGTTGCCCCCGCGACTTTATAATTGCCCAACCCGACTGCGCCCAGCAGTACAGCGGACTCAACCGTTGCCCTGGCGGCAGAGTATCCTGAAGACATCGACGCTTGTACAGATGGCAAAGATAATTTTGTCAACGCTATGGAGCAGCGGGCGCTACAGTGGCGAGGAGTAGCATGCATCAGTCTAAACAGCACCTCTACCGGGTTGAGGTGCACTGGACCGGAAACAACGGCCAGGGTACCGAGAGCTATCGCGCTTACGATCGCGCCCACCGCATCAGCGCCGACGGCAAACCCGCGATCGAGGCCTCGTCTGACTCGGCCTTTCGCGGCGACAAAACTAAGTACAACCCCGAAGAACTGCTGGTTGCGTCGCTGTCGAGCTGCCACATGCTCTGGTACCTGCACCTGTGCGCCGAGGCCAAGGTCGTGGTTACGGGCTACGTAGACTACCCCATCGGCACGATGATCGAAACGGAGGACGGCAGCGGTCGGTTTTCTAAGGTTTTGCTGCGTCCGGTGGTCACTCTGGCTCCTCAGAGCGATGCCGAATTGGCCAATCAAATTCACGGGCAGGCCCACCAAAAGTGCTTTGTCGCCAATTCGGTCAATTTTCCGGTGCCGTGTGAGCCCACCATTCAGCTCGAACCTTAAGCCTAGTTTTCCGCTGCATATACTGAAACTGCATCAGATTATTGGTTTTATTGATTTAACAGCTCTGCGATCGCCCCTTGGATAAACGCCTCATCCTCAGGGTTTTGGTAGGGGTTACCCGCCCGGTGCCCCCAAATCGAGGGAATGGGCCGGTACTGGGCGCTGGGGATCAGCGCCGCCTCGGCCTTGCAGTCTTCGGGGGTGAAGTAGAGGTCGGTGGTGGCGGGCATGACCAGCGTTTTAGCGGTAATTGCCCCCAGCGCTCTGGCATAGTCGCCTTGGTAAACCGGGTTATCGCTCACGTCGCAGCGCAGCCAGGTATCAATCATCGCCAGCAGGTTGTGGGGGTCGCGCTGGCGGTAGCCCGCCTCCCAGCCGCGCAAAATGTAGTCTTCGAGCGAGTCGTAGCCCCAGGCCAGGTAGGGTTTAGCCCGGTAGTAGGCCTGCGATGCCGCCCAGCTGGCGTAGATCTGGGCAAAGGTGTGAAAGCCGCGATCGGGCGTACCCTCAAAGCGATCGCCGGTCCAGGCCGGGTCGCTGGTAAGGGCGGCCCGCAGGCTGTAGAGAAAAATTTTGTTGTGGTCGGTGGTTTTGGCGGTGCCGCAGAGGGCGGCCAGGCGCCGCACGCGATCGCGGTACAGCGCGGCCCAGTGGTAGCCCTGCTGCGCCCCCATCGACCAGCCATAGACCAGAGCGAGCTGCTCGATCCCCAGGGCATCGATTAGCGCCACCTGCGCCCGCACGTTGTCGTAGTGGGTGAAATAGACGCCAGGGCGCGCTACGGCTGGGTCGTTGCTGGGTGAGGTTGAGAGCCCGTTGCCAAACATATTCACCATCACCACCGCCCAGCGGTCGGGGTTGAGAATGCCGCCGGGGCGCACCAGCCAGTCGACATCGGTGTGCTGTGCCCCGTAGGAGGTGGGGTAGAGAATAGCGTTGGTGCGCTGACCATTCAGCTCGCCATAGACCTGGTACACCACCCTGGTCTCGGGGAGCACCACCCCGCACTGTAGCGGAAAACCTTTCAGCACAAACTGCTCTGGTGTTGCCATCGTCACCCTTAGCTAACTTTGGCCACAATACTGCGGTTTACCCGCACGTAGCCCGCATCGACATGCTCAAAGTAGGGTTTGAGCTGGGCGTGGGCCGCTGGCAGCGCCTGAAACGGAATCGACGGATACAGGTGGTGCTCGGCGTGGTAGGGCATATTCCACATCAGCCAGCGCAGGGGCCAGAGGGTGAGCGTGGTGCGAGTGTTGACCAGCGGATTTTCATCGTTGGGGCAGCCGGTGTGCTCGGCCAGCAGCACAAAGCGCAGCAGGGGCTGGCCCACCGCCAGCGGCAGTACCCAGTAGGTGAACAAAAACCAGGGGTGGCCCAGCAGGGTAGAGATTGCAATTACCGCCGCGTAGGTGAGCAATTGCCAGCGCACCGATCGCACCACCTCACCCTGGCCGCTTTCGGGCAGATAATACATGCCCTCCAGCTGCCCCAGCGCCACTTTGCTATGGCAGCGCACCTTGCCAATCCACCAGGGAATGCCGCTGAGCTGCCAGAGGTAGTTGCCCAGGCTGTGGGGTTTGGGGTCGTCTAGCTCGGGGTCTTTGCCCGGAATTTGGGTGTAGCGGTGGTGCCACTTGTGGTAGCGCCGGTAAAAGCTGCTGTTGTAAAACGACAGCAGCCCCGCCAGCCAGGCCGCGCCGTCGTTGAGACGGGGGTTGGCAAAGGCGGTGCGGTGGCAGCACTCGTGCATGGGGCAAAACATCAGCGCCAGGCTGGCCCCATAGATGACCAGGGCGGGCAGCGCGATCGCCAGCGGGGCTGTTGCCCACAGGCAGCCGCTAATCGCCATCACTCCCAGATGGCCCAACAGCTGAACCGCCCCGGCCCGGTTCGATCGCTGGTTGAGAATGGTTAACGCCTCGGCGGACAAAACCTGGCGCTGCCGGTTCGGCCGCGGACTGAGTTTGGCAGCAGGTGTAGTATTCGTAAGCATGGTTAACGTTCGGGTAGAAAATGCTTTGGCAACATCAGATAATGAGAATGGAAGGTAATCTGCCTGGGTAAGCTCCCAAGCGCTTAGTTCACCTTTCCCACAACGACCTGCTGACTAGAGCAGTCAGCACAACGACCCTCTGCAATGGGCTGCGATCAACTTGTCATAACAAGTGAGCTTAGCACATTATTTTGGGTGGTCAAGCTGCATTTGAGCAGGCCCACCGCCGGTTGATGGTTTCCTGACTATGTCTCCTCCTCTTCACATCAGCATTTCAGAAAAGCTGCGTCACCAGATTGAGGCGGGAGTCTATGCGTCGGGCGATCGCCTGCCCAGCGAGCACCAGCTGATGGAAACCTTCAGCGTCAGCCGCATTACCGCTCGTCAGGCGGTGGCTAACCTGGTCAGCCAGGGATTGGCGATCGCCTACCGGGGCAAGGGCGTCTTTGTCACGCCCCAAAAGAAAGTCACCTACTCGCTCTCCAGCCCGCTGGTGTTTCTAGAGCAGGATATGGCCCGCCAGGGCATCGCCTTTTCCTTTGAAAATCTGGTGTTTGAGCCAATCGCCGCCCCCAGGGATGCGGCGGTGGCCCTGGGGATCGATAAAGCGTCGTCGGTCTACCTGCAAAAGAAACTCTTTCGCATGGACGGGGCCGCTGGGGCTGTAGATGTGTCCTACCTGATTGCCGATTTGGGCGATCGCTTTGCGCCACTGCTAGAACGGCAGATGACCTTTCCCATCCTGGCTCAGCACGGCATTCCCATCGATCATCTTGACGCCGTGATCGAGTGCACCCACGCCGACTACGATCTCAGCGGCTACCTAGAAGTACCCCTGGGCCACGCCCTGATGGTCTATCGCTACACGGCCTACAGCAGCAATCAGCGGCCCGTGCTGCACGGATCCACAATTTCGCGGGCCGATCGCTTCTGCTACTCCCTCAGCACCCGCGCTGGGGCCAGCGATTGACACTTTTTCGCCATCGTTATACTGACGACAGACGGGTCGCAACCTTAGGCAACAGCAGCTCGTCAAAAGATCAGTCAGTAGGAGATCGCTATGCAGCGGCGAATTGTTACAGCCATTGCCCTGGCCAGTCTGGGGCTCAGCACCCTGGCCATTGGCCCAGGGCTGGCCGCCGAGCGGGTGCGGCTCAACTACCGGGGGTTTAGCCGTACCGTACCCGTCGCTCTGCTCGAATTGCTGGCCAACACGGGTGAATCAACCGGCGTGCTGGGCGGGCTGCTCAACCAGGCGGGGCAAGATCCGGACGAACTGCGATCGCTGCTCACCCGTCCCCTGGCCGCCGACGCCGTCATCCTCGATCGCTCCCTTAACAGCCGTCCTGGCGAGTGGGTACTCGACTACGTTGGCCAGTCAATTCACACGGGTACAGGCGAAGCCAACCGTCAGGCGCTGCGATCGGCCCTGGTGCTATCGGCCAGCGATGACCAGCAGATTACTCTGCTTGAGGTGCTACAAAACTATCCCACCGAAGAAGTAGTGCTAGAGGGCGACAACATTCAGGCCGCCTACAACCGTTTGGCCAGCTTTCTACGTCCCCTGTCAATTTTTCTTTGAGGCGTCGCTGACTACAGCAGTGACTGGATTGCGTCGGCATTGGCTACTGCAGCAGTCGGTCTAGTCAGGGCACAGTGGCAACACCCTGCCATGCCCCTACGCCAAACCTGTTCTAACCCTATGTACTTTCCAATCAGCACCACAGGTGAAAACTTGGGCGGTGAACTGGCGTGTAGCGACTGCTCCCAAAACTTTGGCCTGTCCTCGCCGTACTCAGCGATGACCAGATCTCGTTACTGGCCGCGATGGCCAACCGCATTAGCGATTGACTACAGACACCGCGATCATGCCGACAACAATAGCCACCACCAGCAGCGTTAGCGGCTCAAACTTAAATCCTGCGTCTTTATCTTTACTGGGAGTGCTCGTCGCATAAAAAAACGCGGAAAACACCAGCAGGATCACAATCAGATCAAGGCCAGTAAACATTGCGCTTTCTCCCGTGGCCAACCGAAACTGTAGGCGTCATTGAGTCACCGCCGTCACTACACTCACCCATCGACTGCAGGTATAGCAGCAGAGGCTTTTGGCCGTCACCTTTCCAGGTGAGTATACCAAGTCCAGCCCAGAATATAGAATTTCCCTGCGGCCAAACTCTACTCTTGGACTTGAATTTGACTTAGTTTAATTCGTTCAGTCAGGAACTGAACGAAAACCTCAACTCTGAAATAAAAGCGTAGATCTCGCCTCTGCCCCAGGGTTTACCCATAGCATTTCCCAATGGGGAGCGACAAAGATTTGCAGGGCCAAGCATGACTAACTCAGGAGTCATCCAATGCCCCCTTTCGAAGAGACATTGGGCTGTGCCAATCGCAGCCTAGTTCACAGCAAACCTTACCAATAAGGATATCTAACCATGACAACCTTAAAAGTTGGCATCAACGGCTTTGGCCGCATTGGTCGCCTGGTACTGCGCGGCGGCATTAAAAACCACAACGTTGAGTTCGTCGGCATCAACGACCTGGTGCCCCCCGAGAACCTCGCCTACCTGCTCAAGTACGACTCTACCCACGGCCGCTTTGACGGCACCGTCGAAGCCGCTGAGGATGGCATTATTGTCGACGGCAAAAAAATCCCCTGTATGGCCGAGCGCAACCCCGCCGCACTGCCCTGGGGCGATCTCGGTGCTGATTACGTAGTCGAGTCAACCGGCCTCTTCACCACGTTTGACACCGCTCACCAACACATTGATGCCGGGGCCAAGCGGGTCATTCTTTCGGCCCCCACCAAAGATCCTGACAAAGTACGCACGTTTGTGGTGGGCGTCAACCACGAAACGTTTAACCCCGCTAGCGACATCATTGTGTCGAACGCCAGCTGCACCACCAACTGCCTCGCCCCGGTCGCCAAAGTCATTAACGATTCCTTTGGCCTGGCCGACGGGCTGATGACAACGGTTCATGCCGCCACCGCCACCCAACCCACCGTTGATGGCCCTTCCAAAAAAGACTTTCGCGGCGGGCGCGGCGCGAGCCAAAACATTATTCCCGCCTCGACCGGGGCGGCCAAAGCCGTTACCCTAGTGCTGCCCGAGCTCAAGGGCAAACTCACGGGTATGGCCTTTCGCGTACCGACCCCTAACGTATCGGTGGTCGATCTGACCTTTAGAACCGAGCAGGCTACCAGCTACGAAGCTATCTGCGAAGCGGTCAAAGCCGCAGCTAGTGGGCCCATGAAAGGTGTATTGGCCTACACCGAAGACGATGTGGTTTCCAGCGATTTCATCACCGACCCCCACTCCAGCACCTTCGACGCCGGGGCAGGCATTGGCCTCAACGAAACTTTCTTTAAGGTCATCGCCTGGTACGACAACGAGTGGGGCTACTCAATGCGAGTGGTCGATCTCATGCTCTATATGGCGCAAAAAGAAGGCATTCTCTCCGGCGTGAAGATCCCCGCCACAGTGTAGGGATGTAGCTCCAGACCCCTGGATTTTTGGAAAAACCCAGGGGTCTTTTCACGCGATCGCCTTTGCTAAGTAGGCAATCGCAATTAAATATAAGTTGATGTAGGTTGGGTTGAGGCACGAAACCCAACACCCGCATGGGTTACGCTATCGCTAACCCATCCTACATGTGAATTGGCCAACCCACTTACTTGGAATGGCGATATCAGGCGCGGCGATCGCGGAACTGAGCTGCGTCTCTGAGCAACGCCGAACCGACCTATCACAGTTGACTCAGGATTACGACTGGGGCACAGATTGCCCGTGACATAAGTTCCCGTGACGTAAGTTATTGGTGCATTGCTTCGCGAATGCACCCTACGATAATCTACGAGAGCTTAAAAGACCTGTGCTTGTTTTTAGCTAGGCTCCCCTAATAGGCGGCGCGGGTGGCCATGTCACGGGGGCGTTTTTTGATCAGCGTGGGGTCGAGGTAGGTGATCGCCTCAGCGCACGATCGCACTCGTTCGATCGGCTCAAACACATTTACCTGGTAGACGATTTGGTTGTCCCAGTCGAGGGCGGTGAGCCAGCCGCTGCGGGGGTGGTAGACGCCGGTGTCGATATCGATCCAGCCGCGCCCGGCGACAATTTGGCCCGGATCTACACCGGGGAAGGTAAAGGTAATAGTGTGTCCCGTGATGATCAGCTTGTCAGAGAAAAAAGGCGTCAGGCTGCTGTGAAAGGTTTCGCGAATCCAGCACATTTCGTAGCTGCTCTGCTCGGCGATGGGCAACATGGGGTTGACCCCGGCGTGCACCAGCCACAGATCGCCCAGGTCAATGTAGAGGGGCAGTTGCCGCAGCCATTCGAGGTGGTCTTCGAGGGTAGAGGCAGAGCCGTGATAGCTGGTCAGAGTAGCCTGGCCGCCGCTAAAGATCCAGCCCTGGAGGGTGGGGGGGTTAATTTTGCCGTCAACGAAAGTGTCGAGAATGAGCTGCTCGTGGTTGCCCCGCACGCAGTTGGTGGCGTGACGGCGAATGAAGTCGACCACATCAGCACTTTTGGGGCCGCGATCGATTAAATCGCCAACACAGTAAATTTCATCATCAGACTCGGGGGCGATCGCATCCCACAGCCGCTGTAGGCCGTCGTAGTGACCGTGAATATCGCCGATAAAGATTCTTCGGGGCATGGGGCAGGGACTCCGTTGTTTTCATTATGCCTTAACCCCAAACTCAACTATCAAGTTTCCGTAATGCTCACGTGGATGAAGGCCAGCTAAAGATATATCCTAGGGCCGGTCTTCGACCATCGAAAACTGGGCTGCAACTCAGAAAAACCGCTCATATTGGGCGCTGGATCGGGTTTATTCTCATTATTCTCAGGCATAATAAAGGCCAGCTAGAGCACCCACCCCATGAGTCGTTCGCCTTCACGCCGCCCGCTGCCAGTGTCATCTTCTCAGCGCCAATCTGTTCGGCGGCAGCGACGGGCTGACCCCTGGCGACGGCTGGCTCGTCATACCCTTGCCCTAGAGCTGAGCGCGCGGCTGGGAGTCAATATATTTATGATTTCGGTGGCAGCGGTATCGCTAGGACGGCTGCTGCCTTACCTGCAATCTCAGGTGCATGAGCTCGAGGTTACTCGCGCCGAGTTAGCTGAGGCAGAAGCCGCCAATACCCGCCTGCGGGCTGATTTTGATCGCTACTTTGATCCAGCCCAGGCAGGTCGGGTGATTCAAGAGCAAACGGGCTACCGCAGCCGTTCGGAGCGGCAGGTGGTTTGGACAGACTGAAGAGAGTGGGCGAGTAGATGGGTG
>PYGV01000038.1 GCA_003022385.1 filamentous cyanobacterium CCP3 | reverse complement strand
CCCTTGTAGGGTGCCTGGGCCTCGGCCCTGAGGCGAGCATACTTTTCGGGATTCATGCCTTCGGGAGGTGTATCTGGCAGCTGATCAGGTCGGCTATATTTGGGGGGCATCGGATAGCGGGCACTTGCAGGACGTATTTACTATCCTACAGGGCATCCCCCAGGGCGGCCTCCACTACATTCTCTGGGCTATCTCTCGGGAGCAGCCCTTTAGCGACCAGGCTCGCCGCCGCATTAAGGTTTTTGGGGTGTTCTAAACCGCAGACCGACGGACTGGGTAAACTTTGCGGTAGTTCGCTAACCCAGCGTTG
Organism: filamentous cyanobacterium CCP3; assembly: GCA_003022385.1. GTDB lineage: Bacteria > Cyanobacteriota > Cyanobacteriia > Phormidesmidales > Phormidesmidaceae > Nodosilinea. The sequence goes on along the minus strand of PYGV01000038.1, from coordinate 26,268 downwards.
CAGCAGGGCAGCGTTTGCCGAGGCTACGACATTGCTGCATCTGCGCCGCTGTAGCGGTGGCCAGTTCGCTTAGACCATCGGTAACCGCCACCGGCGAAAACTCGGGCGGCGAACTGCTATACCAGCCCAAACTGCGGGCGCTTACCCACGCTGGCCTGTTCTTTTAATTTACCCAAGTTGAGGAAACCTCCATGGCTGATCTAGCTGTACCCGCCCCAGCCGATGCCGAGATTGTTACCGTGCGGCCCCAGCACGACACCGCCACGGTGCAGAAACTGCCCTATTTTGTCGGTATTTCTGCAGCCACGGCAGGCACCCAGGGCCTCTCGATGAATTTAGTGATCATTCCGCCGGGGGCGACTGCGGAGCCCCACTTTCACAGAGACTATGAAACCGCCATCTATATCCTCAAAGGCCGGGTCAAAACGGCCTACGGCGAGGGATTGACCAAAACCATCGTCAACGAGGCGGGCGACTTTCTCTACATTCCGCCGGGGGTGCCCCACCAGCCCACCAACCTGAGCGACAGCGAACCGGCCCAGGCGATCGTGGCCCGCAACGACCCCAACGAGCAGGAGAATGTGGTGCTGTACTCGGTGTAGGTTCCCGGCGGAGCTGACGTAGCGACATTTGGGTCAACTGCGCTGGGGGCGCGTCGCGGGAGACGCAAAGGCCTGTTGGAGCTGTTCGACGCGCTGAGTGGCGGTCTCAGGCGGCGGCGAAATCCACAGCGATTCGTAGAAGAAGAACGACATGCCCGAGTAGGCGCGATCGCGCACCGCTGCCATCTGATTCGTAATAAAGTCCATCTTCACAGGGGCAGCCCGCAGCCCGCTCAGAATGCCGATGCTGACCGGAATTTTGCGCCGCGCCGCCTGAATCGACGGCTTGTTCATTTCCCACATAAAGCGGTTTTGATCGCTGCGGTAGACCTGAATCACCAGCTCATCGACAATGCCCCGGTTCACCCAGCTGGGCCAGTCCTGCAGGTAGTTGGCGTAGGCAAAGGGGTAGGGGTTGGGCGAGATCGACACCACCGCATTGGGACGGCGGGCCTTGACCAGCTTGTAGACCTCGGCTAAAAAATCGGAGATCTTGTTGGCCCGCCAGGCTACCCACTCGACATCCTGGGGGTCGCTGGGCGGTGTCTGCCCGCCGTGCTCAGCCCGGTAGAGGTTGATGGTAAAAGGGTCGTAGCCAAAATCGACCGGCAGGCCCAGGTGGTCGTCAAACTGAAAGCCGTCGACCTCGTAGTTGGTCACCAGGTCGTTGATCAGCTCCAGCTGAAACTTTTGCACCTGCGGGTGAAAGGGGTTCATCCAGCGGCGCGGAATCACGTTGCCCTCCATCCAGATGCCGGGGTCGGCCAGGGGGGCATCGTCGGGTAGAAACTCATCTACCTGGGCGATCCACTGGTTGGTCCGGTGCTTTTCTCGGGCCAGGTCGCTGGCCTTGGGCTGCTCCAGGGTGCTCAGCTTGGGGGATGCCGGTTTGGCCGCCGCCTTGGGCACAGCAGAAACCGCCTCAGGCTGCTTTTGGGTAAACCAGTCGGGATGGCGACGGTATAGCTCGTACTCGGCGGGGGCCATAAAGCCAAACTCAAACCAGGGCACCACCGCCATGCCCCGAGCATGGCCAAACGCGATCGCCTCCTGCAGCATGTCGCGATCGCTCTCGGAGGCTGGCCCAGGGGCGCGCAGATCACCCATCAAATGCTGGCTCACCCCCAGCTCGCGCTTGGCCGTGGCGCTGGGGTAGAGGGTGTGGCCGTAGTTCCACACGACGGGGTAAATCGTGTTGAAGTTGAGGTCGGCCAGACGGTCCACTGCCGACTGCAGCGCTTCGGTCGAAAAGAGCACCTGGCTATCGACGTTGGTTAGCCAGACGCCGCGCATTTCGCGCAGCGGCGAGGGCACCGCAGGAGTTTGGGCCTGGGCTACCCAGGCGGGGTCAACGGTGCGGCGCAGGGCCGGGTTGGAGGCCGCGCCACACACCAGGGCCGCCGCCTCGCCCCGGGTCAGCCGCTGGACGGGGTTGAGACGGTTGGCCTGGGGATAGTTCACCACCACGCCCTGGGTGAGGGCGGCGGCTACGCCTTCGCGGGCGTAGGGGGGCACCTGGGGGCCATCTTCGAGGCTGGCGTTGATGATTGTGTTGGCGGCCAGCTCGTAGTTGGCCCCCAGCTTGGCCGCCAGGGCCATGATGCCCTCGGCCCGCACCAGGGGGCGATCGCTCTGAAAGTACTGGTCGGGATAGTGGGCGGCCACCGTGGGTGCCGTCTCTAGGCCCAGCGCCCGCTCTAGGGGGTTGGCCCAGCCGCCTGCCTGGGCGGGTGGATTAATTTGGTTGAGCAGAGCCACGTAGTCGCCCCAGAGAATGTCGTCGTCAGGGTAAAACCGACTGCTGCGATCGGGGCTGACTACGCCCAGCTGAGCCAGGGTGGTGATGCAGTCTTTGGCCCAGTGGGTTTGAATATCCACCGGAATAACTCGCCGTGGGGGAATTAGTGGCCGATTTTCGCTGGGCTCCTCACCGAGGTTTTCCCCAGGCAGAATTTGCTTAGTCGCGGCAGCGGGTATTTCGGGCGTAGGTATTTTGTCCGTCTTCGCCAGCAGCGGCAGCACCCCTGGCCCAGCCAGCACCAGCATGAGAGTCGCCCCAAAGCAGACAAGCGATCGCATCCATCCCCTGCCCATCCACTCCTTACCCCCTAACCTCATACCCTTCAACCTCCGCTGCGTTTAGCCTGATAACCCTTGGCCACCAGAAGTTCGACTAGTTTTTGGGCATGGTCGCCCTGAATTTCAATGCTGTCTTCCCTGGCGGTGCCGCCCGTGCCGCACTGGGCCTTGAGCTGTTTAGCCAGCGCCGCCAGCGAATCGGGCGAATGCTGAAAGCCCGTGATCACCGTCACGGTTTTGCCGCCGCGCCCCTTGCGGCTGACCTGCACCCGCACCGTCTGCTGGTTGGGCGGGCGATCGGGCACCCCCCGCGCCATCGGGTCAGCGGGGCCAAACTCGCGGTAGACGTGGCGGTCGGTCGCTCGCGAATCGCCTCCGGCTCCAGATTTAGCCCCAGATTTAGATTTGCCCTTAGCCATAACCGTTCAGTAGACTGCCTGTTTTATACCATTCCCCTGCGATCGCTACACTACAGATAGATTTGTTCATGCCACCACTATGCAACTTCACCTCAAGGTCTGGCGGCAGGCTGCTGCCGATACCCCTGGCCAGTTTCAGACCTACACCGTAGCCAATGCCCACTCCGATATGTCGTTTCTAGAGCTGCTCGACGTGCTCAACGAGCAGCTGATTCACAGCGGGGTTGACCCAGTGGAGGTTGACTACGACTGCCGCGAGGGCATCTGCGGCTCCTGCGGCGTCATGATCAACGGTAAAGCCCACGGTGGACTGCCCCAAACGGCAACGTGCCAATTGTACCTGCGGCACTTTAGCGATGGCGACGAAATCACGGTCGAGCCCTGGCGGGCCAAGGGCTTTCCGGTAATCAAAGATCTGGTGGTTGACCGGGCGGCGCTCGATCGCATCATCATGGCCGGTGGCTACATCTCGGTCAAAACCGGGTCCGCCCCCGAGGCCAACGCCATTCCCGTCCCCAAGGCCAGCGCCGACTCCGCCTTTGACTATGCCACCTGCATCGGCTGCGGAGCCTGTGTCGCCGCCTGCCCTAACGCCTCTGCCAGCCTATTCACCGCCGCCAAAGTGGCCCACCTGGCCCTGCTGCCCCAGGGCCACCCCGAGCGCCAGCAGCGGGTGCTGGCCATGGGCGATCAAATGACAACTGAGGGCTTTGGCGACTGCTCTAACCACGGCGAATGTCAGGCAGTGTGCCCCAAGGGCATTTCGATCGATGCGATCGCATCCATGCGCCGCGAATACCTGCGGGCGATCGCGAACCTATAGTACCAGCGTTGCCATCAGCCGAGTCAGCCCGTGGACGAGGATGGCCGTCAGACAGCTGCCGATCAGCGCGGCCAGCACCAGCGGACTTACCTTATCGTTGGGTTCTAGTAGGGTGAGCCACAGGCCCATGCGCTCTATGGGAAAGGTCAGCGCCCAGGCGACCAGCGGCCCGACGATGCTGCTGCCCAAGAGCCCAATCAGCTGAAACCACAGGCTGTTGCCCCCACCTGGGGCGAGCCAGTAGCCCCAGGCTACCGACCAGGCCCCAATTAAAATGCCGGTACCGATAAAGAAGGGCAACACGAGCACAAAGGCGAAGCCACCCCCCTGGCCAGCAAAGGCCTCAGGGTTTGCGAGCTGCATCCAAAACACGCCCGATACGGCCACCAGTACCGCCGCAACGCCTACGCCGCCAATCCACAGTACGATTGACAGCGGCAGGCTTCCCTTGATGAGCGTCAGCGCCCCTGAACCCACAAACGAGAGCACGATCAGTCCCAGCAGGACGTAGGTAAGCGCCATACAGCTGCAATAGCTAAAGAACAAGCGAAGGCCGAAGTAGACAGAGCACTACTGCTCTTGCCAGACGCGCACGGTGCCGTCCCAGCCGGCGCTGACCAAAGTTTTCCCGTCGGGGGCAAAATCTACCCCCCACACCCAGCCCTCGTGCCCGGTGAGAATGCTAATCAAGCGGCCCTGCGCCATATCCCACAGGCGAATGGTGCTGTCGTTGCTGGCGGTGGCGAGCAGCCTGCCGTCGGGGCTAAAGGCAAGGCTATTGACCGGGGCCGGATGCGCCTTAAAGCAGGTGGGTTCGCGCCCGCTGTTGAGCTTCCAAAAGCGGACGGTGCAGTCGGCGCTGGCGCTGGCCAGCAGCCAGTTGTTGGGACTGGCGGCTACCGAGAGCACCTCGCCGGTATGGCCTGTCAGCACATGGTTACTGCCCTTGCCCTTAAGCCGGTACAGGCGCAGGGTTTTGTCCTGGCTGCCGCTGATCAGGGTGGTGCCATCGTGGCTGACGGCGATCGCACGAATCCAGTGGGTATGGCCATTGAACTGGTGAATCAGGGCGTGCTTCGCGGAGCGATCCGCTCCGGAATCGCTCAGCCGCCAGACGCAGATCTTGTTGTCTTGGCCACCGCTAAACAGGTACTTGCCATTGGGGCTAAAGGCGACGGCCCGCACCCAGTTGCTGTGGCCCTCCAGCTGGCCCAGGGCCTCTCCGGTGGTGAAATTCCACAGCCGAACGGTGTTGTCATTGCTGACGCTGGCAAAACAGGTGCGATCGGGGCTGACAGCCACCGCCCGCACCCAGGCCCGGTGCCTGTCGATTATCTGCATGGTGTGCCCGGTCGCCAGGTTCCAAACTCGCACGCTTTTGTCGCCGCTGCCGCTGATAATAAAGTTGCCGTCGGCACTGACCACCACCGATCGCACCCAGCTGCTGTGGCCCGTCAGCACTCGGCTACAGACCCACTTGGGATGGCGGGCCGCCGGGTGGGAAGCTGCACTGGCCGTCTGGTCGAGGGCGGTAGCCATATCTACCAGCTCAAAGGCGGACGAATCGCTATCCTGATCGCCCTGGGGAATAAAATCGTGGGGCTGGGAGGGCATGGTAAGGGTACAGATCGACATGAGCTCTATCGGTCGGTAACAACGGTGAACCTAGGCGCAAACTAATCCCAGTCTGCAAAAACCACCGTCGACTACACCCTGCCAGCATCCTATTCCGAAATGCTGCTCGGTATTTAGCAACTTACTTATTCAGACGCTAAGCAAGGCCCTAAATTTATAATCTAATCTATTTATTACTGGTTCACCCCTGCCTCAAAAGATACTCTCCTGCAAGTTAATCTACGCGAAAACTTAGAGCTTGTTTGAGGAGATGTCTCGGCTCAGATCGATGGCAAAAACTTCCTGCAACAACCACTTCGCCGTCTATCCAGAAGCCATTATTAGAATGTGAAGCTAATGGATTAAGGCACTTCAGAAGTTTGAAATGCTACAAAATCCATCGCAATCTGACTCAGTACAGCTCAAAAAACAGCTCGATTGGGTTGCAGACGTATAGATGACAAGGGCAGCCAAACTTTGAGCGGTCAAAACAGTCATCAAACTCACTCAAGCAATTATGGGAAAAATTTAATGATCAACCGCTAACAGTATCTACGGCCTAATCCAAAATCCAAGATTGACCTCAGCTATCGCGCTCGGTGCGAATCCAGGTTTGTTCGCGCTTGGTCAAAAACTTTGAGAAGATCGAGAACTTGCTCAGCATGTAGGCAGGCACCGCCAGGATGTCTCGCAGGGATAGATCGCTACGGCCATAGCCCGCCCAGGCCAGGCCAATGCCTGCCACCAGGCAGACCAGAGCTGCCAGGGCCAGGTAGGCGGGCAACCAGCTGAGGCCAGCCAGGGCAATGACCAGGCTGAGGAGGGCGATCGCGACTACAGCCATCACCTGAAGCGTAATTGGCAGTACCGACAGCTCCAGAGCCAGGGCCAGCAGGTCTAAACGTCCCTGACGGATGGCCTGGCCCAGTAATTTGGGCACGTACTCGGTAAAGATTTGCAGATGGCCGTGCTCCCAGCGAGTGCGCTGGGTGGTGGCGGCCTGGTCGCCGCTGGGCAGGCGGCTGGTCACCCAGGCGGCCTGACAAAACTGAGGCGCGTAGCCTGCAAGAGCCAGATCCAGCCCCAGCTTCATGTCTTCAACGATGTGGCCGCTGGCGACGCTCACTGAGGTTGCCGCTGCCCAGGGCATGGCGATGCCGGTACCCGTCAGCAGGCAGGGCTGCCCCAGGGCGTACAGCCCCTGCGGACGCACCCAGTTTTTGACCTTAAAGGCAAAGGCCGAAATGCCGTCTTTCAGCCCAGGATTGGCGGGCTTTTCCATAAGATAAACGGCCTGTACAGGACGGTTGGCCTGCTGGGCCTGGCTGGCTAGGGCGGTCAGGCTGCCGGGGTGGAGAGTACAGTCGGCATCGACAAAGACCACCACATCGGGGGGATTTTTGGCCAGGTGGCGGAGGCCAAAGTCGAGGGCATAGCCCTTGCCGCGCTGGGTCGAGTCCTGGCGCTCGATTACGGTGGCCCCAGCCTGGCGGGCTTCGGCCGCGGTGGTGTCGGTACAGTTGTCGGCGACCACCACCAGGCGATCGCCCATCCGCAGCTGCGGCGTAATGGTAGCTAGCGTGGCCCCAATGCCACCTGCCTCATTGTGGGCAGGCACCAGCACCGCCAGAGAGCGATCGGCAGGCAGAGTAGAGGCATCCAGGGCCGTGGCGCGTCCGCCCAGAGCAAACAGGCACTCCAGAGCTAAAAAGGCTGAGGTTACTAGCAGCAGCAGTGGCACAGTGGCCAGGGCTGCCGTGAGCAGTGCGCTCCAACTTACATTCATAGCGGCCAATCTTCCCTGGTGAATCGTTGCTTTCAGGTTGCCCGAGCAGTTGCGCCAGATTACGCCAGCCGCCGATAGACCCTAAACCGTTTTTAGCTACCCTACCGAACTGGGGCGATCGCAGCCCTACCCCAGCCCCTAGATTTACAGGAGCTTCAAACGTTTGTGTGCTGTGTGGGCGCAGGGCAAGACCTGAACTAGGCGGCAATCTGAGTCAAGGCATTCTCCACGGCCATTGCCCAGCCCTCAGGGGCGGGTGCTACGGCGACGGGCCAGCCCCGGTCGGCCAGCTGGGGGTGGGGGCCGTGGGCGCTGGGCAGCACGATCGGGTAGTCGACGTTTTCGAGCATGTCGAGGTCGTTGGGGCTGTTGCCCAGGCCGATGGTGGCTATAGTTTTAGCATCAGGATTTTTGATCTCAAAGAGCTGCACCAGCTGATGTACGGCGTTGCCTTTGCCCGCCTCGGCCCCAATTAGGTGCGAAAAGCGATCGCCGATCACTACCCGAAAGCCCATCGCCTCGACGGCCTCGCGCAGCTGCTCGGCGGGCACATTCTTGGGGGTCATAAAGGGTTCGGTAAACTCTCTGGCCTTAGCCTGTTTCGCCTCCTCTGGAGACAGTCCGGTAAGCTGTACCACCTGCTCCACGCTCCAGTCGCCAAAGCCCTTGAGGGGGCGACCCAGATCCTGAGCGATCGCCTTCAATCCGGCCCGAGCGGTGACGTAGTTGCAGCCCAGCTGTAGCACCCGGTAGCCGTCTACATTGTCCCCCGATGGCAGGGCAAAGCGAGGGTGGTCGACGGGAATGTACACGGCGCTGCCGTTTTCGACTACGAACGGGTCGCGCAGCCCCACATCCTGGCGCAGCTGGGCGACTTCCTGGCGGGTTTTGCTGGTTACGGGCACTACCGGAATGCCCAGGGCGGTGAGCTTAGCCAAAGTGGGCATCGCCGCTGCGTAGGCGTAGGTTTCGCCATTGAGCAAGGTGCCGTCGAGGTCGGTAAACACAATGCAGGCCATAGGGGTGACGAAGTAGAGGTACAGGGAGGGATTGTTTTTCTGGCTGTCCCTTTCTAAAGCAACGGTGAGACAATACTTAGATAGCTTTTCTTTAGGGCTGCTCTAAGGATAATCTGTTAAGGCTTGAGCCTACGGCTGAGGTTTGCTGTTCGCCTTCGATGAGTGTTATGGAGTTTAGAACCCCCGGCCAGGAGGCGGTCTACCATCGTATCTTGCCCTGGATGCATGAGCTGTTTGGCGAATCGCTGGTGGTCTTTGAGGATGAGCCTCTGTTCATTGTCAATCTGGGGTCGGCTGTCGCATCTACTCGGGTTGTGCCCTGGCACCAGGATGAAACCCTGATCACAACTCGATCCTACGTTGTTACCAATATTCAGCTCACCGCCGAATTGAGCTACTACCTGCTGCGCGAAAACAACGGCATTTATTTTGGCCGTTTTGCCTACGACGCCGAAGATGACATTGTGTTTGAGCACAGCCTGGTGGGCGAAACCTGCGATCGCCGCGGGTTGAACCATTCGGTCACCACCGTCATTCGCATTGCCGACAACTATGACGACGAGATTGTGGCCCGCTGGGGCGGCAAGCGTGCCCTCGATCGCTGGGCCTCCTGATGATTTGGTCGCGCCAGTAGCTTTCACTTAGCTGATTTCGCGCTACAAAATAAACTAACCGCACTGAGGGAAGCCGCCGTGGCTCGTCGCTGGATTTGGATTGGTTTGACAGGACTGTTGGTAGCACTGCTGAGCGCAGGGCTGGCGTCGGCCCGAATAGCGCCACCGCCGTCCTCTCAACTGCCCTCTCAGCTGCCCAATCAGCTGCCCAATCAGCTGCCCAATCAGCTGCCCAATCAGCTGCCCAATCAGCTGATCGCGAGCCATCTATCTCCCCTCCAAACCACGACGGAGACATCGCTACAGTTTCTCAAAGCGCTGCCGTCAGGCGACAGCGATGTCACTCACCTCGCCAAGGCCGACCTGCAGCTGGCCCAGGCCGCGCCACCGCGCCAGGTTACGGCCCTGGCCGACCCCTCTAACTACGGCGATCGCTACGCTACCGACATCGACGGGCGGGTGCTGCACAACGACTTTATTGCCGTGCTGCACGAGACCGTAGGCTCGGCCCAAAGCGCGCTCAATCTGTTTCGCACCCATCACCCCCGCGACCAGGATCAAGTCAGCTACCACGCCCTGATTGGCCGCGATGGCACAATCTACTACATCGTGCCGCCCGAGAAGCGCGCCTTTGGGGCCGGCAACTCAGTATTTAATGGCCCCAATGGGCCAGAAACCGTGCGCACCAATGCGGCCTTTCCCCCCTCGGTCAACAACTTTGCCTACCACGTTTCTCTAGAGACCGCCGCAACCACAGCGGTTATACCCCGGCCCAGTACGCCTCCCTGGCCTGGCTGCTGGCCCAAACGACCATCCCCGACAGCCGCATCACGACCCACCAGGCCGTCGATCGCTCCGGCAACCGGATGGATCCTCGCAGCTTCAATGGGCAGGGCTTTTTTGCGCTGCTGCGCCGCTACCCCACCCGCAGTGGGCTGTCAGGCTAGGGCACCAGGTGATGGCTGATGGCAAACCGCAGCAGCTCAGAGCGATTGTTGGTTTCAGTCTTGCGTAGCAGGCTGCTGACGTACTTCTCGACAGTGCGGGGGCTCAAAAACAGGCGATCGCCGATTTGAGCATTCGACAACCCGTCTGACAGCAGCGCCAAAACATCTTGCTCGCGGGCGGTAAAGTCAGCCGCCAGGTCAGTCGGAGGCGGCGACCAGGAGGAGACAACCTCCGGAGCAGCCTGCCTGGGTACCTCTGGGAGCATGTCGCTAACCTGCAGCGCCCGCTGCTGGGCAGTATTCAGCGCTACCTGCTGAATCCAAGCTGACTGAATCAGCTGCGATCGCTCTAGCAAATTGCGCACAATCGCCCCAATCTCCTGTAGCTCAAAGGGCTTGGGCAGGTATAGATCACAGCCCATCTGATAGCCCTTGATGCGATCTTGAATCTGGTTGTGGGCGGTCAGAAAAATAACCGGCAGCAGCCGAAAGGCCGGAAACTGACGCACCTTTTGCACCAGAGAGTAGCCGTCTAGCCCCGGCATGCCAACGTCGGTGATAATGAGCTGGGGCTGATGGCTAAACACCTGCTGTAGCGCCATTTCGCCGTGGCTGGCCATCAGCACGGAGTAGCCCTCAAGCTCCAAAAAGTCACACAGCGAAAGGCGAGTGCCCTCGTCGTCTTCCGCAATTAAGATGGTGAGCGGCATGACGTTACACCAGGTCCAAAGCATCGGCAGGTAAACCTCGACGGCCAACGGCCACGACTCAGACCCTGGCACGCAGCCTGGTTATATACCCCTGCCTACATAGCCTAAACGAGAATCTAGGTTACAGGTTTATTTGTTGCCGAAGTTAAACCGACGCTGAGTAGCTACTCAGTCACCCTTAACAAAGAGATACCTTTGAGAACTAGCCCAGGCGGTAGCCAAAGCCGCGCACGGTTTTGAGGTACTGAGGATGACTGGGGTCAACCTCCAGCTTTTCGCGAATCCAGCGAATGTGCACGTCGACGGTTTTGTTGTCGCCCATAAAGTCGTGGCCCCAGACCTGGTCAATAATTTGGTCGCGCGACCAGACCCGCCGTGGCTGACCCATAAACAGCTCTAAAATTCGAAACTCTTTAGGCGAAAGATTAATTTCTGCGCCCTGGAGAAAAACGCGACACTCCTGGGGGTGCAGCGTAATGTCTTCGAACTTGAGCACATTGTCTTTTTCGGCGGTAGCCTTGCCCCGCTGTCGCCGCAGCAGGGCTCGACAGCGGGCAACCAGTTCTCGCATGCCAAAGGGCTTGGTGAGATAGTCGTCAGCGCCGATTTCTAGCCCGACTACACGGTCGGTTTCGGTACCCTTAGCGCTGAGTACCAGAATGGGCACATCAATGCCCTGGTGACGCAGCAGGCGGCACAGGTCGAGGCCATTCATGCCGGGCAGCATCAGGTCGAGCACTACCAGGTTGATTTCTGGGCGATCGGTACGGCTCGATACCGAGGTGCCGCCCAGCATATCCAGGGCAGTCAGGCCGTCTTCGGCCAGTAGAATGTCGAACCCTTCTTCGGCCAACCCCAGGGCTACCGTTTCTCGAATCAGCTCTTCGTCTTCGACAATCAGCACCCGACCTAAACCGACCCTGAGGTTAGGCTGGGACTGAGCCGTGAGATTTACAGAATTCATAAGGAACGGTTAAAAACTGCTCACTGCAATCATATCAGCCCCCAGAAAGATGTGATAGCTCCAGAAAGCCTAAAACTTTCTAAACTCCAGACTTACCCTCCGGGCAGATCATTAAGCAGGGCCACATAGGTCTTCAATCGCGTCGGCCTGGGTGGGCAGCGCCTCGGTCAATACGGTGCAGCCAGTCTGGGTAATTTGCACATCGTCTTCGATGCGAATGCCGCGCACCTGATGAAAATCCTCTAGGCGCTCCCAATTGACGGTGTCGTTATACTGCCCCGACAGTCGGGCCGGGCCTAGAAGGCCGGGCACCTGATAAAACCCTGGTTCAATTGTGACCACCATATCGGCGGACAGGGGGCGATCGAGCCGCAGGAACTTCAGCCCAAAGCGATCGCTGCGGCTGCGCCCCGGCGCATAGCCCGCCGCGTCGCCCAAATCTTCCATATCGTGCACATCGAGGCCCAGCAGGTGCCCCACCCCGTGGGGAAAAAACAGAGCGTGGACGTCCTGTTCGACCAGGCTGTCGGGGTGGCCCTTGAGCAGGCCCAAATCGACCAGCCCTGCGGCCAGGGTGCAGCAGGCGAGCAGGTGCAGATCGCGGTACTCGACGCCGGGTCGGGCCGCCGCAATACAGGCGTCATGGGCGGCCAGCACCACGTTATAGATATCCCGCTGGGGAGCGGTAAATCGGCCCGACACGGGCCAGGTGCGGGTAATGTCGGAGGCCCAGCCGCTGGGGGCTTCGGCGCCGACATCGGCCAGCAGCAGATCCCCGGCAGCCAGGGCATGGTGGTACTGCTCGTTGTGCAGCACTTCGCCGTGGACGGTGACAATGCTGTTGTAGGCGCAGGTCATGCCAGCCGCGATAATCACCTGCTCCATAGCGGCTCGTACCGCCGCTTCGGCGGTGGCTTTGGGCGTGGCAACCATTCCTGCCTGGTGAGCGGCAACTGATACGGCGGCGGCGCTCTTAATTTGCGCCAGGGCCTCGTCATCGTGGTACAGCCGCAGAGTTACCAGGGCTTCGATTAAGGCCTGACTGTCGTCTGGCTCAGATTGGGCCTGGGTAGGCAGCGTGGCAGCCTCGGCTCGATAGCGGTCTGCATCTGCACAAGGGTAAGCCGCCGCGGCCCCCATTTCGGCGGCAAGGGTATCTCGGCTGGGGGTGGGTCCATGCCACAGGGCCGCCTCTGGCGTGGTGTCATCCATAAATAGCGTCAGTCGGCCCCCCTCCAGGTGAATGGCGGCGTTGGCCAGGGGCAGACCGGCAAAGTACAAAAAGTGGCTGTTGGCCCGAAAGGGGTAAACATTGGCCGGAAAATTGCGCGCTACCGCCTGCCCTGACCACAGCAGCACAGGCTGGGGGTGCAGTTCGGCGAGGCGATCGCGGCGCTGCTGAAGCACGCTAGCCAGCGGTAGCGGGGCAGTCTGAAGGAGCATAGACAACCAAAGCCGACGACATTTTTAGTCTGTCACAAACAGCCTGGTTTAATCTGTCACAAACAGCCTGGCATAGACACTAGCCCTAGAGCAGCCAGCTCTGGGGAATTCTAAACCTGGCGTTAACTCCGCGCCGCCGACTGTTAACCCCAAATCTCGGCACGATCTTTTAGAATGAAGTCAATAATTAATTTTTTGTGTATCTCTTGTTCAAAAATCAGTTCAAATGAACTATTGTTGGATCTATAACGGCTAGCCTACTCCAGGTGCAGCGCTATGGCTTCCTTAACAATTCGGCCAGGGTCACGGGTGCGCCTTAAGGGCCAAGATGACCATGTGCCAGACTTTGTGGTTATTCGGTGCGATCGCGATCGCTGCTGGGTGCGCCAGCAAGACTGGGCCCCAGAAGCCGAGCTTAACGTCAGCTTCAAGCAGCTTTTGGTTCCTCCCGAGCCGGGCTCTACCCTGCCTGTGGCCCTGGCTAAGCAGGTTAAAGCGGCTGGGCTAGTGGCCGCCCACAGCGATCACCGCGCTGGTGACAACGTGGTCTACATGGCCGCCTATCGCCGCCAGCAAGCCCCTCAGGGTCGATAGGGCTGGGTATTTGTTGCCGCAGGTCAAGAATCTAGACCGGCTGCACCTAGACCTGTCGCCCAGGTGTTAGTATTCAACTCTGTCGGTTTTAGCGAAGATCAGGCGCTAAAGGAAACGGGGAAAGCGCAGTGAAAATCTGCCACTGTCCCGCAGCTGTGAGCCGATTTTAGATTTCGGATTTTAGATTTTGGCGGAGCGTGAAACCAAAATCCAAATCCGCAAATCCAAAATCGTGTCAGTCAGAATGCCCGCCGATGGATGTCTACTTTTCTTTCCATCTGCGAGGTACAGATGACTACTTATAAAGTTTTGCCTGTCCTGGGGTGTTGTAGCTCAGGGCTTTCTTTAATCACGGTGCTGACTCAGCCTCCTGCAGGCTAGGGTCTGTGCGTAGCCATGACCGCCTGCGGCAAGCCGGTTCTGGCCGACGCTGTCTATTGACGAGTGCTGGTTGTCCATCGGTGCCGCCGCCCGGCAGAGGCTCTTGAGCCAGGGTTACGGCCTGATTGCGCGTGGGGATGAGTATCTGTCTCTGAAAAATTGCGCTCCGAGACTAGCCTGGCCCCGTCGCCCAAACCACCCCACTAGCGCCAGCGCTAAGCCACGACGAAGGCTAGCGCAGTCTTGACCTGTGTACATTTGTGTCTTTTGCCTTTTTATGACCCAACCGACTCTGTTTGTCTGTGCCCTGTGCAAGTTCCCCGCCGCTGAGACAGGCGACACTACCGGGGGCCAGCACCTGATTAACCAGCTAGCATCCCAGCTCGAAGACGGCACGGTTAACCTGCAATCGGTGCGCTGTATGGCCGCCTGCGATCGCGCCTGCAACGCCGCCCTCTCTGCCCCCGGCAAGCTCACCTTTATCTTTAACGACCTCGCGCCCCACCAGGCTGCCCCCGATCTGGCAGAATTTTGCCGCCAGTACGCTGCGGCCGGCATGGGTAAGGTGCCCTACGGGCTGCGATCGCCCGCGATTAAGCAGGCCACCGCCTACGTGCTGCCACCGTTGGTGACTGAAGCGGTGGAGGGGGCGATCGCTCGGTAGTGGATGAGTGGATGAGTGTGATCTATACCCACCTACCCACCTACCCATCCACAATCTCAAACTCCAACCCAAACGCCTGCGCCAAATGACAGGTCTGGTGGTCGGTTACATTCGTATCGCTCAGCTCCAGGTTGTAGAAGCTGACGCTGGGGTGGGTAAAGTACGGCCCGGCGTGCCAGGTGCCCACCTCCAGCTTGATGAAGCAGTTGCCAGGAATGTGAAAGGCGCGGATGTCTTGCGGATTGGGCTGCGCTGCTGCCCCCGGTGGCGCGACCGCTATGACCCAGTCTTTGCCCTCTAGCGCCCCAAGGCACTGGGTGCAGCGCTGGTGCCGGGTAATGGTGCGAAACTGCATACCTCTATTCATCAGGGTCATGATGTAGAAACGGGGAATGCCAGCATCCAGCTTGAGTTGGGCATCGGCGGGGCCAAAGGTAGCCTCATCGGGGCTGGGGAAGATGACTTGGCCAAAGGGGGCAAAGTCTGCGGCTGTAATGGGTTGAGCAGGGAGCTGGTAGAGGGTCAGGGGTAAGGCCATAGTCAACCTCGCTTTGAAAGGGCAGCGGATAAAAGCTTTGCGCTACTATCAGGCAGCCCGCGCCATGAAATTGATTTCACACCGCTGGAAGCCGACAGCCACAGCTCTTTCTCCCCTGACAACAGATTTAATGAGGAAGCCCTGGGACCGATCATGATTCAGGGGGTGGTAAGGGCGTACGGCGATCATGGCGTAGAGCCAGCAACCGATACATCACCATGCCTGTCATGGTGGCAGAAATGCCCCACATCATGGCGATCGCTACAGAACTCGTCAAAATCAACCCGGTGGCTGTATGCCCTATAGCTCGGCTAACAGAACCCAAAATAAACCAGCCCAGCCCCCAACTAACCGCACCGCTAATGACTTGAACTAAAACCCACCAGGCCATGCCAGGAATTTGGGCATAAAAGACTATCCCCTGAATACCACCCACTATCATGCCCCCTACGGCTCCACTCATGATTAAGCTGCTGTGAAAGGCAATATAGGGCCGCACCAGGCTGCTCAGCACTACCCCTAACATCGTTGCCAGGGTCCATCGCACCGTTCCCGAAGCTCCCAAACGCAGCATTAGACCCTGCAAGAGACCGACTGCAGCTCCCAGAACGTAGGGAGTGATTCGGGGTTGCTCAGCAGGGACGCTGATCATGGCTAATCCACACCCTAAGACCGTCAGGCCAACCCAGAGGAAGCAGAACGTCCAGGCCCTGTGGGGGGGATAATTGGCGGCCCAAAATAGGGAGCGATTAAGGGCAGAAAAATTCATAGAGATGGCATTGACGTAACGCTGGGCCAGGGACGATACCATCGGTGGCGACTCTACTCCCCTATCAACAGCATACCCTTGCATCCTGAGGCTATGGCGTGATGCGAAACCACAAAACCCACGGGTAAGACTGCATAGACCGTTACCCCCGTGGGTTCGCCCTACGGTTGACCCAAGCTATAGTCGGCCAAACCGAACTGCGTAGCGTGGGTAAAGGCACAAAACCCACAGGTTTTCGGGAGGCTTTGCCCACATATTGCTGATACTCGCTAAATAGCCCTAAAAGTCACCCTACCCTTAGATTTAACAGCTATATCCCAATCTAAAATCCAAAATCCCCTCACACTTCTTACGATGCCGCGAAGAAATGCAAAACCTCCCATCCTTAGTTGGTAAGCTGAAGGTTTGTTTCTTCATTTGCAGAGTTGGGCAGTAGCAGGCATGGATAATAAGTTGATGCTGATGATTCCGGGGCCGACCCCTGTACCAGAGCAGGTGCTGATGGCTATGGCCAAGCATCCCATGGGCCACCGCAGCGGCGAATTTAGCGCTCTGATGGCAGAGGTAACCGAAAACCTTAAGTGGCTGCATCAGACCCAAAACGACGTACTGGTGCTGGCCGCGAGCGGTACTGGGGCGATGGAAGCAGGCATTATCAACTTTCTCAGCGCGGGCGATAAGGTGCTGGTGGGCAACAACGGCAAGTTTGGCGAACGCTGGGGCGATGTGGCCCGCGCCTACGGCCTTAATACCCAGGAAATTACCGCCGAGTGGGGCAAACCGCTAAATCCTGACGACTTTAAGACGGCTCTGGAGGCCGACACCGCTAAAGAAATCAAAGCGGTGATTATCACCCACAGCGAAACCTCCACCGGGGTGCTCAACGACCTAGAGACCATCAATCGCTACGTCAAGGCCCACGGGGCGCTGATCATGGTCGATGCGGTGACCAGCCTGGGGGCTTGCTCCGTGCCTATTGATGAATGGGGCCTGGATGTGGTGGCGTCTGGCTCTCAAAAGGGCTACATGATTCCGCCCGGTCTGGCCTTTGTCAGCGTTAGCGCCAGGGCGTGGGAGGCTTACGAAACGGCAACTCTGCCCAAGTACTACCTCGATCTGAAGCCCTACAGCAAGGGAGCCGCTAAAAATACGACTCCCTTCACCCCGCCAGTTAACCTGTTCTTTGCCCTTCATGCGGCGCTGCAAATGATGCAGAAGGAAGGGTTGGAGGCCATCTTTGCCCGCCACGATCGCCAGAAGCGAGCTACCCGCGCCGCCATGGCGGCCCTCAATCTGCCGCTGTTTGGGGCCGACGACTGCGCCAGCCCGGCGATCACCGCCGTCATGCCCCAGGGGGTAGATGCTGAGCAAATTCGCTCGACGATGAAAAAGCAGTTTGATATTGCTCTGGCCGGGGGGCAAGATCACCTGAAGGGCAAGATCTTTCGGATTGGCCACCTGGGCTTTGTGTGCGATCGCGATATTCTCACCGCCGTTGCCGCCCTAGAATCAACCCTCACCCACCTGGGTTACGACCAGTTCACCCCTGGCGCTGGGGTCAACGCTGCTGGGCAGGTGCTGCTGGCTTAAAGACCCACTGGATTAGAAAAGATGTAGACCCCAGAGTTTGTCCAATTCTGGGGTCTGGTCATTCATAACTCTGGCAGCTCGGTATCGAGGCCAAAGGCCTGGGCGGGCGGCAGCTGCAGCACGCTGAGCAACCCGTCGAGCATATACTGCACCGCCAGCGCCGCCAGCAGCACCCCTAGCACGCGGGTAACCACGTTGATGCCGATCTGGCCCAAAAACTTGCCCAAAGGCTGCGACAGCAGCAAAAAAACGTAGCACAGCAAAATCACGACTCCGGCGGCGGCTAGCACCACGCTGAGGCCCAGGTAGTAGTTGGTTGACTCCCGCGACAGCACCAAAATACTGGCCAAGCTGCCCGGCCCGGCAATCAGCGGAATTGCCAGGGGAAACACGCTGACGTCCTGCCGTACTTCCGCCTCCTGCACTTCGGCCTCGGTCTCGCGCTCCTGGTGCACGAAGATCATGTCGAGGGCAATCTTGAACAGCAGAAACCCCGCCGCAATTTGAAACGCCTGTAAGCTAATGCCCAGGTTGTGCAGCACATAAGCCCCCGTCAGCCCAAAGACCAGCAGAATAATGGCCGATACGACCACGGCACGGGTGGCAATCTGGGTTTGCTCGGCTTCGCTGCGATCGCCCACCAGAGCCAGGTATAAAGGCGTTAGCCCCACTGGATCGATCACGACGAACAGGGTAAAAAAGGCCTTAGCAAAGAGCGGCAGAACAATGGGCATAGGATCGCCTGAGAAATTCTCTAAAATTTAGCGCCGTTTTGAGGCGGTGGCGCGATTGGTGCGCGGTCGCAGGCTTTGGCCAGGTGCTTGGAGGCGCGATCGTACCTCCGCCGAACCAGCCAGCCATACCCCCACAATTGTGCAGAATTTACCTCAATGGCCTGTAATTAAGTTTGGTAACGCCTCAGCTCGGCCAGCCTCACAAAGACTGCTAAAAACCTCGATATATTTCAAAGCAATCGTAAGGGACACTACTCCACTGGTCTGCGCTGGGTACCCTACAAGTACTTTTGAGGGGTGCCACCCCCCACCCCGCTGTCTCTCTATGAATCTGCGTCACAAAACGTTGCTCTTGACCACCCTGCCCCTGCTGGGGCTGATGGCCATTTTGTTCGGCAGTTTTTCGGTCATCTTGCAGCGCAGCTATGGCCGCCTAGAGCAGCAAGACGCCCAGCGCAATCTGCAGCGGGTGGACGAAGTGCTAGCGGGTGATCTCGCTCAACTGCAAAGTCTTACCGAAGACTGGGCCGCCTGGAACGACACCTATGCCTTTGTTCAAAACCGTGACCCTAGCTATGTTGAGTCGAACCTGAGCAAGTACGCCTTCGAGAGCCTGCAGCTTAACTTAGTGGCTGTAGTGAACCGCGAGGGAGCTGTTGTCTACGGCACCAGCTACGACCTAGAAAATCGAGCTTTTTCATCCCTTCCGACCGATTTGGCCCCGCAGCTTGCACCCGATAGCCCGCTAATGCAGTTTCAGCACCTGGCTGCTCACCATCAGGGGCTGATGACATTAGACGGCAAGCTCATGCTGGTGGTGGTAGAGCCAATTTTGCGCAGCGATGCCACAGGCCCAGCCCAAGGGGTTTTATTGATGGGGCGCTACGTGAGCCCAGATGTCGTCGAATCGTTAGCGCTGCGCACCCGCCTTGATTTGCGCCTGTACCCCGTGGCTGAAGATGCGCTGACAGAGAGCGAGCTACCAGAGGCGCTGAGGCCCATTGCCGCAACGCTCGGTCAGGCAACCGACTTGGCCAACTTTCCCACCCTGGTGCGTACTCAGTCAGCCGACACTCTGGTCGGGTATGCGCTCTGGCCCAATGTGTATGGCCAACCCCAGGCGCTGCTGGAGGTTAAGCTCCCCCGCGACATCTACTACCAGGGACAGGTCAGCCGCCACTACCTGGGCTGGTCGCTGCTGGGGTCGTGCCTGGTGTTTACCGGCGGCATGCTGCTGCTGCTCGATCGCGTCATTTTGCGACGGCTGCTAGGGCTAAGCCAGCAGGTGCAGCACATTGGCCGCTCGAATGATCTCAGCCAGCGAACCTCGATCAAGGGCACCGATGAGCTGAGCCATCTCAGTCATCAAATCAACGACATGCTGGGCGAGCTACAGATTAGCAGCGAGAAGCTACTGGCCGAACAGCAAAAGGCCGAGCAGCTGCTGTTGAATATCTTGCCTGCCGCGATCGCCGGAGAGCTGATGCAGACTAAGGCTTCTGTTCCTCAGCATTTCGATGAAGTGACCATTTTATTTGCCGATATTGTGGGCTTTACCAGTCTTTCCAATCGGCTGTCGCCGATTCGACTGGTCGATTTGCTCAACCGAATTTTTTCGGCTTTCGACAGCCTGGCTGAGCAGCTAGGGCTAGAAAAAATTAAGACCATCGGCGATGCCTATATGGTGGCGGCGGGGCTGCCCACGCCCAAAGACGACCACGCGGAGGCGATCGCCGAAATGGCTCTGGCCATGCAGCAGGTGATGGCGTCGTTTCAGGCCGAGTTAGGAGAACCAATCGAAATTCGCATTGGCATCAACACAGGCGTTGTGGTTGCTGGGGTAATTGGCACCAAAAAGTTTATCTACGACCTGTGGGGCGATGCCGTCAACGTGGCCAGCCGCATGGAGTCATCGAGCGAGCCGGGCCAGATTCAAGTTACCGCCGCCACCTACGAGCGGCTCAAAGACAACTACTGGCTTGAGAAACGCGGCTACATCTCGGTCAAAGGCCGAGGCGACATGGAAACCTACTGGCTGCGCGGGCACCGCCCTGAAGCGTTGTTCTGCCCGCTGCGGGCTATGGGCAGCAGCGTCAGGCCAGGACTTTAGTCGTTAGGGAAGAAATTAGCCTGGGCACACCTGCGATGCGTCACGCGGCTCTGTTGCCTAATCCTGAATAAACATCCTCAATTTGTAGTAGGGGCACAGCATACTGCGCCTCAGCGGGGGTTCCTGATGGTGAATCGAGTTTTACCAAACCGGATCTGCCCTAAAAATAACCGAGGGCTGAGCGAAGTCTTTTGTCCTTTAGACAGACTGCGCCAACGTGAAACGTCTCCTGAAGGAAGAAACCCCGTTCCCTTCGACTCCGCTCAGGGAACGGCCGTAGCTATTTCTAGCTTTGGGTGTCGTGCTAATGGCGTGGGCGATTCATATCACTAAAACCAATACCACGAAAAGCGTTCGACGGCGCCAAGGAACTAACAAGCGGGTAACGCGATTCGAACGCGCGACATTCACCTTGGCAAGGTGACGCTCTACCACTGAGCTATACCCGCATAAAAACCAGAATCGGAAGTGCTCGTTCGCTGGTTTTGACTTTATCTAGAATCTCAAAAAACGGTGACTATGTCAACATTTTCTTGAAATTTTTCTGGGCTTAGACCGAGCCAGCATCCGGGCCGATAACCGGCTGAGCCGACACGGTAACCCCAGGCCCCAGGCGGGCTGTGCCGTTGCCGTCACCACTACCCATCACCGAGTGAATCTGCCCCATCAGGCTAGCCATTTCCAGGGCGCTCATGGCGTAGTCCCAGCCGTGGTTGGCCTTGATGCCAGCTCGCTCTAGGGCCTGCTGCAGGGTGTCGGTCGTGAGTACCCCAAAGATGATGGGCACCCCGGTTTGAAACCCGGCGGCGGCCACGCCCTTAGCTACCTCTGCCGCCACATAGTCAAAGTGAGGTGTAGCGCCACGAATGACGGCCCCCAGGCAAATAATAGCGTTGTAGCGGCCGCTGAGCGCCAGCTGTCGCGCCACCAGCGGAATCTCAAAACTGCCGGGTACCCAGGCGTAGTCAACCTGGGTACCCTCGGGGTTAACATCGATACCGTGGCGCTTGAGGCAGTCTTGACAGCCCTCTAGCAGTTTGCCTGTAACTAAATCGTTGAATCGGCCCAGCACGATGGCAAACCGGGGAGACCCAGTGGAAACTAACGTGCCTTCAAATACCGCCATAAATAATTAGTCTCTACACCACAAAGTAGTTGAGGCCGCCAACGACAACTACGAGAACGCCCCAAATAATAGAGCCAAACAGAATCAACCGCTTAGACTGATCCCAGTCCTGGGGAGAGGCGTAGGCCACCGGCACGTACACCACCAGCACAAAAGACATCAGCACCAGGGCAAACAGCGCGAGCTGAAACAGAATTACCATTGGTTTATCTTTACTCTCTCAAACACAGCAGCGGAGACGGCGGTAAGTTACCCAGCTCGTAGCCCAAGGCCAGGTTAACAGCCACACTACCCTAACCAGTACGCTATCAGAAAGAGGCCCCTGCGAAAAGTATGGCCCCAAAAGATATGCCCCCAAACCTATGGATCTAGTGCTTTGCCACACCACCGCCGATTTCGACACCCTGGGGGCTGCCGTAGGGCTGACGCGCTTACAGCCGGGGCGGCGAATTGTGCTGACGGGGGGTAGTCATCCCACGGTGCAGCGGTTCTTGGCTTTTCACCGCGACGAGTATCCGCTGATTGAGCGGCGGGCGGTCGACCCCAGCCAGATTCGCCACCTCACCCTGGTCGATGCCCAACAGCCCGAGCGGTTTGGCCCGGCGGCTGACTGGATCACTCAGGCCGCCAAAAATCAGGTGCCTGTTACCGTCTATGACCATCACCCCGCCGCTGATGAAAAAGAGACTGTAGCAGCTCAGGAGCGCACCATTGAAGCGGTAGGGGCCGCAACTACGCTGATCGTAGAGGCGCTACAGCAGCAGCAGATCAAACCAACCGTGGCTGAGGCCACAGTCATGGCCCTGGGCATTCATGTGGATACCGGCTCGCTGCTGTATGAAACCGCCACCGCCCGCGATGCCGCTGCTCTGGCCTGGCTGATGGGTCACGGGGCCAGCCTTTCGGTGATGGCCGACTATGTAGAACCGGGACTCAGCCCAACGCTGCAAGACTTGTTAACGGAGGCACTGGCAGCGCTCCAGGTAGAGACGGTAGAGGGCCACAGCCTGGCCTGGGTGGTGCTCAAAATCGATCGCTACCTGCCGGGGCTGTCGGGGCTGGTCGAACAGCTGATGTCACTGGCCGAGGCCGATGCCCTGCTGTTTGGGGCCTATTATTCTGGTTCTAACCAGGCCGACTCTAGCCAGGGAAACGAGTCCTCTACGTCATCAGACCAGCAACAAGAACCAGCCTCTAAGTCGGCTTCTGAGGATCCTATTCCTCAAAAGCTAACGCTGATTGGTAGGGCTCGGGGTCGGCTGGGCGATCACTTAAACTGGGGCGCACTGCTGGCGACGGTGGGCGGCGGCGGACACCCAACGGCGGCCTCGGCGGCGACCACGACGGCTGATCCGGAGGCGGTGGTGCAGCGGTTGCTGGAGCAGGCGCGATCGCTGCTCCCGGCTCAGCCCACCGCCCGCGACTTGATGTCATCGCCAGTGCGCACCATTCGCCCCGACACTACGATTCGCGAGGCCCAGCGCATTTTGCTGCGCTACGGCCACTCGGGTCTGTCGGTGGTGGACGCGGGCGATCGCCTGGTGGGTATTATCTCTCGTCGCGATCTCGATCTGGCCCTTCACCACGGCTTTAGCCATGCCCCGGTGAAGGGCTATATGGCCACCAACCTCAAAACCGTCGCCCCTGACACCCCCTTGACCGACATCGAACACCTAATGGTGGCCTACGACATTGGCCGTCTGCCGGTGCTGCGGGAAGGGGCACTGGTCGGCATCGTGACGCGCACCGATCTGCTGCGCCACCTGCACCAGGAGCCGCTGTCTCCTGTCGCTGAACAGTCACTCCCCGCTCGGCCCACGGCGGCGTCATTGCAGCAGACTCTAGAAACCAATCTATCGCCCGAGCTGCTGACAATTTTGCGGCAGATTGCCGCCGCCGCCCAGGAGCGCGGCTGGCACCTCTACCTGGTGGGGGGTGCCGTGCGCGATCTGCTGATTGACGGCGATCGCGCCTCGACCGTTTTACCCGATCTCGATCTGGTAGTCGACGGCGGTCTCAATTCAGTGCAGGTGGGGGCAGGCGTTGAGCTGGCCGCCGCCGTTGAGCAGCACTTTCCCGAGGTCGATGTGCAGGTGCACGGGCGGTTCCAGACAGCCTCTTTGGTATGGCGCAAAGACCTGGATCACGCCCTGGCGGGCCTGATGATTGACATCGCCACCGCCCGCACCGAGTTTTACCCCTACCCGGCGGCCAACCCCGAGGTCGAAGCCAGCTCCATTCAGCAAGACCTGTACCGCCGCGACTTCACCATCAACGCCCTGGCCTTACGGCTCACTTCGCCGGGCGCCGGTCAGCTGCTCGACTACTTCGGCGGACTGATGGACCTGCACCAGGGCGTTATTCGCGTTCTGCACGCCAACAGCTTTATTGAAGACCCCACCCGCATCTACCGAGCCGTGCGGTTTGCGGTGCGGTTGGGGTTCAAGCTTGATCCCCAAACCGAGGGCTACATTCGCCACGCCCTGGCCAGCGGCGCCTACACCCAAATGCAGCGTCAGGTCAGGCGCGCCCCCGCTCTTCAGGCCCGCCTTAAAAACGAGCTGAAGTACATTCTCGAAGCTCCCTACTGGCAGGCGGCTCTGGCCCTGCTCGACCAGCTTCAGGCCCTGCGCTGCCTCCACGACGACCTGGCGATGACTCCGCCCCTGTGGCAACAGCTGCGTCGCCTCAGCCGCTGGGTAGAGCGCTTTGACTGGGCAGAGGTAGAACCACCCTGGCTGCTGCGGCTGGAGGGGCTGCTGGCCGCCGTGCCGACCGAGGCGCGATCGCCCCTAGCTGCCGACCTGCACCTCCCCGATCGCACCCAAGAGCGCCTGACCCACCTCGATGAGCGGGAGCACCGCTGGCAGGCCCTGATGGCTACCAACCCTGCTCCCAGCGATCTCTATGCAGCCTTTAGCCAGGTCGACAGGGCCACCCTGCTGCTGGCCAGCGCCCGCCACCCCCGTCATCTGGGGCCGACCATCTGGCGATATTTGATACAGTGGGCCGTCACCCCGGCGCTGATCGATGGCAACCGGCTCAAAGCCTTGGGCTATCGGCCAGGACCTCAGTTTCGCCTCATGCTGGATGCTCTGTTTGCGGCTCAGCTCAACGGTGAGATGACTACTTCGGCCGAGGCCGAGGCCTGGCTGGCCCAGCACTACCCCAGGTCCTAGCAGGGCGCGAGATATTGGCACATCCCCGCTCTGAACGCGTTAAGAACGGGTTACAGTGGCAAAGATATTTGACCGCTCTGTGTTTATGACCCTAGCCGTGGGCACCGCCCTGCAAAATGGTACCTACGTGATCGATGCGTGGTTAGCCGATGATGCTATTGGCCCCCTGTACCTGGCCATGGATGTGTCGCGGGGGCAGTGGGTACAGCTGCGCGTGTTGGGCAGCCGCAATCCAGAAACCCTGCCCGACGTCTCCGAGCGGCAGGCCTTTTACCGCTACCTGGAGCAAGTGAACGGGCTTAAGCACAGGGCTCTACCACAGCGTCTGGGCGGGTTTGAAGAAGACGGCGTTTGCTACCAAGTTTTGGCTAACCCAGCCGGCACGCCGCTCGATCGCCTCATCCCCTACCAGGCGGCCCTACCACCTCAGGCCAGCCTGGCGGTGCTGCGCCAGCTCATCGAGGTACTTGAAACACTGCGTCCCCTGGGCTGGGCTGGGCTGCGGCTCACCCCCGATCAGCTCTGGTATGCCCCAGAGGCACAAGCTATTACTTTTATGGGGTTTGACTGGGTTCAAGCGCCCTCCGCAGACGCCAGCTCGGCCGCGAGTGATTTTTCTCTTGCAGAATCGGCTACGGAGTTGGCCCTGGTGCGAGGGCTCAGTCATTTGCTGTACTTTTTGCTGACCGGGCAGCGAGCCGAGGCCACCAAGGCTCCGCTCGCCGTCGAGCTGCGCCGCTGCCACCCGGCCTTACCCACAAGCCTGGATGCGGCCCTGGAGGCCGGTAGCCCCGCCGCCGGACAGTTGCCCCTTTCGCTCACGGAGTGGGCTGCGCTGCTGCCCACTGGTGCTGCGCTGCTGCCCACTGGTGCTGCGCTGCCCACAGCTCAACTGTCTACTGCACTGTCACAGGCTCCCGCCGCTGGGGTGACGGCTCCGCCCTCGACCGGGCCAGCAACTGTAGTGGTGTCTGGCCGTTCCACTTCAGGTAGCCAGCTAGAGCCGCCGCCCTGGGGCCGCGATCGCCCCCGCGCTGCTGCCACCCGCCTCCCCTCCCAACGGTCCTCCACGACCCTGGCTCTGGTCTTGACCGGGTTAGTGGCGACCGCAGGCGGCCTGGGACTGGGTCTCTACACTCGCCTGCAACCCGCCACCTCGGCCGGCCCCGAGCGGCTCAATCCCAATCAGTCCTTTCCGCCCCTACCCGACTGGGATGGCAGCGAACTCTGGCAACCCTGGAACGATGCCCCGACCCTGCGCGATCGCCCTGACTACGGCAGTACACCGCCCCCCGGCTCTGAACCTGCGCCCGACTTCGCTCCCAATCCGCAGGAACCCGCTGCTCCTCCTCCGGCTGTGCCCCAACCTCAGCCCACCTCTGACCCGGTTGCCGAGCCTGAAGAATCTTGGCAAGACCCCTGGGAGACTCCGGTTGAGTCCTGGCCCCAACCGATTCCTGACCCAGCCTTGCCAGCGGATCCGACACCTCAACCCAGCGTCGCTCCGGTCCCGGCACCAGCGCCACTGGCTCCTCCGGCCCCGCTCGAGGCCCCTCCCCTAAC
>PYGV01000241.1 GCA_003022385.1 filamentous cyanobacterium CCP3 | reverse complement strand
GGAATGGCCGGGTCACTGCCGCCGCGCAGATCGCCAATGCCGAACTGGGGTTTGAGGGCCCTTGGGGTGCCGGGGCAGCCGTTGTTGACCGCAGAAATCGTGCCTGCGGGCACAACCCACTGACTGCCGCTAGGGCAAATTACCAGAATGCGGCTGCCGCGAACCGGCTGCAATAGGTCGGGGCGCTCGAGCGCCGTGCCGGGGTTGGCAGGGCGAAAGTCGCTCCAGGCTTCGCGCCGCAGCTCTACACTGCCATTGATGGTCACGATGCGGGCCAGACCAGCGTGGGCAGCGGTGGGCAGTAGTGCCAGGCCAAGTCCGGCGGTCGAGAGGGTGAGCAGCGATCGCCAAAGTCGCTGCCAAGCAAGCGGTTGACGCCGCCACAGACCCAAGGGCCAATCTTGAGGGCTATTGCGAGGGCTCGGCATAGTCTGGGGTCTCCGTTGTTGTTAGGGCGTCTCGGGCCAGGCCTGCCCAGCGATCGTCTTCGGGGCGATTGGCGTATTGCAGGCACTGGGTCCAGGTCTCTCTGGTAGTAGGAATGGCGGCGGGAGGCTCGGTTGCCCCCTCAGGCTGTTGTTCCAACACTTGAGCTAGCAAACAGTAGGCGTCTGGGCGGGGTGGGTCAATCTCCTGACCCAGGCGAATGGCCTCTAGCAGCTCGGTCTCGGCCTCGGGCAGACGGCCCTGCTCCAATCGCACCTGGCCCAGGTTTTTGCGCAGCGCATACTCTAGTTCAGGGTTTTGCTGCTGCAAATTGGGGTTGCTCAGGGCTTGCAGCAGCAGAGGGGTGGCCTGATCGCTGTTGCCGTCGCGCAGGTAGAGCCGAGCCAGGTTGTTGTAGGCGTGCAGGTAGCCCCCCTGTACCGCTTTGAGATATTCGGTTTGAGCCTTGTCGTACTCCTGAAATTCTTCGTAGATCACTCCCAGGTTGAACTGGGCCTCGGGGTAGTCGGGCTTGAGGCTGAGGGCCTGCTGAAAGTTGTTCTGGGCGCTGGCCCAGTCGCCGGTTTCGTACTGCTCTTCGCCCTGCTGGTTGTAGGCGGCGGCGATGCGGGGCAACCCCAGGGAGTGAAAGAAAAACAGCCCCAGGGCTAGAGCTAGGGCCAGGGCAAATTTAATCTTGGCCCAGTTTTGTCGAGCCGGGGTGCGGCTGGCGAGCACGCTTTCTAAGAGCTGCTGCCCCACTTTGGTCAGTGCACCACCGCTGGCAAACAGAGTTAGCACAACAGGCGCGATCGCCCCTAGCGAACTCCACACCCCCGGCGAATCGGTGGTGAAGCGGCTGGCAATATCCTGCGCCATCGCCAGGCTAATGGTCAGCATGGCGATGGTGAGACCGCCCCACAGCCAGGACAGCGCCTCTTTGGGCGGTTGGGGCTCGGGCGGGTACCACCACCAGTGGTGCTCCGGGGGGTAAACGCTTTTGCGCCAGTCAGGGAGCGCAGGGATAGCCCGCAGGCGATCGCTTTGACGACCCAAATCAGCATCCGCCTGGGCTAGTTCAAGCCACAGCTGGGGTGGCAGGGTGTTCTGATCTGGCATTTCGGCCAGCTGGTCGATCAGGTATTGAGTGCGATCGCGGCTGTGGAGCATCGCCAGCACCGCTTCTTCGCTCCAGGCATCGGCGTTGCCCACCAGTTTGTTGACCCACTGGCGGTAATCGTTGATGGAGCGTTCTAGCGGATGCACAATGTCCATATTCTCGGGTTAGGGAGCGGGGGAGCTAGGGAGGGCTAGGTGGTGGAAACGACATCAAATAATAACGACAGTACTGCCACGGCATTGGCATCAATCAGCCGAGGGCCGGGTGGCGGATTGCTGTCGGTGCTGCCGCGACGGCTGTCTAACGCTCCAAACATATCGCGCATCACCTCTTCGGCAGAGGCTTCGCTAGTGCTACCGCGCACCTCGGGCGCAATCCGCCGTAGGGTTCTGAAGGCACTCCGTAGCGGTTGAGTGCTGGCCATCACCAGCAGTTGGGTAATGCCGATAGGAGGAATTGCCCTAATTGGCAGCGGCAGCGTGTCGCCAGCCCCTACAATATCGACATTTGCGTTATCGCTGGCGAGTGGAAACACCACGCTGATTTCCCCAGCGGCATCGATCACCAGCAGCCCGATATGGAGATCGGTGGACTCGTTGTTGACAACCGTGATCGTCGCTTTGTTGCCAACGGGAATCACCTCAATGCCCTGGTCGGTCTGCTGGGGAATGAGAATGGCGTCGTCGCTGCTGCCGCGGGTAGCGGTGCCACTGCGCGAGCTGCCGTGCTCAATGGCAAGGCTGACCTTGAGCCGCGAGGCGTTTTGATTCACCATCAACGCCAGCATGCGGCCAATCAGCAGGCTGGTCAGCGGAGCCTTGAGCCGTCTGCTCAGCGCCGCCTCAACGGTTTCACCAGGTTCCCCAAACGAGTTCAGCAACAGTGGTTCCTGAGTAGCCGAAAATAGACCGATGCTATCGACCACCGGGAGCCGCTCGACCCCACTCAATGCCATACGCTGGTCAATAGTGTCGGTGTAGCGTCCCAGCAGTACGTGGGGCGGACGGGCCGCCGGGTCTAGAGTCAACCCCGTCCACTCGATCGCGCTGAAGCCCCGCAACAGATCTTGGGCGGTAGCCTTTTCGGCATCGCTCAGGGTGTCGTCTAGTCCCACCCGTAGGGTAATCACCTCAGGAATGCCGCGCAGGCGCTCTTGCAATAGAGGGCTGGGCGCAGCTCCACTGCGGGAGGTTTGGCGCTCAACCCATTCCCCCGTCGCAACCAGGCCGTTGCGACTCAAGAGTTTAATCGTGCCAATAGCGCTGCCTGTCTGATCGATTTGGGTGAATTCGGCATTGCTATTAAACGATTCCAGGCTGATGGGGTCGAGGCCGCCCAGCCATAGCTGCACTGAGCCATCGGCTTTACTACCTGTCGCATCCAGCAAAATGGCCTCGGCGGGGGGCGACACGGGCGGTAGGTGGTAAACCGGGGTTTCATCAACCCGGCGAACGCCCTGGGGGTCGTACTCTGGAACCTGACTGTAGCGAGACAGGCTGGTAGTGCTGCTAGCTACCGCCGGGAGGGTAACGGAGAGCGGCTGGCTGGCTTGCCAGAGGTGCTGGGTCAGCAGGTAGGTAAACGCCCCCGCCGTAAACCCATCGAAGGCGTAGTCGGCAGACTGCTGGCTGGCCCGCGACGAGGTGACGACAAAGCCGTTGCTGACCGGGGAGTTAATCGCCTCTACAAACTGGTCAAAATTCCATTCCAGGCGGCTGAGCAACTGCTGCTGGTAGTCGTCTTCTAGCGTTGTAATCAGGGGCGCGTCGCCGCTGGCCACCTCCAGATCGGTCTGGCGCGATCGCATCACCACATTGCCACGCTTGCCGCCGCCTGCGTAGCAGCAGTCGAGCACAAACGTCAGGTTTTCGGTGGGCACTAGAGCCCTCAGCAACAGCAGGGTATGGCCCATAATATCGTCCACCACCGCGTCTCTCCGACTGCTATAGTCGATGGGGACGAGGGTAGTATTTTGGCAGCTGGCGTCAATGCAGTCGCGGTTGGCGGCGTCGAGCTGCGATCGCATGCGCTCATACTCCTGCACCTGGCCGCCGTGGCCCGAGTAGTGAAACACCACCACATCGCCTGGGTTCACCTGTTTGATCAGGTATTCGTCAAAGGCCTCCAGAATGCCCTGACGGGTGGCCTGCTGGTTGGTCAGGGTGTGCACATCGCTGGGGTTAAAACCAAAGCGATGGATCAGCAACTGCTTTTGCAACTCGACATCGGTGACAGGGCCAAACAACCGCTCCCGCGCCGGGTAGTCGTTGATGCCCACCAGTAGAGCGACTTTGCGCGGGGTGCTCTGGGCCAGAGCCTGGCCGTAGCGAACCGCGCGACGTTCGAGCCCAAACTGGCTGAGGCCAATGGCCCCAAGCGCCCCAGCGATCCCTTGCAAAAAGTGACGACGATTGAAATTGACCATAAGTACGCTTGCCCTGGCAGGTTAAATTACGGAGAAATTGCATCACCCGGCTGGAGGAATTAGCGATCCTATGCTGGATAAAGCAGTGACTTCGCTGCGGCCTCTATTCACCCAACCCGATGAAGGTGAACGCGGCCCAGTCGGAGGGGTCGGGGTGGGTCTGCATGGTCTCCAATATGGCCTGGCGCAGGGCCTGGTCTCGGGTTTCTTCTTGCAGCAGTTTGCGATAGAACGCCTCCATTAGCTGGGCCGTGGGGGCATCGGGCACCGCCCAGAGCGACACGATCACGGTCGGGGTACCGGCTGCCATCAGCGATCGCGACAAACCAATCACCCCGTCTCCGGTGATGTCGCCCCGCCCCGTATCGCAGGCGCTCAGCACCACAATTTCGGCGCTGAGTTTGATGTCTTCGACAATTTCGGCAGAGGTCAGCAGCCCATCTTCGCCATTGCCTGGTGCCAGGGCGATCGCCCCCGGCACATCTTGCACATTGGAGGTTTGCGGATCGCCATACTCCAGCAGGCCGTGGGTGGCCAGATGCACCACCATCGCATCACCAATGCGCTGTTTGACCACCGCCTCCGTGGCGCTTGCCCCGACTAACGCCTCGGCCCGATAGGTAGTGGCAATTTCTGTCACTTCTCGTTCTGACCCTGGCAATGGCGACAGGGGCGACATCTGGTTGGTATCAGGGTTCCACACCGAGGGCATAGTCGGGTTGCCTACGAGCAGCAGCTGCTGTGGCGTATAGGTGCTACCAATGCGGCGGGGGGCTCGCTGCTGGCGGCTGAGGGCCAAGGCCTGAATGGAAGGGGCTGTCAGAATGGTGTGGCGTTCGATTAAATATTGACCCGCTTCATCCTGCAAGGCGGCAAAGGGAACTAAAAACAGCGGTCCCTGGGGGATAAACGTGACCCGGTCCCTAGGGTTCGTGGGCAGCAAATCGGCGATCGGCTCGATCAACAGCTGGTGCAGTTGGCGGAGCTGCTGATTGTCTTCAGTAGGCTGATCATTGAGGGCAAGCTCGAACCCGCCCCGACTGCGAACCCCAATGGCCTCGCGGCTATTACTCACCAGGCTGGCCAGGTCGGCGGTGGCAGCGGTCAGCTCGACCGAGCGAAAATCAAGCTGACCACTGGGTTGCACGACCCAGATGTAAAGCTTGGGGCTGTCAGGGCCGGTCTCTATCAATGAGTACTCGACTAAGACGCTCCGCTCGGTGCGGGCAATGGCTTGAATGGCGGCAAAATTTGGGGGAGCAGCGGTAAATTGCTCTGCTTGCTGATTTGACACATTTTGGGCCAGCATATCGATGAAGGCGCGGGCGCGGCCTCTTTCCGCTGCTTCAAGAGCGGCTTCTCGCTTTTTTTGCAGGGTGTATGTCTGCTCCAGGCCTTTGTAAGCACTGGCTTGCCGCTCAAACAAGCTGACTTTGTAGGCATCGGCAAGCGCCGTATCGCGGAGACTGTCATATACCGTCACGGCCTCAGACAAGGTTTTCTCGGCATCTGCCAGAGATCCTTGATTTAATTGCATCCACCCCAGGCTATTTAGCGCCCGTGCTTCGACCTCGCGCTGACCAATTTCGCGGGCAACGGCTAGGCCCTGGCTGTAGTGGTCGAGCGCTTGGGGATAGTCCCCCTGGTCTCGGTAGGCGTTGCCGAGTCCAACCAGAGCCAGGCTTTGCTCGCGACGAGCACCAATGTCGCGGGCAATTTGCAAGCTTTCTTGGTAGGCCGCGACCGCCTCTTGGTACTGCGCCTCAGCCCCATAGCCATCGCCCTGGGCGATTAAGAGTCTACTCTCCTCGGCTCGATTGCCCGTCGCCCTAGCCCTGGCTAGGGCAGTCTCGGGATCAGCAGAGAAAGTACTCAGTTGACTGTAAACCGCCCTGGCTTCCTGGAGATAGCGATTCGCCTGATCGCTCTGCCCCAGGCTGTTGTAGGTGTTGCCCAATCCCTCCAGACTGGCGACTTCGACCGCAGGCTTGCTATGTCTTCTGGCCGCATCCAAGGCACCCTCATAGTCTTTAATTGCCTGCTGGAACTGGCCTAAATTGAAGTGAACGTCGCCAAATCGCTGCAATATTTCAGCGCGGAAAGGACTATTAGTTTCACCCAGAGCCCAGACATTATTAACTTGGTCGAGCTGTTCAGTGGCCTGCTGATACTGCCCCTGAGAGGCGTAGACATTGGCTAAGCCTAACCGACCCAGCACTCTCGCCGCTTCAACCTCATCTCGACGCCAAAAGGTCATCGCTAAAACCCTCTGGTAAGAATCAGCTGCTGGGGGATAGTCACTCAATTTGATGTAACTATCTCCCAGGTTCAATAGAGCACCGATTTCCCAAGCACGGTTTCTGGATGCACGGGCAATGTCAACAACTTCTCGATAGTTGCTGACAGCTTGTTGATATTGCTCCACACTGGAATAGGTTCGACCTAAGCTATTTAAAATTTCTACTTCAATCGTGCGATTATCCAATTTTTGAGCAAGCGCCAGGGCCTGTTGATAACTGTCAATCGCCTGCTCATCTTGGCTTTGACCCACATAAGCGTTGCCCAACCCCTGCAAGATCAACGCTCTTCCTTGGGGATCATCAAGGTCTTGATTGATGGATAAGGCTTGCTGGTATTGTCTAATCGCTTCCTGATAATTGCCTAGCCCCAGATAAGCCCCACCTAACCCCCTTAACGTTTGCGATTCTGCCTGGCGATCGCCAGTTTGTTGATCGATGGATAGGGCTTGCCGATGGTAATCAACGGCCTGCTCATAGCGACCTCTGCCCAGGGTAATGCTACTCAAGTAGCCCAAAACCTGACGCACATTTGCTTGAACGCCTGGTTGTTGAGCAAGGGCTAGGGCTTGCTGATAGTAGCTAATCGCTGCCCCAGAAGTATCAGAGCGTTGGTCTGTATCTCGAGTTTCAAAATAATTTTGGTAATTGGCGTCGCCCAACAGCTTGAGGGCGTTGAACTCCTGTTGGCGATCGCCTACCTGGCGGGCGACTGATAGCGCTTCTTCACCGCTGGCGGTCGCGCGCTGGTACTGGCCTAAGGCAAGGCGGGCAAGGCCGATGCCAATCAGGCTGCGGGCTTCTCCGGCGCGATCGCCATTCCTACGGTACTGCTGCCCCGCGCTACTCCACGATTGCGCCGCCTCGTTAAATTGGCCAGCCGCATATTGGTCATTTCCCTGTTGCCACAGTTGGTTGGCAATTGCCTTATAAGCAAGGTCGATACTGGCCAAACTGCGGGCCTCTCCGTCGCGATCGCGAATTTGGCGATAGATTTGGCGCGCTTCCCTCCAAGATTGCATTGCCTCGTTAAATTGGCCCGCCGCAAACTGTTCACTTCCCTGTTGAAATAGTTGATTGGCCGCTTGTACATTTCCTTGTTGCCGCTGTTGATTGGCCATTTCCCTGTTGGCACGGTTGATCATGCCCAAGCTACGGGCTTCTCCGGCGCGATCGCCAATCTGGATATATATTTCTTGCGCGCGCTCCCACGATTGCACCGCCTCATTAAACTGGCCCGCCGCGTATTGTTCATTGCCTTGTTGAAACAGTTGATTGGCTTGTTCATTTCTTTGTTGCCGCTGTTGATTGGCCCTTTCCCTATTGGCACGGTCGATCATAGCCGAGCTACGGGCTACTCCGTCGCGATCGCCAATCTGTCTGTATATTTCTTGCGCATGCATCCACGATTGCACTGCCTCAGAAAACTGGCCCGCCGCATATTGTTCATTTCCCTGTTGAAACAGTTGGTCGGCAGCTTCCCGCGAGCCAGGTGATGCTACTGGTTGCTGTGGCGCAGGCCTAGCCTCTGGGCCTGACGAATCAGGCTGTGGCAGCGAAGGCTCAGCCGATGATTCCGGTGCGCTAAGTTCCGGCTCCGCCTCAGTCGCAGGCCCAGGCCCAGGTGGAGTGGGTTGGGGCTCCTCGGCTTCGGCTCCCGGTACAGGTG
>PYGV01000240.1 GCA_003022385.1 filamentous cyanobacterium CCP3 | reverse complement strand
GTGGGGATGAAAAATTAAAAATTCAAAACCCCTGGACCTCTAAGCTTTTAGCTGGCAAGGATGCGCTGACGGGCAAAGTTGTTTATGCTGTCGATGACGGGTTTTAGGGAACGCTATGGAACTGCAGGTGATTCGCGATCGCATTGCCACGATTCGCTCCAAGCGGGAGGCGCTGATTCAGCTGCTGGAGCAGC
The DNA here is from genome assembly GCA_003022385.1 of filamentous cyanobacterium CCP3. Lineage (GTDB taxonomy): Bacteria > Cyanobacteriota > Cyanobacteriia > Phormidesmidales > Phormidesmidaceae > Nodosilinea. The sequence goes on along the minus strand of PYGV01000240.1, from coordinate 7,752 downwards.
CTGACCTGGGCACCCTGCGCATTGATGTCAACCAGGCGCTTGAGGAAATGGACGATCTGCTGGAAGAATTTGACCGCACCTTTCCGATGGGATGACCAAGGAAATGATAGGTTGAGGTTTGGATTGCGATAAACGGATCGCGATCAGCCCCATTCAAGTCCGGGTTGAGGTTTGCCAGCAGCAACGCTCATTCTGAACTATACGGGTCAATGTCTTGATCCATACAACTATCTGAACTCCGCTCAATTCACTATGGCCACCAGCTACACCGTCGAGATTCATCACCAAGGCGCTACGCAGACCATCACCGTACCCGAAGACCAAACCATTCTGGCGGCGGCTCAGGCGGCAGGGCTGGATCTACCGACCTCCTGCGGTGCGGGGGTATGTACCACCTGCGCGGCTCTGGTGCTAGAGGGTGAGGTAGAGCAGAGCGACGGCATGGGGGTGAGCACCGAGCTGCAGGCCGAGGGGTACGCGCTGCTGTGCGTGGCCTACCCCCGCTCCGACATCAAGCTGGAGACCGAAAAAGAAGACATTGTCTACCAGAAGCAGTTCGGCCAGGGCTGATTTATAGATTGGTAGGGTGGGCACTGCCCACCATTAGCTTTTGGGCGGGGCGAGGTAAAGCAACAATCCAGGCCTATTGATTTAGTCAGGCCAGATCGCTGTGCTCTTGCGTTATTCGGTGGTGGGCGGTGCCCACCCTACCCTGGGAAGAGTTTTTTCAGATTCAGTAGCTCATGGCGTTAGCCACTCACTTCATTACCATTGATGTCAGCCTCAAGAAGACTGGCGGGGATCTGGTTGACGCCGTTGAAGCGGCCCTGGCTGAGCGGGGTGCCCCCCTGCGCTGGGCCATTACCCAGGTCAATGCGGCGGCCCAAACGGCCACGGTAGAGGCAGTGGTGACAACGCTTTCTAACCCCTAACGGCTATGACTCAAGCTGTACCTGGTCGTCGTCCCTATACTGCGGTGCTGGTGGTGCCGACGGGCATTGGCGCAGCGGTGGGAGGCTACGCCGGAGATGCGCTGCCGGTGGCGCGGGCGATCGCCTCCGTGGTCGACAATCTGATCACTCACCCCAACGTGATGAATGGGGCGCAGCTCTACTGGCCCTTGCCCAATGCCTACTACGTTGAGGGCTATGGGCTAGACCAGTTTGCGGCGGGGCGCTGGGGGCTGGCTCCGGTACACCGCAACCGCATTGGCCTGGTGCTCGATGCCGCAATTGAAGACAATCTGCGCTGGCGGCACCTACAGGCAGCCGACGCGGCACGAGCGACTCTGGGGCTAGATTTGACCGACTACGTAGTCACCGATGCGCCGCTGGAGGTTGAGCTGCGCAGTGCCGAGTCGGGGGCGACCTGGGGTACCATTGGGCGGCCCGATAGCTTGCTGCGGGCGGCGGAGCGGGCGATCGCAGCCGGGGCAGAGGCGATCGCCGTTGTGGCGCGCTTTCCTGACGACACCGATGCCGAAGCTCTGCAAGACTACCGCCAGGGCCACGGGGTCGATCCGCTGGCCGGGGCCGAGGCGGTGATTAGCCACCTGGTGGTGCGCACCCTGAGACGGCCCTGCGCCCACGCCCCGGCCCTCAGCCCGCTGCCGTTAGATACCTCCATTTCGCCCAAGTCGGCGGCTGAAGAAATCGGCTACACGTTCCTGCCCTGCGTGCTGGCCGGGCTGAGTCGGGCACCGCAGTTTGTGGTTGGTCCTAGATTGAGCGGCTCTGGTGCAGGAGGTTCTGGCGCAGGCTCTAGCGCGACAGGCTCTGGTACGACCCTCTGGGCCGATCAGGTTGATTCCATTGTAGTGCCGGCCAGCGCCTGCGGCGGCAGCGCCTTGCTGAGTTTGAGCCACCGGGCGCTGGCGATCGCCGTCGAAGCCAACACCACCGCTCTGGCGGTCAGCCCCGAAGCCCTGGGCATCGCTGCGGTGCGGGTAGGGTCTTACCTAGAGGCGGTGGGGCTTTTAGCCGCCCATCGAGCTGGGGTTCACCCCCAGGCACTAACGGCTCAAATGTCCCGGCTCAAAGAGTTTCGCCCGGCTGCAGAGGTTCATCCCTTGGGCAGATAGAACCCTCGCTCCCCCTTTCTAAAATGGGTGCGGAGGAGGTTGATTGGGACTATGGCGAGCCATACCCCAATCCTGTGATGGTGACCCACGACTGGAGAAGCAATTGTCAGGCTGCCCGGACTGCATCTCACCTCAAACAAGGCCCACGGCTCCTATCGTCATGGCTATCGCTCGGCTCTAGCGCTGGTGGCCTGTCAAGCTGATTTGGCCTAACCTCCGCTGTTGTCACAGGATCACGTTATGCCAAAACGCACCGTCAACGTCTTGCTGGTCGAAGATGACGAAGTAGACGTGATGAATGTAAAGCGAGCCTTCAGGCGCAACCACATTGATAATCCCCTGTACGTGGCCAGCAACGGGTTAGACGCGCTTTCGATGCTGCGTGGCAGCGACTTAGAACCGCCTTCTATACCGAGTCATCGGCGGCTGGTGCTGCTCGATATCAACATGCCCAAGATGAATGGGCTAGAGTTTTTGCAGGAGCTGCGCCAGGATGCTGCTCTGAAGTCGACTCCGGTGGTGGTGTTGACGACCTCTGATGCCGACCAGGACAGGCTGGAGGCCTACCGCCTGAACGTAGCTGGCTATATTCTAAAGCCAGTGACATTTGCTACCTTTGCAGAGGTGGTGGCATCACTCAACCAGTACTGGGCGCTGTGTGAAATTCCCTGAACAGGCCCATTGGTGGCCGCTGTAGGCCAAGAAATCAGGGGCTAAGCGAATGGGTAAAGTACTGGATATTTTGCTGGTAGACGATGACGCAGTCGATCGCATGGCCATTCGCCGGGCTCTAGACCGCGCCGATCTGGCGGTACAGGTGACCGAGGTCAACAATGCCGAGGAGGCGATCGCTCATTTAAACAGCTCATCCTACGACTGCGTATTTTTAGACTATCGCCTGCCCGAACAGGATGGGCTTTCGCTGATTCGGCAGTGGCGCGCTGAGGGGGTCACCATTCCGCTGGTAGTGCTGACGGGTCAGGGCGATGAACAAATTGCCGTCGACCTCATGAAGGCTGGAGCCAGCGATTACCTGATCAAAACGCGGGTTTCTCCCGATCGCCTGGCGCTGCTGTTGCGCAACGCCCTGCGGGTCTACGAGGCCGAACAGCGAGAGGCCTCAGCCCTGGCCCAGCTCCAGCAAACCAACATTCTGCTCACCAAGCAAAACGAAGAGCTAGAAGATCAGCGCCGCTACATTGAAGATCAAAACTTCAAGCTGATTGAAGCCTACCGGGTAAAGTCAGAGTTTTTGGCCACCATGTCCCACGAGTTGCGCACGCCCCTGAATGCCATTTTGGGCTTCTCGCAAATTCTCGACAGCCAGTCGAAAGGGCCGCTCACTGGCCAGCAGGCCGAAATGGTCAAGCGTATCTTCACCAACGGTAAAAACCTGCTCAGCCTGGTCAACGACATTCTCGACCTGTCCAAGCTAGAAGCCCAGCGGTTGACACTGGCCCCCACCCCAATCGACCTGCACGGGCTGGTCGAGGCGACGCTGTCTGACCTGCGATCGCTGGCCGACGGCAAAACCCTGGCGCTCAAAAGCGACCTTACCCTCAGTGATCCCATCGTCATCAATGACGAGCATCGCCTGCGCCAGGTGTTGATCAACTTGGTTTCTAATGCGATCAAATTCACCGATCGCGGCCAGGTGCGGGTTAGCCTGGCCGACAGTGGATCCAGCCATATTACCGTAACCGTCGAAGATACTGGCATTGGCATTGGCGAAGAGCAGCTGCCCCACATTTTTGAAGCCTTTCGCCAGGTTGATCAATCCATTCGCCGCCAGCGCCCCGGTACGGGTCTGGGGCTGGCAATCGTGCATTCCCTGGTCACGGTTATGGGCGGCGCGATCGCCGTCGACAGCCAGCCAGGGCAGGGCACCACCTTTACCGTGACCCTACCCCGTCAGATCGCCGCTTTGCCCTCAAGCGAAACCTTTGGGCTTGAGGTCTGGTAGCCCAGCCTGCACCGCCCCCAGCCAGCCGCGCCACTGCCCCAGGCCAGGCCACGCGGGTCACTCTCCCGACAGCATGCCCACCGCAAACGTCCACTGGCTAGGTCGCATATTCACCCTTTAGTGACGGGCAGCGGCAGCCAAAATGTAGCCTTTACAAACTTCGGCAATTTGGCTGTGGGTTTTAGCTGGCAACGTGGGAAAATAAAGGGCGCATTTTTTGGAAAACTGCCTGTGAAAGCTCTTGTAGTCGGCAACGGTGGCCGTGAACATACCCTGGCCTGGTCGCTGCTGCAATCGCCCCGCATCACAGAGGTGGTCTGCGTGCCCGGCAACGGCGGCACTGCCACCCTTCCCCACTGCCGCAACCTGGCCATGAGCCCCGATGCCTTTGAGGGCATTGCTCGCTTTGCCCTGGTCAACAACCTGGAGCTGGTCGTGGTTGGCCCTGAGCAGCCCCTGGCAGACGGCATTACAGACTATCTGCAAAAGCAGGGGCTCAAGGTATTTGGCCCCATCCAGGCCGGGGCCCAGATTGAAGCCAGCAAAGCCTGGGCCAAGGCGCTGATGGTTGAGGCTGGTATTCCCACCGCTAGAGCAGAGGTTTTTACGGACGAAGCAGCAGCTCTGGCCTACCTGAAGCAGGAAGGTGCGCCCATCGTGGTGAAGGCCGATGGACTGGCGGCGGGCAAAGGCGTCACCGTAGCCCAAACCTTAGACGAAGCGACCCAGGCAGTCAGCGATGCCTTTAGCGGTCGGTTTGGCGACGCGGGCCGTCAGGTGGTCATCGAAGAATGTATGACCGGGCAGGAGGCTTCGGTGCTGGCCGTGACCGACGGGCAGACTATTCGCCCCCTGGTGCCCGCCCAGGACCACAAAGCGATCGGCGAGGGCGACACAGGCCCCAATACCGGCGGCATGGGGGCCTACGCGCCCACGCCAGTAGTGACGCCGGAGATTCTGGCGCGGGTGCAGAGCGAAGTGCTAGAGCCTGCGATCGCCACCCTGCGCCGCCGGGGCATTGACTATCGCGGCGTGCTCTACGCCGGGCTGATGATTACCCCCGAAGGCGATCCCAAAGTTGTGGAGTTTAACTGCCGCTTTGGCGACCCTGAGACCCAGGCGGTGCTGCCCCTGCTCGAAACGCCCCTGGACGAGGTGATTTTGGCCTGTATCGAAGGACGGCTCGATGCCCTAGAACTGCGCTGGAAGCCGGGAGCCGCCGCCTGCGTGGTAGTGGCTGCCGAGGGCTACCCCGGCAGCTACCCCAAGGGCATGGAGATCTTCGGCTTTGAAGAAGCCGCCGCCACCGGAGCGCTGGTGTTCCACGCCGGGACCCGCCGCCAGGGCGACAGCATCGTGGCCGATGGCGGGCGCGTGCTGGGGGTAACGGGGCTGGGCGACACCTTTGAGGCGGCGATCGCCAACGCCTACGAAGCAGTTGGCAAAATCTGCTTTGAGAACATGTACTATCGCGGCGATATTGGCCACCGGGTGATGAGGGGGTGAGGGGATGAGGGGATGAGGAAATGCAAAATGTAAAATTGAGAGTTCAAAATTTTGTCTGCGCATTGGCGTTGCCTAGGCCCATTACCTCCGCAGGAGAAACCTTGAACTTTGAATTTTGAACTTTGAATTCTTTCTCTTCTCCACCCCTCACCCTCCCCACCTTCTCTATAGCTTGCGCTCGATCACCAGAGTCAGGCTGACCCAGGTGCCCTGGGCGCTGTAGGTGCGAATCAGCCGCTGCCGCAGGGTGGGGCTAATCAACCAGCCTAATTCTAAAAAGAACGGCTGCCCCGGCTGAATCTCGGTCGGAAAGCTGGTCGAGGCTCCCCCCGGCAGGCAGAGCACGGTGACCGGCTGGCTGCCCTGATCAAACCGCAGGGTAGAGCCGCCAACCTGCCCCTGGGACTGAATTGCCGGGCTTTGGCCAAACGTCAGGGTTTGGCTTACCGTTCCTACCCCCGCCTGCCGAATCTCTAGCCGGGTTGCCATCGTCTGCGGCGGCTGCAGGTCGGGGAACACCGTTTCTGCTTCCCCAGCCCAGGTGCCCAGGAGTTGATCGACAGACAGCTCGGGGCGGGGCATTGGGTCAGTAGCTGCCAGATGCTCTCGAATCAGCGTCAGGCTGCCTAAGCTGGGCTGCTTGGGAAAAATCAGGGCGACGCGCAGCCGTTCGGTAGCGTGAATTAACCCCAGCTCGGCCCCAAACTCGCTCACCGGACTGCGCTGAATCGAGCCTTGCGAAAATGCCCCGGTTTCGCAAAACAGCACCCCCCGCCCCAGGGAGCTGTACTCCAGCACCGTTTCGCTGGGCGGTTGGTTGGCAGGGCGTTTGCGAATGGTCTGGCGCATGGTGTTGCCCTCGTTCAGAGGCGTCAGCGCCACCTCCGAGGGCATATCCTGCTGAATGTCTCCCGCCGGAGACATCTGGGTAAACGACCCCACCCAGGTGCCCTGGTTTTTGAGCAGGCGCGCCCACTGGGATGAAACAGCTGAGGCCATAGTAAAAGACTGTACTGCGAAGACCGAAATTACGAGGAACAGAGGGTGGATTGATTCAGATGGACACCCATTTTTCACCCATCCCCAACTCAGGCGCGGTTCGCTCAGCCCTGTATTTGGCTGACCAGGTGGGACAGCTCGGGCAAAATCAGCGCCTTCATAGCCAGGGTGACGGCGTTGCTCGACCCCGGCAGCGAAAATATCAGCGTCGATTGGTAGACCCCGGCCACAGCGCGAGACGCGATCGCCCGCGAGCCAATTTCCTGAAAGCTGAGCTGCCGAAAGATTTCGCCAAAGCCGGGCAGGGTTTTCTCCAGCAGGGCGGCGATCGCATCGTAGGTGGTGTCGCGCGGGGCAATGCCCGTACCGCCCGTCAAAATGATGCCCTCTACCTCAGGCCCCTGGGCCAGGGTTTGACACAGGGGGCCAATGCGATCGGGCTCGTCGGGCACAATGCGGTAGTCGTGCACCCGGTGGCCCGCCTCAACCAGCAGGGTTTGAATAATCTGCCCGCTGCGATCGGTTTCAACGGTGCGGGTATCGCTCACCGTGATCACGGCGCAGCCCACGGGCCGCAACGCTGTCTGGGGGTGGGCCTGGGAATGGGCCATGGCTCAGAGATTAGCTCTTGGTAAAGCCCAGACCGTTTTGCTCAGCGTAGCGGTTCATAAACCGCATAAAGCGATCCCACTCGGCCTCGCTCTTCATCACGTAGGTGGCCTCAATGCCCGCCGGTTCGCCGTTGACAAACTTGCCGTTGACATCACGGCTGGTCAATTCGCCCTCTTCGTCGACCAGGTACATGCCGGTAATTTCAACCCCTTCCTGCTGGGAGAGCGCCTGGGGGTGGTCAAAGTAAAAGGTAGCCGTACCGTCCGAGCCATCCTTGGCGCGAGTCAGGCGCACATCGGGAATGACGGGTTCTGCGATACCACGGGAAAATTGAATCTCGGCCATGCCAAAGGTCCTAATCTAAGATTGCCATATGTGTCAAGTCAAGCGAAGGACTTAGAGTTTTCCCACCGGCAAAACTCCGCCTCTGGACTCGAATTGGGTTTGTTAAGGCTTATTCTCGCATGTTACCGGATCTGGATCAGTTACCCCACCAAACTCCACCCCCTTTCTCCCGCCGGGAAACGCTATCGCGTTGGCGAAGCCTCTCCACAGGACAAACGACTCCGCTCCCTTCAACTCCGCTCAGGGA
>PYGV01000037.1 GCA_003022385.1 filamentous cyanobacterium CCP3 | reverse complement strand
CTAGCTCGGACTCATTCGTGGGGATAGCTGGGGGATCGGCCCAACTGTCGGTAGGGGGGGCGGAAATAAGATCTGACGCGGGTTCTGAAGCAGCGATACCAGGGGCAATGGGAGCGGCAGTGGTGTCTGGCGTGGGTTCTGAAGCAGCGCCAGGGGCAATGGGGTCAGCCTGCCCCCGCTCGGCCTCAGTAGCAGAAACAATGGAAGGGGCCGCCATATTGTCGAACAGTGCAGGTTCATCAGCTGGCCTGGCAATCGCTGGAGCGTCCCGGTCAGTCGGTGCCGGGGTGGTTGCAGCTACAGGCATGCCTGAGGGATCTACCTCATCCCTAGTTAAGGTGGTGGGCGGGGTGTCGGGGGCTGGTTCTGGAAGCGAGCTACCAGGGGAGTCGGTAGCTGAGGCGGCGGCAGGTGGTGGTGGGCTGGTTTGCGATCGCGGTGGGGTCGGCTGAGCCGATGGGGAAGTGTTGAGAGGGGCGAGGGAGCGCTGGTCGTCGGGGAAGTGGGAGATGCCGTCGCGCGATCGCCCCGCATTTTCAGCCGCATCAGGCATTGGGCCTGGGGCAGAGGCTGCGGCAATCGGCCCCTCAGTCGGCTCGCGATCGCCCTCAGCAGCAGACCCAGTCGTTGCAGCCGCAGCGATGGGAGATGGGTCTGTCTGCTGGGCGGTGAGGGATGCAGCGGCGTCAAGCGCATCTGGGCTGTGGGGTTCAGCGTCAGGCGGCTGAGGGGTATGGTCGGGCGATCGCGCCACCCCCTCAGAACCCGCTGGCCGCCCTTGAGTCTGAACCTGGCTGGGATCGGTCGCCCCAGCGACCGCCTGATCGGTTTCTGCCGGAGCACCGGGTGAGGGCTCGACGGATGGCGCAGGGGCGTCTGGGGTGGTTGCCGAGCCTGCGCTGGTGATGCGATCGCTTGCCCCATCGGCCCCTGGCACAACTTCGGAGGATGGGACAACACCAGGGGCCAGGGCATCTATCGCCGCCAGCCATAGCGTTTGGTTGGGCACAGCGCGATCGCCAAGCCACCCCCGCAGCCGCTGGGCTGCTGTCAACGGCAAGGGGCCTGACTCCTCGGCAGTCTCCATACTTGGTGGAGTGGGCTGCTCCATTGCCGCCAGCACCCCGCCGAGCCAGGCCTGTAGCCATGCCTGGGTTAGCCAGGGTTCACTAGCCGCAGCACCGGGCTGTAGCTCGCCCAGCAGCAGCAGCCAGGCCTGCTTTTCGAGATAGTGCCTTGTTGTGGTAGCAAGCCCCTGGGCGGCCATCAGCTGACGGGCTACCCGCAAAAAATCAGGCCAATTGCTCCAGGCGGGCTGCAGCTGTAGCAATATATCCTGGCGCAAGGGCTCGGGCAGCTGATCGACCAGGCGCTGTCGAGCGACTGGCTGGCTCACCAGCAACCGCTGCAGTGGCTCTCGCCAGGTCGTCTCGCTATGGATAACGGTTTCCCATCGGGTAAGCCAGGTCGAGAGCGGGGCTGGGGGCTGCCACCAGGGCAGACGGCCATAGTCCAGGAAGTACAGCAGGCTTTCCCAGTCGGCCTCAAGCCGGGTCTGGGTGCTCATCGCCGGGCGATCGGGCGGCTCGGTCGGGGCCATGGGGGAGAACTGCGGGCGCTGAGCGGCGATCGCGGCCTGGGGAGCCTCGCCCAGAGCCGATTCCAGGGCGGTCAGCAGTCGGGGCACAAACTCATCTAAATGCTGCGGGTCCAGCGGCGGCAGCTCCAGCTCTAGCCGATCGATGCGCACTATCTGGTTGGGCTGGGTCCACTGGTCAAACAGCTGGGCGATCGCCGCCATCGCCTGCTCCTGAAGCAGCTGACTCAGCTCGTTTTGCAACTCCCACGCCTCAGTGGATTGCCCCATGTGAACCTCTAGGGCAATGCGTCCAATGATGTGGTCTTGAGGGCTGGTCATACTCAGTTGAAAACGATGGGGATAGGGCTAGTAGTGGCGGCTCATACTCTGCCGCCACCGTTGCCAAAATCCGACCTGGGGCGGTTTTGGCAACGGTGGCGGTTCAGATGGGGGCATCTGCTGAATGAGATGTTGGGGCATCAACTCACTAGCCGCATTGGTTTGGTGCTCCTGTGATCTCTGGTTTTCAGAACCTCCAGTCGCCGTTGAGCCGATTAAACCCGCAAGGAAAGCCGAGGTCTGGTCAGTCAGAGCGTTGGGGGCGATCGCCCCGCCCACAGAGAAAAAGGCGCTGGGCTGAGACCCGCGAGTCTGCTCATCGATAATCGAGAAGGCTTGAGGCTGCAATTCCTCGGGCCTCAGAGTAGCGTCGGTTGGCCATTGAGAATTGGCCTCCAGTCCATTGATGCTGACCTGGGAATCGTGACTGGCGATCGGCTGATTGAGTCCCTGGTTCGACTGAGTGAATGCCAGCGGTGACGCCATGAACCGCCGGGGCCACGGCCACCGGGGCCTATCAGGTCTCGGGCGTGGGAGCAGCGGTCGGACTCCTCCAGAACCAGGCGATCCTTCCCGTGGGGGTATTCTCTGCGGTGGCCCAGGCTCTCTGGATATGGATTTAGGCCCGTCATCCTCCTCTGGTTTGGGTATTGGATCCTCTGGGGGTGGCGGTGGGTCTAAGTTCTCTACGGGGCGATCGCCCTGGTCAGTGGACTCAGACGGTTTTGATGTAGCAGCATCCCCAGACGCATGGGTCTGGGTTGGGGGACTGATATAGACGTAGATGGAGCTGTAAACATCGGTAGGGGGAGCGCCCCAATCGGCTGTGAGCTTATGCGTGATGATGTAGGTTTCTTCCGCCTGTGCCTCTTTAGCAATAAAGGCTGGCGGAAACTCCTGAATCAAATGGTTCCGATCCGGTGTGGAACTTTCGCGTAGGGCACAGGTAAACTCGCCGCCCGAGGTCACAGGTTCTAGCTTAATCGGCTCACCAACTGGCGGTAAGGTAACAGTCTTGTAGTTGCCCTCGGCGTCGGGGCCGCTCTCAAGTCCCATAAAGCGAAACTGCGGGTTGGGGAGAGCATGAACGTTGACAATCACCCGTTGGCTGTGGCGCCCCCACCGCCCGGTGATGACAACGGCCTGCTCATCGGCAACCTGCCCTCGAAGCTGACTGGGCTGAAACCCGTATCCCTGAGGCAGCCCCACCACCCCAGGCCCGCTAGCGGTGCCAAAATCAGGGCTGAGCTGAATCGGGTACGATTGGCTGTCGGCTTCGCTAAAGTCCTGGCGATCTACATCTGGGAGACGAATTCGACAGGTTGGCGGGGCCTCTAAATCCTCTGCCGCGATCGCCCCCGGCAGGGCAAAGTCGGCCACAATTTCGTCATGCCCTGGCTCGGTTTCGACGTACACCAGAATGAATGTGCCTCCCCTGGTCACCCCGCTCAAGGGCTCCATGCCGGGGTAACGCCGGGCAAACTGGGCAAAATCATGGTGTTGAGCGGGTGGCTTGGGCGGTGGTGTGCCTTTTATCGCCTCGTCGTCCGACGTTTGGGTTTCCTCCCCCGGGGTGGCAGGTGCCTGGGGGGGAGAGCCTTCCAATCTGAGGCACACCACCTCAAAGGCGAGATTGTAATCCTGCCGGTACTGTTCAAGGGCCTCTAGCACCATGCCGCAGGATTTCCCCAGATGGCCCTCAATGCGGTAGCCGCTATCCCCTGCGGAGGCATAGATCAGGGATTCTCCCTTCGGTCTGACTACGGGAGCAGGCGTGGCCTTAGTATCAGACTTAACATCCTTAGTATCTGAGGTGCCCTGGGCAACGGCTTCCTGCGTTCCGGCTACAGGGGCAGACGCGGTAGCTGAGTCTGCCTTGGTATCGGGGGCAAAATAGGCCGGATGCAGATGGCTAGTCTTTTGGCGGTGGGCCTTGTAGTTCCAGAGGTCGTAGACCTCAGCGTAGTTCAGGTAGTAAGGAATAGCGCGATCGCCCAGGGGAGCTCTGCGATCGCCGCTGGGCGTCACCCGAATCTCGGGGTCGGGCGGCATCGTAAAGGCTGTGGGGTCGCACAATTTCCGCAGCCGGTCAATCAAAAACTTCATGTGGTGTCGCCGCTGCTGGTCAGGCCGTCGGTCTATGGCGGCAGCCGTGAAGCGGTGACGGTAGCGATCGCGATCGGCGACGGAATCAACGCCTTGAGTCGTAGCTTGCCCCAGTCTACCGAGCAACAGATAGCTGACTTCCTGCCCTCCCAGCGTTTGGTTAGCTCCCTGCAAAACCAACAAAGCCTCTGCCTCTAACTGGGGAGGAGCCATCGAGGGTGGGTTGATCTGCCTGACCTCCTCCACAGCCTCAGCCAGTTCTGTGTAAGCTGCCTCAATTTGAACTAAGTAGTCATAGAAATACTGGCGATGATTGGCGTGTTCATCGGATGGTACTTTCAGCTCATCAAGAGTGAGGACAGGCTCACCCAGATGCCCCAGATCCGGCAGGGTTTTCACCACCTCGAAAAGGCTCGCAACGGCTTCCTTCAGCGAGGCCAGTCCCCGTTCTAAGATCAATTGATAGCCTGCTTGCAATTCTCCAACGGTCGTGATTGCTCCCAAACTCACCTTGTCGGGTTGTTCCTCATTTCCCGGTTGGTAGCCCGGTCGGTAGAGGATTGAGCGCTTAACGATGCTGGGGTTAGGTAAGGTAGCGTCCTCACGGGAAGGCATGACCCAACCGTGATGCACCAGAAAAAACCGCAGCACAAATCGCCGATCTTTGCCCATGGCGTTGTAGCTGAGCAAATTTGCGGCCCGCGGGGTCTCTTGCTGCTCGCGCACTACCACCAGCACGTAATCAGACAGTGACTCAATCGTTGAGATTGCGGCAGGAGACTGGGCTTCCCCCGCTGCTAAGAGCGGCTCTTGCTCAAACAGCTCGTAGATTTTGCTGGAGTCTTTGGAGTGCAGCAGCTTGGCACTTTTAAACTCTCTGGCCCTAGAGATTTGATCATCTTTGACTCTGCGCCACAACTCAATCAGGTGCCCTGCTGCTGTCAACCCCACCCCAGCCGTCAGCTGGATAGCTTGACTATCCTGTGTGACGGCTATCCCTCGAACAATGCCTGTCCCCAGCAGATGGCGACGGTTGAGCATCAACTGCTGTTCGAAGTAGGTCACCAGCCCATTCAGATCTTCGCTGGTCAAGACCTGGTCGGGCATAAAGACTGGATAGCCCTGGTTGCTGTCGGAGGAGAACGCCATAGCCTCACTCATAGTTACTGCCTAGGGGAGTTTGGTTGAGAACGACCGGGTCTTGGGTAAATTCGGGGCTGTGGGAATCGGCCAGGTGGGCGGGCGGATACACGCCCCGCAGTCGAGACAGCACGTGGACCAGTTGCGCTAACGCTTTGCGGTAGCCGCAGTCCCCGCTCCCACAGGCCACCACCGCTTTTTGCTCCAGCCATTGTCGGTAGGCTGCTTCAAAGGCGCTCATTTGGTACAGGTCTAGCCAGGCTACTTTGAGGGCGATATGGGCAGGGGCCTCCAGCCGCAGGGTGCGCTCCACAAACTGGCGAAAGGCCCTGTCCTGGAACCGCAGGGGCCAGGCAGGCAGTACCACGGTCAGCCAGAAGGAGTAGGGGTCGAGGGGGTGACGCAGAGAGTCGTCTGGAACTTTCAGGCCATAATCGGCGGGGAAGTGAATGGGCAACGTGGGGAACGGGTTCCCAGGGGACTCCGGTTCTGGCGAGGGGTCTGAGGAGGGCGATCGCAGCAAAATGTGCTCAAGTGCGTGCAGCCCTTCGTCGTCAACATAGGTTTGCACCCGCTGAATAGAGGTATTGCGATCGGTGGCGGTGGCGTAGCACGGGGGATGAACTGCGATCGCGCGGTGGTCTTCTGACCCCAGCAGCGACCAACCGTAGGCTGCGGTACGGCGTTCGGTTTCAGAGTGTTCTCTAGGTGCTTCTAACGCAGAGGGGTGAGGATCGATGCGCCGATAGGTGTCGTCGATCTCGGCCATGCGCACCAGGGTATCGCCGTAGCTGGATGCGCTGCGTTTAGCCTTTTTGACTGTCTCAGCATCGAGCAGCACCAGGGCATAGTTGACCGTACGCAACCGCTCCTGCTGGAGCAGCCAGAGCGATGGTGTAGGAAACGGGGGCTCAAGCCTGCGCTGAAGCTCAATCACGTCCGCCAGTTGCAGGTCGTGCTGCTGCTGAATTGCGGCTTGGCGAAGTTTGGCAGCCTGTAGCGGCAGAAGTTGGCGGGCTCTGTTGCCCTCGACTTCGGCATCCCTTTGGGAAGCGTAGGCACGAGTGCTACTAAAGCGCCAGCGCAGGTTGGCCGCTTCCGAAGGTTCTGGCGTTAGAAAGAATCGAAATCCACCTGGATTGAGAGGGCTCTGCTGAAAAAACTCAACCGTTAGCGCCAGATGCCCGTGGGTTTGGGCATCACTATCTTGAGTTTGAAAGCGGCCCAAGGAATCCAAAATCTCATTCCAGTGGGAGCCATCCCACCCGTGATCAAACGGAGAAAATGCTCGGTTGGAAAGGGTGCTTGGATCAACTCCTGCAGTATTATCAGTGGCGCTGTCTGGGCGAGGGCGCACCTCCAAGTGGGCCAGACTGTAGGCAAAGTGCTGAGTCGTCTGGAGCTGAATCGTTTTGTCAATGTTTACCTGCCCCCTACAGCCAGGGACAGTTTGCTGAATCCTGGCGTTTAGATGGGCCGTTCGTACCAGGGTTTTGAGACGCTGAATGGCCCGCTCACGCTCAGCCTCTGAGGCATAAGTGTGGGGATGAAAAGCTAGATAAGAGGACGTTTCGCTCCTCGCGCCCTGCTCAACGTCGTGTGGCTCGATGGCGAAGCTATAGCGACCGTTGACCTGGGTACGGGCGATCGCCCTATCGTCCCAAAGCGTGCCAATCACGTCGCGGTAGCAGCGATCTCTAGCCTCCTCATCCGTTTCAAACCACTGAACTCCCTCCAGGCAAATGTTGCCGGAGCGATCATAAATTTGAAAGCGATACTCATTGTCCTGCCCCCCAATGCTATCGGGCAGCAAATCTTGGGTGGACACAATGAAGGGCGAGAGGGAGTTGATCCAGCGAAAAGCTTTAAACCGCAGGTTCTCGACATCGTTGCCAGCCAGGGATATCGATGCACTTCTGGCTAAGTCGGCACCGCTCCTATCGGTAATCGCTAATTGGTAACTGTCGCTGCCCAGGTCGTTAATGCTGTAGCACCCGTAGCAGTGTAGGGACTCGGTCAGGATTTGTACCGCTGCCCAGGCTTCAGGCTGATTTGCAAATGTACTGACGCTGCTGATTGGTAGAACTTGTTGGGTATTGTCAGAGTCAACGATTACGTCGAAGCGGTATTTGTATTTAGAGACTATTTCATCCGTACCGTCATCCTGAACCCGATCGAACTGCAGGGTGCTCTGGCTGCTGTGCAGGGCCAGCATGGTGGCATCCCGTTCGGCGGCGGTTTTAGAGCCGAGGGTATCGTCCAGACTGGCTAAAACTTGGCCCGAGGCGTCGGCGATCGCAAAACCATAAGTGGTCAGCTTGCCGTCTACGGTCACCCCCGTCTCCACATCCTGAGACCGCAGGCTGATGGGATGGTAAAACCGCTTGTCTTGCATCTGCACCAGCGCCCGCTCTGCGGCCCTGCTGGCCTTTTCCTCTTCGGCATAGCGCTGGGCACTGACAAAGCGCAGCTGGGGTTGATGAACGGGGTCCAGCTTGAGGATAAAGCCCCACTCCCCATCCGTTAGGCTGTGCTCCAGCATGCCCGTCGGCCAGCTCGACTGAGCCAGTTCCTGGAGCAGGTTCAACCATTCCTGCCAGGGAGCATCGCGCTGGGTAGCGACCCAAATCGCCCATTGCTCTGTTTCACTCATCCTCAGCACTAATCCCAACAGTTGCTCTAGGGAGTCCTCCAGCGGTTGATCCTCCTGGTCCGGCAGCAGGATCCGCCTAAGTCTTTTCAGATCACTTTGCAAGGGGGCGGCCAGAGAGGTGAGGTCAAACTCCCTGGCTCTCCTCTGTTGGTCTAGTTGAGTCAAGACCTGCTGCACCGTTGCCCTGTTGATGCGCTGCACCAGTGGTTCGATCGCCCGATTTCGAGCGCCCTCAGTGGGGTAAGCGTGGTCGTAAAGCACCAGACTGCTGCCGTCGGTATCGACCACCTCCAGGCTGTGGTAGGGGTTGGTGTAAACCAGCGGTTGAAACCGAGCGGGCTGAAGTATGGCCTCTAGCAGGGTGTCGAGCCCCTCCTGGGCGGCGGCCAGGGTGGGATAGGTTTGGCGGCAGATCAAGGGACGATCGCGATCGTTGCCCCCCCAGCCCAGGCGCACGACAAAGTCGCTGGGTTGGTCCACCACCTGGTAGTGAACCAGCGATCGCTGCCGGACATCGTGCATGCCCAGCAGGTGGCCGATCCGCTCCTCAAAGCCCGAGACCTGAAGATTATCCCAAGCTGAGGGGTGGTTGCACAGTCGATAGTTGATCGCTCGAAAGCGATCGCGGCTCAGCGCCGGATAGTCGTCCAAAAACCGAGCCTTGTCGGCTATGATTTTGGCGTCCATCCGGTCTGTGGCATTCTGCCGTTCAAGGCTGTCTTCCCTCTGGCTCTGGCGGTAGTTGATCAGCACGTAGTCGGTAAACGACTCGGCAAACCGGGCCAGCATGTGGTCGAGAAAGCGGTTGCGCCGATCTAGGGCTGTGTCTCGATCTTCAGCCAGGTCAGTTAAGACCTGTTTCCACTCCGGAGTGTCCTTACCCTGAGGCGTTTTGGCGGCCTTTAGGATGTGCTCTATCCCCGGAAAATTTAGCCCCTGGGGAAAGTAGGTGTGGATACTGCCTGGATCGAGCGACCCGGTCTCTGCGCTGGCGGCTGAACTCCGACGAGAACTGTTCCAGGTAAATAGCTCGCGCACCTGAGCCAGCTGCATCAAATAATTAGCGAGTATTTGGTCAAAAAAGACTAGATAGCCCTGGAGCTGCTTAGCCTGGGCTTTGCGCTCTGCTGTTGCCGTCGCAGGTAGTCCATCCTCACTGATGCCGTAGGTAAGCGGAAAATCGTGGTGAATTGAATAGTGCTCAGCCAGCTCTGGGTAGTGAATGCCCTGGGGCACGCTCAGGTCTAACTCGGCATCGCTGCGGTGGGCTTTGAGATGGGTTAGCTTTTGCTGGGCGTAGCGGCGCTGGGCGCGATCGCGATCGACTGCCACCTGCACCCCGCCCTGGTACAGCAAGAGCTGCGATTGGCCTATGCCCAGCACCGGGCGGTAGTTCGGGGTCAGATTCAGCCACCAGGGTTCCTCCTGCGATCGTGCTACGCCGTTGATATAGCTGCGAATGCTGAGGTTCGTAACGTTGCGCACCCCCGGAATACCCAGCAGCACGGCGTAGAGGTCGGAGGTGTGAAGCTGCTTCGGCAGCGTCAGCGCCTCGAGTTCCTGGGTGTCGATAAAACCGTGGCTGGGGGCAGCATGGTGAGAATGTGCCGATTCTCGGGGAGCGTTGCGATCGTGCCACCCGAGGGCCGAGGGTCGCCCGGCGAAAATTTCGGTCGGGTCTTTGCCCCGAGCCAGCATGTCCTGCAACGTGTAGAACTTGACGTGGGGGGCCAAAAAAGTTTGCACCCGCAGGTAGGCCTCTACCAGCACATCTTCGGCATTGGCTGTCGCCTCTAAGTCCAGATTGGCCCGCAGCCCGATCGCCTCTTCCCCCAGCACAATCACGTCGTGGATGTCTTCGCACAGGTTGCGATAGCTGCCCAACACTGCGTAGACCCGATCGAGAATCGAGCTGTCATCATCGTAAACCTGCCCGCAGGCATCCCGCTGTTGCGCTGTGTCCAGGTCTAGGCAAACGGTGTAGAGTCCTTTGACCTCGAAATGAGGGGGCTGTTCTTCGGCAGGAGCGTCAGTCGCCGGTGGTGGGGGTGAGAGTACGAGTTTGGCAGTCCACCCATGACCGTCTGACCACGGCTCCATGCGGTAGCCGCGATAGGGCTCGACCCAGGCGTTGCGCACCCCCTCGATATCGAGCAGGCGCTTGCGCACATCGATAGCCGTCACCGGGTTGCAGGTGAGAATCTGGTCAGGGGTAAAAAAGTTGTTGTCGCCGTGTGGGTCAGTACCGGGGGGTTGGGTGAGCAGGTCTTTGATATCCAGGTTGTTGCGGTAGCCCAGGTCGGTAATGGCATAGCACAGCACCTCCAAAATCGTGACGCCGGGGTCGTGCAGGTTGTAATCGCTCCACACCTGCCCCGACATGCGCTGCAGGTGGTCGATGCCGATCGCCCGCAAGCGCTCGAAGTCGAGGTACTCCGGAAAGGCCGGATGCTGCTTGGAAATGGTTTGAAACTCAAGCATAGATGGGGACGGGGCGATATGGAGGGCAGGGCAGGGGGAAGTGAGGGAGAGCTAGAACAGTAGCTTCAAGAACGCGATCGCAGCCCAGGCTCCAATCACAATCGCCAGCAGGGCAATGCGGTTGGCCTGCTGCTCGATCTGGGTTTCGAGCTGGCGCACGTCTTTGTGGTGCTTGTGGTTGAGCTCGTTGATTGCCTGCACCAGCACCGGCACCAGGCTGGGGTAGGCCACCGACTGGCTGCCGTCGCTGGCGGTCTTGACCACCTGGGGAAAGTGCTCTGCCACCTGATGGGCCAACAACCCAATTTGCTGGTCAGGGCTGGGGGCTGCGTTCGCCTCTGCCGCTTCTGGCTCTGCTTGGTGCGGAAGGGTTTCGGGGTCTAACCACGGGTCGGGTTCGGCCCCGGCCTCGTTAGACATGTCGGCAGAGCGTTCGGACGGCGGGCTGGTTGCCGCCTCAGGCACACCAGTTTCCCCTGGGGCGACATCGGCATTCCACTCAAAGGTAACTGGGGACAGGTTCTGCAACTTCCACAGGGTCGAAAACAGGGGCTTGACCTCGCGCACCTGGTCGGCGTTGGTGTCGGCATAGACCGCCCGCGCCTGCACCGTCCCCTGCACATCCAGTGCGTAGTCGCGGGGGGGGCGGCCAATGCCCATGCGACCGCGGCCTTCAGGGGAAATAGTTACCAGCTGTCGGCCATTGTCTAAATCATCAGCGTCGGCTTCGCCATAGAGCGAGGGGATACTGGGAGCCATGAACTGAAATCCACCCACCGTATCGGTGCTCAACACCGCCTGGGCTATTTGGGTAGCCAGCGCAAAGGTCTGAGTCGAATCAGCCAGGTTTGGTGTGCAGATGCTAAATCTTGGCTGCGGCTGCGTCTCGACATGGAAGAGGAACTGGCCCTTGCCGCCGTCGCCGATAATCTCCAGCTGAGCATGGGGGTTGTCAGTCCCAATGCCGACAAATCCCTGTTCTCGAATGGCAAGATGAGTGCGCCCTTGCAGCAGGTTAGACTCGCCAGGGGGTTCGGCCTCTTCCTGACATGCTGTGAATTGCCCTGTTGCAGGACTCATCTGCTGAAACACAAAGCCGCGCTCGGCGCTGGTCTGCCAGCCTGAGACGGTGGCCTCGGCCCTGGTGGCGATCGCGGCAGTCAGCTCAGCTGTTGAGGTTTCTCCAAACTTTTGGTAAAGCGAAATCGCTGGGTTTGCCTCTCCTTTGGCGTCTTCGGGCAAGATTTGAACTTGGACCTGAACATTCTGGTCATCAATATCTAGACGGGCAGCTGGGGCGTCGGTACCAATTCCCACCTGGGGCCGAGAAGACTGCTCTCCCTGCCGTACCTTCAGCAACACGGTATCTGGTGAAGGCGCTGGTAAAGGCGGTTCTGCCGTATAGTTTTCACCCCGGTAGAAGCCAAATCCCCCAGTCGCGTTGCTAATCAGTGAGGTCTCCTGAGCGGTGACCCCCAGCGACATGTAGGGTACATCGGCCACGTTGTCAGGACCGAGTAAATACAGCGTGGGCGAAGCGGCAGAGTTGGGCAAAAATAGCAGGCTGCCCCGCGCCGGATCGCTCAGATCGACCACCGCCTGAGGCGCAGCGGTATTGAGGCCTAGGCTGCCCAGGTGGCGGTGGGTGGATGAGGTTTCTGTCCCACGACTAGGGGGTAAGGGGGGGATCGATCGTGGCTGCACCACCAGCATCGCTTCCCCATCTTCTGGACGGAGGGGCAATACCTTGTCTTCCTGAGCCTGGGTAATGCCCTGGCAAAACCTAAATCCATTACTAGCATCAGTGCACCAGGTAGCTGACTGTGTCGAAAGACCGTTGATCAGGTAGCTGATGGAACTCAAAGGAATATTGGTGGGTTTCTGCTGCTCCTGATCGGGTTGGACGGCTTTAATCGCATCGCTGTAGTGAATCAGGGTAGTTTGGGTTTGGGTCGAGCCCTGGGGAAAGACCAGCCAGCGCCCTGGTGCAGCCTTGAGAAGGGTCGATGGTGGATCAGTCTCGGTAGCAAGAGACTGTTGAGCGTCTTCTCGCTGCTTGCGCACGTCTAAACGGGCCTGGGGTTCTTTAGGAGCGCTATCACCACCCACACCAACGCCGACTCGGTCAAAGACCTCAGCCCACATCACTTGGCGATCGCTATAGATGGTCCAGTCACCATCGTCAGGAAAAACCTCCCAGTGAGTAGGATCCTGATTGGGTTCTTGCTCAGAGCAAATACAGTCTCCGCCTCGCCTGATCCAAAGTTGTTTCTCATGGATGACGACATCTTTCTCGCGGTAGGCGCGGCCCTTTTCCCAATTGCCGTAAAACTGATCAGTGCGCCTGTTGACAGTGGATTCAATCAGGGTGGCAAAGTCTTGCTGTGATAAATACTTGCCGTCTGTGAAGCGACGTTTGAGCGTATTGCGATCGCTAATTGCCATAGACTGCATCCCCCTCTACTACTGTTACAAACCTCAAGATTCACCTTGACTTCTGACCTGACTTCTGGCCTGACTTCTGGGTATATATCTGCTCGCTAGCCAGGGCGATCGCTCACCTGTAATCGCCCCAGCGGTTGCGCCCCAAACCCAACAGCAGTTGGTTTAGCACTGGTGGCTAAGCCCTCGGGAATGGGCTCAATTTGGTGGCGTCTCTGCACGTCCTCGTTAGGCGATACCGACACCAAGATTGAGTGGGCTTTTTTAGCCGTTGCCTTTGTTACAGGCTCGGTCTCTTCGTTCAGAAACAGCCTGAAATTCACTAAATAATCGACATAGGGGCGTTTTTCAACAAAGTCGAGCACAGCCGACAAATGCATTTCGCCACCAAAGTGAATTTCTGCGTTTTCATTTACCGTCCAGGGCGAGAGAAAGCCAATTATGTCGCGTTCGAGCTGTCGTCGATACACCGCAAAATCGGCCTGAAACGGATCGCGAAACTGCACCTGAAAGGCCACCCGCAGCTTGTCATACTCAGGGTTAATCACCCGAATGCTGGCCCAGGGCGAGCTGATCGATTTGAGGTATTTCTCAATGTCGTGCAGCAGGTTGATGTTGGCCTTGGGCTGCAAGTCGTTGAATGTGCGCTCGTGAGTCATTTGGGGAATCACCGCCAGGGTAATGTGGCCGGGGGCAATTTCATGCAGATGCTTATCGTGAGCATGGCTGTGGTTGATGCAGCGCACCTTGTGAATCGACGGAAACTGCTCCAGCACCAGGTGCTCATAGTCAAAAATGGTGACGGCGCGGCCCTTGTGGCGCAGGTGTTCGCTGATGCGGGTGTAGAAGCGGGCGGGCGGTTCCTGCCGCTGCCCCCCAAAGGAGGGGTAGGGCTGCAAAATCTGCCGAATTTCGGGCTCGGGCACCGCCAGATCGGCGATGGTCTTGGCCGGTAAGGGGGTATCGAGATGGTGAGGATCGTTGCCATTTTCAGTGAAGACAACCTCGGCGGCCTGGGTATGCAGACTGACGATCGAGCCAATGGCACGGCTGCGCGCCTGCACGGTAGCTTTGATCCAGTGCAGGGCCGGGTTGAGAATAGTGGTGTGGGCATTGCTGATGTCAGGCGGAATCGCCAGCTTGACAATGCCGGGATGAATTAACCCGTTGGAGGTGTCTTGAAGCACCAGGTGCTTTTCTAGCGGCTGCCAGGTGTTGTCGATCAGGTAGTGCCAGGTGATTGGGGTGCGGTCGGTGTCGGTGTCGGCGGTTTCTTCGGCCACCTGAACTAGCAGGGCGATCGCGGTTGCGGGCTGCACATCTCGCAGACCAATCAGCAGCTCCCCTTCGTGGTCAAAGCGGGGCAGCAGGGGTACTGGCGAGTCACTCACTAGGGTTTGGGGTAGAGCCGCTAGCCCCTCAAACGGATGCAGGTGAAACAGCTGGCAGTAGTCGGGGTTAGCGGTCTCTGACGCTTTGAGCTCAGCCGTGTAGTCGATTTGCAGAGCGGTGATTACCGGGGTATAGGGTTCCTTCGGCATTACCGGGATTTCGGTAGCGGCGACTGTCTCAGACAGGGCAACAAAGGTGCCACCTCCCGTTAAACGCTTGCTGCTGTCGAGTAATGAATCCTCTGCTTGAGAATCTGATACAACAGCTTGGCCTGAATCAGCCAGGGCTGTCGATGTAGAGGACCGTGATAACGCGATCGCCGGATGGGCATCGGCCAGGTAGTAGTAGGCCCCAATTACGGCCCTGTTGTCTTTAGCCGCGTCAGCTATCTCAGGGTCAACAATTTGATGGGTAGCTGTAGCTAACACCTGGCGGGCTAGCACCGTGGGGTATTCACTGTGCAAAAAGTCGTCCCCCACCAGCTGTACCCGCAGAAAGCCCGACTTGCTCTGGTGAGTCCAGGGTTCTGGCGGGTTTAAATTGAGTGGACTGGTGGCAAACTCATCGAGTTGGAGGGCAGCCAGCTGACTGCTGAGATCGATCGCATAGCCCGGCTCGGGCGCTGTATTTGCTGTCTCCGTGGTTCCCCCAGTTACCATCTCCGCCGACCGGGGCACGAGGGAGAACAGGTTACGTTTTACCGCTGTTATCGGCGGCTGCCACTGGCGATCGCGCAAACCCTGCACCGCCAGCCTGCCCGGTTCAAAGGCGGGAGCCCCATCGCTAAAATCCCGATAGCCCGCATAGGTCTGCACCCAGTCGGGCTTATTCTCCTTGATTGGCGGCGGGTCAGTCTCCAGGTCAAAGCTCAGCCGCAGGTGAGTCAGGGGCTTTTGAAAAATTTCCTGGCTGCCGATGTAGAAACTATTGCCCGTCTTGGGTTGGGGGCCAAAGGGTTGAAAGGACTGGGTGGTTTCTAACGGCCCCAGATCGCTTTGCAGCAGCAGGTTGCGCACACCCTTGACCTCAGTTGTCAGGGTCAGCCCCCGCAGCGTAGCCTGTTGCAGCAGGTGGTAGGCCACCCGATCCGGCGCGGCAGAGCTGGCATTGGCTGGCGCATGGTCAGCATATTGATGGTGAAGCACCAGGCGCATTACCGGATGGGCTGTGCGCAGGGAGCCCCCCGGCAGCTCTGCGTGGTAGGGCAGCACCGGGTCGCGACCGGGCGGCAGGTTGGCGACAATTGTGAGCACATACAGGACAGGGGCAGCATTGTTGTCGGCACCGACTCGAACAACCTCGATCGCCTCCTTCGGGAGAGTTACAGGTATCCAATCGGCTTCACCGCTGAAATCGATCACAAGTTGATGGCGCAGATGTTCAGATAGCTCTTTTTCGGGGGTTTGCGGCTCAGTCGGAAAGCTCAGGGTGAGGGCCAGGGTAACGGTGCGATCGCCCTCCTGGAGCAGCAGCAGGGGCGATGCGATCGCGAACCCTAGGGTTGCTGGCGGACGACTCCGGTCCCCAAAGGGCAGCCAGGCACGCACCGCCTTGTCCTGGGGAAACGTGCCCCCCCGCCCATCGGCAGAATCGGCCACCGCCGACTCGTGCAACCCCCATCTCACTGGCGGCTCTGCCTCAGGGTTCGGCGCTTGGCGAAAGAGACCCTTCACCTCTACTACCTGGGCGGTATTGACCACCAGATCATCGGTGAGGCTATAGACCAGATCGGCCCCTGTGGCATCGGTGCCCGCACTTAAGGCGATCTGACGCTTGAGGATATGGTTGTCCTGAAACTTGGCCAGCTCAAAAATCACGTGGGTGCGATCGGGCTGAGCGGGCTTTTCGGCCAGGCGCAGCACCTCGCGGTAGAAAAAGTCGAGGTGCCGCTGGGCCATACGGTTGAGGTCGTCGCGGGCGGGCTGCAACACCTGCCAAAAGGCGATCAGCAGCGACAGGTGGGGAGCTAGGTTGTGATCGCCGGGCAGGCTCTGCTCCAAGGCCGCCGGAGCCTGCTGAATAATTTGCAAGTAGGTTTGAAACAGCGGCTGAAATAGACCGTCGAGAACAAATTGAGCCTCGGTGCGGTTAGTGGTAAGCTGCCGCAGGTCGAGGCTGCGGTCTTCGTCAGAAAAAAGATCTGGCTGAGTGAGATGAAAGCTCGCAGCCAGTTGCCGATAGATCTCCAGGCGTTTTGCCGAGGGAGTCGGCAAGCCCTTCTCCAGCCGCACCAACTGCTCCACAGGCATCTTCAAGTTAGTGACTGTGCTAGCCCTGATCATGGGCTTTAGCGAGGTATCGTCGGCGAGCTGTTGGGACCAGGTCACCAGGTTGTTCAGAATGTCGGCGCAGACGGCCAACACGTCGCCCAGCTTGCCCAACCGCTGGGAACGAGAAACTGAGGCAGCGGCGGGGGTGATGGCCCACTGGGCCAAATAGCGGCGGCGGGCCAGCTCATACTGCTGCTGAATAGCTTCTGGTCGAGTTTTGCTGATCAGCGCCAGCTGTATGACTGGGCTGCGATCGAAAAAGGCCTGCCAATTTTCATCATTAGACTCGTTATTCAGGTTGTAGTAGGTTACCTGCTTACTTAGGTGGTAAACAAACACCAAAAAATCCGCTAAATCACGTTCATCTATCCGCGCAAAATCTGGCGACAGAGCAGTGGTCTGCCGCTGCTGTTGCGTTACCCCATCGCGAATCAGTGGATTTTTGCCGACGCTATTCATCCTGCTAACCCTGCCCCTTCGTTGAGATAGAAGGGATAAACATAGCTAAACCGCGAGTTGGTACTGAGGATGGTGAAATCGATCTGGATGTCGACGACGCCCTCCAGCGGCTGATTCAGCGAGAGATCCAGCGCTTCAAGGCGAATGCGGGGCTCGTGATAGAGAATTGCGGTGCGAATCAGCTCTTTGACATGGCTGACCACGCTAGGGCTGAGGGGTTCAAACAACAGCTCGGTCAGGTTGCAGCCGTAGGTGGGTTGCATCACCCGTTCCCCGAGGCTAGTGGTCAGCAGAATCTGGAGACTCTCGTAGATGTCATCCTGGCTGCTCACCAGCTTCACCTGGCGAGCGGCACGGTCAAAGGTGGGCGGAAACCCCCATCCTGTGCCCAAATAGGCCTCACTCCGATTGACCATAGCGACCTCCCTTATCCACCAATCAGCACAGTGAACTCGCCCAGCACAATCGAGCCGCCGTGGGCCGTAGTATCGCCCACGCGGGCGGCAGGCTTACCACCAATCAGCACGGTTGTTGAGCCCATTACAATGCTGTCCGGGGGGCCGACGCAGGTGCAGCTATCCCCCACGACAGCGGCAGGAAGACTGCGAATTAGCACCGTAGGCACGCAGGGTCCCAGAATGGGGCCGCCCACGTGGGGAATCGGCGGCAGCCCCGGTGTCTGCATGGGGCAGGTGTGCATGTCGGTCAGGCGAGCGGCGGGTTTTCCCATGGTTTGTGGCCTCTTAGTAGCTAGTTAATTTGCACCAGTGAACCTTTCAGCACGGCGATCGCAGCGGTCGAAACCTCCGCCCCCGCATTGCCCTGGGCCTTGAACTGGGAATTGGCTTTCACGCTGACATTGAGCCCCTCCACGCTGGCGTCCTGGGTAGCCTTGAGCGTAATTTTGCCGGTGGCCTTTAGCACAATATCTTTCGGGCTTTTGAGGCTGATGCCGCTGCTGTCGAGGGTGACCGTGTTTTTGTGCTGATCGGTGAGGGTGATGCTCTTTTCGTCGTCGGAGATGACCACCTGGTTTTTGCCCGGCGTATCCAGAGTCATAACTTTTTTCTCGTCTTCAAACCAGACCCGCATACCCGAGCGGGTCACAAACCCTTTCTCGTGGTTGGTGTCTTTCACCACCAACGGGGCGGGCAGTTTGCTGCTGTTCAACATCCCCAAAATCACCGGATGCCGGGGGTCATCGTTGATAAACCCCAGCACCACCTCATCGCCAATTTCGGGGCGAAAAAACGACCCACGGTTATTGCCCGCATCCATCGTGGCGACCCTAGCCCAAACTCCATCAGCGGTGCTTTCATCGATAATGGGCGATTTGACCAGCACCCGATGCTCTTTGGTGGGGTCATCCTCTAGCTTGACGGCCACCCCAATTTGCAGACCATTGACTCCCGGCAATAACCCAGAGGCGGGCCGCTCGTTGACATCCTCTTCTTTGTAAAACCACTGGGGGTCAAGGCCAATTTGCAGGTGAGTCCGCCAGGAGCCCCCAATCATCTCGTGGTGAATACCAGAAACATACGCTAGGCCGTTGAACCGGCTCCCCATGCCCTCCAATTTGATCAGTCCATCAACTCTGGCATCCTGGTAGCCCTGGATTTTAATGCGGCCCCGAATTTTGCTCAGCCGACTCTTCAGCAGTTGGGCATCGGCCCAAGCTTGTAATTCAGCTATTGCAATGGGGCCACCGTGGCGCAGGTCCAGCTTTTCAGCCCCCACTACCCTGGACAGGGCGGTACTGGTCAGGTTGCCCTGTTTGTTAACGCTGGGTTCTTTGCCGCTGGTTTTGAGCAGTTGCTGAGCGGCATAGTCCCAGGCGGTCACGTTGACCCCAGCAAACTGGTGCCGGGCATCCATCTCGGCCTCAAGCTCTAGAATGTTGGCACCATAGGTGAGCGTCACTGGCGGGCTGCCGCTGGTGGTGGGCGCTTTGACCTGGACGATGCCGTCGTCCACCAGCACGATTTGCCCATTCATTTCGGCCCGCGACAGCACAAAATCCCAGTCGGTGGCGTAGTACTGCACGATTTCGCGATATTTAACGTCGGTAGCCTCTACCTTAGGAGTAAGCTGGCCGTAGTCTTTGAGAATGGTTGCGATCGCTTCACTGTCTTTTACATCTCTGAAATAGCGGCTATGACGACCAACCGTCATCCCCACCGCCCTGTCTCGACAGTCAATAATTAGCAGCGAGTCGCCGTTGGGGCCAACTTTAATGCTGTGTTTGACAATAACGCCCTTAAAGACCGTCTTATCGTTGCCGTCATAGCCTAGAGCGATCTCCAGTTCCCTACCTGGAATCAAATCTTCCCCTTCGCTGGCGGCGAAATTCTCATCAGCCGCCGATCCATCACTCAGTACAATCTGAGCCGTAGGAATCCGATTGATCTCTCGATTGACTGATAACGATAAAACTGTATAGGCATAAGTAATATTTTTGCCATTGGACAGCAGCTCAAAAGTGGCAATATCGTAGATTGAGGTGCGGGGAATAGTTCGATTGGGCATAGCTTAAACGTGCCAATATAATTAGGTTTAATGCTGCCTACAGCGTTATCTTTTAGATTGGTGGAAAGCGCAACGTCTTGCTTGTCTTGAGCTTGCGAAAATTCACCAGCCCATTTGCCTTTGCCACCTGCAAGTAATACGTCTGATCGCCATAGATTTGCTCGGTCATCAGCGGCAAAGTGCTGCTGGCCTCAACCATGCGCATATGGGTGACATCTGGAGACTGCTTACCTTCCTCCCGTACTCGGCGAGCAGCCTCGATATAGCTAATAAACGTGGCTTTGAGCTTGGCTCGCAACGGTTTTCCGTTCGCAGAAAATAGCGTATAGTCTATGTTTAGATCCTTTAAAATGCAGTCGAAGCTGTTTTGATCGCCAAACGAAACCTTGCCCCACAGCAATCTCAAAAAGTTGGGTCTGTGGGTCTCCCCATTCATGACGTAGGCCAATTTTAGAAACTGTTCTACTTGTTCAGTTACGTCTTTATGGAAAGCCCCAGCTTTCCCCTTGATGGGGACAACACCCGTGCCATCAATAGTGAAGTTAAGCACCAGTTCTTCGGGCTTCATCGCCTTAAACTCAGGGTCATTTCCATCGGCCCCAGCCGACTGTTTTTGGTCATAGGCCACCCTAAACGACTGGGAAAACTGCTCTGGGTTAATCGGCAGCTCAAACTTTCCTAACTCATTGCGAAAGGTTTTGTCTTTGAAGGCGCGAATTTCAACCTTGGCAAGTTCACCCATGATTTGGCTCTACATACGGTACTCAACGTTCTTTGCGAGCATGGAGAATAGCTAGCACTTGGTCAACACAGGCTGCAATAATGGCAGACTCATTCGCTACCGCTCCATCTTCACTGTCTGAATCTCCTCCTAACTGAGTGGAGTCACTGGTTACCGTCGTTCTAATGACTAGCTCTCTGATTTCTAACGGCATTGGCTTTCCTTACACAGGCTTGGGCTCAAAGTATTGATAGTTAAGTTCTAGGGTTTCGATCGCGATCGCCGATTTCTCTGCATCAAAGTCTGAAACGGACCATTTCTTTGGCCATGCATTGATTACGTCCCAAATCATCAACGGTTTTTGGCTGGCGTTTAGTAGCGTGATTTGCAAATTCACAGGCTGAATATCAAAATTAAGCATTGTTTCAGAACACCATTTGATGATCTTCGTATTCTGAGTCAGCCCTCTTTTTAAGACCAGAGGGCTATATTTTTTTCGTGTTGGTAGATTATACTCAAATCGATTTTCACCTCCTTCTTTCAAGGATTCCAACTGCATTTCTACAGACAAACCCGTAACACTCTGGAAACCAATTTTTGCTGATTGTAGAGTGCCCCCCAGAAACTCTACGTTGAAGGAAAAGCCAACAGAGGGATAGGTATTTTTCATGAACTACGGTAGTACCCAGAAAGACATCCTATCCATTTGCAACCGTCAGGCCCTCGTGAACAATTTCGATGGTTTCAATGGCAATCTCGTTGCCATCGGCTTTGAGATCGGTTCCTTGTACTTTAATTGGAAAGGCATTCGTAACATTCCAGGTTACGACGACCTGAGCGCTTTCATTGAGTAGGGTAATCGTCATATTGCGCTGATACTTGGTGTGATCGGCCTCATTGGTTGCACTTTTCCACCAGTCGTAAAATTTATTGATGCCTTTGAAGGTGCCTCGCTTCAGGGTAATATTGCTAAATTTTTGCATGCCAGGCATCTTGAGCTTACTATGTTGGGCCATATTGCCCTCGCGGTATTCAATTGGTTCTGTTTCCATGTCCAGACCAGATACTTCGGTGAATCCTCCCGCGAGATCACCAGCGGTTACGTTGAAATGAAACTTGGGTAAGGGATAGTCAGCCATGGTGTTGTCAGTGAGTTAAGGGAAGTCTACTGTTGAATCAACTGAAAATAAATTGAGCACAAATTAAGCCCTTGAAATGGGCTTGGGTCATCAACTTTCTGCCATCTTATGGGAGAACTTGAGGATGATGAATTCAGCCGGACGTACTACCGCCATGCCGATTTCTACAATCATGCGGCCTTCAAGAATATCGAGAGCCGTCATTGTTTCGTTGAGACCAATTTTGACATAAAAAGACTGCTCTGGCTTCGCCCCCTGGAGCGCGCCCGCCCGCCACTGGAGGAGCAAAAAGTTCTCAATCATCGATCGCACTTTTGTCCAGGTATTAGAATCGTTTGGCTCAAAGACAAACCCTTCGGTGGCCTTTTTGATCGACTCTTCGGCCATATTAAAGAACCGCCGCACCGGCACATAGCGCCACTCGTTGTCATTGCCCGCCAGCGTGCGCGCCCCCCAAATTAGCGTGCCCTTGCCAACAAACGATCGAATGGCATTAATGGATTTGCCAGTCGTATGGACATTGAGTCCTTCCTGCTCGTCGCTGCTGATTCTAATCGTTGGTCCGACAACTGAACTCAGGCTGACATTAGCCGGGGCTTTCCAGACTCCACGGGTGTTGTCCACCATCGCGTATACCCCTACAACCAGCGGAGAAGGCGGCAACACCACAGGAATTGCTCCAATCGCGCTTTTGATTAAGGGATAGAGTTGCCCATACCCAGAGTTTTTACCGTGCTCATCAGATGGGTTGATAGTCTTTAGAGTTTTGGGCACCGCCGTACCCTGTGGATCGAGCACTTGTTTGCCATCCACTGTTTTGAAGGGAGGCAGATCAAACGTCACTTCTTCTTCTTTATAAGCATAGTCAAAGATAGTATTTAGGCATGGTCCATAGGCCGCGCCGTATTTCAAGTTGTTAATGCCAATTCCATTGCTTCTGAAGCGCTCTGCGGACTGTTCAATCGTAAGATCTTCAAATTCGAGATCTACATCCATCACTACAAATCGATCTTGTAATTCCGCGCATTGCTTTAGAGCTTCCTCATAGACTCCCTTAGAGTCACCTATGCTCATGGCCAGGCTTTCTGGAACCACGATGAGAGTAATTTCGTCTTCTTTTTCAATCGCAGATACTCCTTTGACTAGCCGACCTTCGTTTATGGAAGCGGGTGTAGACGGGCCTGTTTTGCCCACAGAGACGATATAGCAAGGCCCTCCGCCATTAGCGAAATAAGCCTGCAAAGAGTAGAACATATTGTGCCTTGACGGCTCTGGATTTTCAGCGGTAACGTTGACTGTGCCGCCTGCCTCAACCTTCACCGTTACCACGATTTCTGTTTCGGGTTCAGCCTCACCAAAAGATTGCTCATATTCGAGCATGGAGGTGATGCGTTTAACAATCGGACTTAGAGGATTAGCAGGAGTTGGAACGTACTGATCGATGCCGTTCACGATCGCCTTTTGGGTATAGCCAATAAAAGCTGGAATGGCGGTTTCGACTTGGGCAACTGAGGGGGGGAATTTGGAGATTTCCTCAATGTAGACGCCGGGGGTTTTATAGGTGCTGGCCATGGTTGTTCTCGCTTACAGATAGATGTCGGAATAGATGGCGGTCACGGTGCGATCGGTGTCGATGGTCGGTTGAATCATGGCGGGGCTGGGGGCTGGTAAGGGCCTGTCGTTACCGTCTCTAAAGAGCGATTGAGGCTGTCGGCGGAGGCCAATGGGGTGTTGGGAGGCGTAAGTTTTCTCATCAATTAATTTGAGGTTGGGGGGCAAACTGGTAGCGGTAAATCCGTGGGGGCGATCGCAGTGGTAGCGCCAGTAGGTGGCCCGGTTTTTGAATCGCAGGCGATAGGTTTTGGGGCTCAGCACTCCAGCGGAACTCAGCAGTTGAAAAGGAGGGGCTACGGCATCGGGGTGCAGGGAGATCTCAATCAGGGCAAAGGCGTTTTGCCCACTCATGGGGTCAATCAGCACAAACTCATCCCGTAGTTCTTCATTGAGCCAGAGCCGATAGTAGCCAGGCTGCTGATCGGTAAAGTTGAGCGTTACCGAAAACTCTGTGTCCACCGGCTGGTCAGGAGGAACCTCCACCTGCCGTCTGAAGGTGGTTTGACCGTTTAGATCGGTCAAAGAAAACTGAACCAATTGCCCAGGGGTGAGGCCAGATAGCGTCTCAAGGCGCGATCGCCCCTGCCGGGGCAGCAGGTCGTTGGCAGAGACATACTGAGCGCTGGGCAGCACCTGCCACTGGGCCGGGGCAGTGCCGTTGGCGGTGGCTGTTAACTTTGGGCGGCGGGCGGCGGCGGGCTGGTGCTGCATCGATTCCAGGGTGGCATCTTGGGTCGGGTAGGTGACCAGGTGCCCCAGGGGATAGCTTTGTCCAGCGGTATAGCGGCTGAGGGGGCGGCTGAGGTGCAGCTGCTGCTGGGCCACGTTGCCTGACAGATTAGAGAAGTAGTAGAGGCGATCGCGCGGGGCGGTCAGGGGCAGGTTGGTGTAGTTGGCAAAGGTGCGATCGCGCACGATCATCCAAAAGGTCAACCGCTCATCGGGCTCAACGGGCACAACAGGCCGCAGGCTTAGGGGTGAGCCCTCTGAGTCATCGCCTCCTGGTGACCCATACTGGGGTGATGACTCGACGTGAGCCAAAACCACCAACCCGGAGAGTTGAGAACGCACCACCCACCGCAGCCTGCGCAAGCTGGCTTGGCACTCATGGGTTGGCACCAACGTCACCACCTGCGAAAGGTCATCTTGCACGGGCAATTCCCCTGACTTCCGTGGCTCCTTAAGATAGTAGTCGTGCCATAGCTGTAGGTAAAAAACAGGCTCGAATAAAATTTGCATACCAACTACACCCTGACCATTGCCTTACTCCAGCACACGCTCCTTGATGGGGTGTGCTTCCGCCTGACGCTTCTGCGCATCCAACTGCACCAGTCGGGTGCGGTACATCACAAAGGGAACTTGTTTGCCGCCCAGTGACCCCCACAAATGGTTGAGCTGGTCAAAGGTAAGCGTATAGAGATCGGGCAATACCCGAATCTCTTGCAGTTCCCCCCCAGGTCTCGATGACACCAGGATCGAAAGCTCTTTTTTCCATTGAAAAAACTCAATCACCCTGGCTAACCGCCGCAGAGCAGTTTCATAGTGGCTATAGTGCAGAACTGAAAACAGCACGTACAAATTTAAGCTAACCGGCGGATTTTGGTACACCGTGCGGCCATTTTCAATCCGGTAGTGGGGAGTATTTTTGAGTGTCGCTTCTTCCTCAATATTGAACAGAGTTATGATAACTCGTTCATTTAGATCGTCACGATTTCCTCCCAGCTGCTCAGCCATAGCAACATTGTCCAAAACGACAATATCCTGGCTAGACTCCTGGGAATCTTCAACGTCTTTGATGTAATTTTGCAAAGAAACCTGAATCAGCTTTAGCGCATCAGCAATCATACCTGAGCTGTTTCCAACAATAGAGAACTGCTACCTTAAATGCAACAGCAGTTCAGGCAAAACCCAAAGCAAGCACAATTAAAAATTGCTTAAAAACCGTGCAGGAAAAATACTACTGCCGTGAAGTCGACTCAAATGCCGCCGTAATAGCGAGAGACTCTACAGGGGTGAACCATCAGCAAGGATGGCATGGGTAGCAAGATTTATTTGTCTTCTGCCTAACAAAACCACATACCCAAGACTTTTTCCAGGCAACTTATTCTACTTGAAACGAAAGAATACAAAAATTAACAAGTTTACTATCTGTAATGGGCTGATATTCAGTTATGTAGTAGTGCTAGTGCTTCATGACTTGATTTATTATCAGTTGCTGGGCTAGAGCTGGCTGTTCAGAGCGGACTGAGCTATGGTCTTATCTGTTATTTCGTATTCTCGCCAAAACTAACTGTGCCATTTGGACACAGCTCTGGTCGCGCTTATGGTAACTATTGATATATGTCTAAACTCTAGTTCTTATAGCGTTCTCAGTGATTCTTCCTCTTTTGTCCCGCAGCGATAGCTAGTATGGTCGAGGTCTTAGCCCTTGAGCGAATGCTCCAGTATCTCGAGGCGGTAATTCAATGGCGGATGGCTTTGTATTTTGGCAATCCTCGCCCTGTCCTTGAGACACGGCCTCTACCGCCAACAGACTGGCTGCTGCCAGAATCAGTGTTGACACGCTTCATTAAATCTCACCAGCTCAATCTTGAAGAGCAGCTGACGCTCTTGATCGCGCTGGCCCCCCACCTACAGCCCAATTTTTTTGACCAGGCCATTACGGCAAAACTGCCTGAGCCCGGAGACTACCCACAAATTGGTGGCTGGCGAGGCAAGGCCTACCGAGGCTTTTTGCCGTCTGGGGAAACCATGCTATTTATTTTGGCTGGAGATAATTTGAGCGATCGCCTGCGACTGCAAAAACTGCTCAGTCCCGAGCATCTCTTTGCTCAAAAGCAGATTTTGCAGGTGCATCACCCCGAATTGGGCGAACCGCCCATGAGCGGACGGCTGACCATGGCCCAAGACTATGTGGACCTATTTCTGCAGGGGCGCACCCTGCCTCCGCACTTTAGTACTCAATTTCCGGCTCAGCGCATTGCCACCGATATGGTCTGGGATGACTTGGTCTTAAATTCTCAGGCCTTAGAGCAAATTCGTGACCTTGAAACCTGGTTAATTCATAGTCCGACGCTGCTTCAAGAGTGGGGTATGAAGCGTAAGCTTAAACCCGGCTATCGCGCTCTTTTTTATGGCCCCCCCGGCACGGGGAAGACTCTCACTGCCAGTTTGATCGGCAAATATACCGGCAGAGATGTCTACAGAGTTGATCTGTCAATGGTAGTTTCCAAATTCATTGGCGAAACCGAGAAAAATCTTGCCAATCTTTTTGCCAAGGCAGAGAGCAAGGGCTGGATTCTCTTTTTTGATGAAGCTGATGCCTTATTTGGCAAACGCACCAATGTTCGAGACGCCCATGATAAGTATGCCAACCAGGAAGTAAGCTATCTATTGCAAAGGGTGGAAAGCTATAATGGATTGGTTATTTTGGCCTCTAACCTAAAAAGCAATATAGACGAAGCCTTCATGCGTCGGTTTCAAACAATCATCTATTTTCCTGCTCCCGATCGCAAGGAGCGCTTACGCCTATGGCAATTGGCCTTTCCAGCGCAAGTCGTTTTAGACGATGCCATTCATCTTGCGGAGTTAGCCGACCGTTACGAGCTAACGGGAGCCGATATTCTGAATATTGTCCAATATTCTTGCCTGGAGGCACTCAAGCGAGGCGATTGCCTTATTCAAGCATCCGATCTTCTCATTTCTGTTAGACGAGAGCTCGCTAAAACTGGCAAAGTTATCCTGTCAACTTAACAGGTGCAATTAGACTTTATAGCGGTTCTCATTCGGATGAGGTACAGTAACAGTCATTTGTGAACCAGCTGCGAATATCTTTTAAAGTGACTTGAGAATAAGCAGATTCAATCGCTTCTTTTAGGGCTTGATAAGTCCGTGCGCCAACTGAATCTAAGATGGTCTTGACCTTTGACCAAAACGGTTCAATGGGCGAGAAGTCCGGCGAATAAGGCGGCAGAAACATGAGTCGCG
>PYGV01000239.1 GCA_003022385.1 filamentous cyanobacterium CCP3 | reverse complement strand
ATTGGGGACCAACCTGGACACTGGTTGGGAAGTTGAACGATTCAACTTCACTCAAAACGTGCGACTTCGTGTCGCACTGACTGGAATCATTGTAGTTCCGTCTCTTGCTTCACCACATCTCTGGGCTTCACGGCCCAGAGAAAAAGAGGGATCTGGATAGTTCCCCGTTTTCTTTAGCGAAAACGGAGACCCGTATGTTTTTAGAACCCACCTCGGGGGATGAGTCCCCCGTACCGTTCAGTCTGCCCGCCTACCGTCAAGAGACCCTGCGGCACATTCTGCTGGGCGACTATGGCGCTATAACCGATGCCATTGGCCAACTGGTGGCGCTGGGCTACAGCGACAGAGTGGCCTGGTCAGACCCCATCCCCACCGGGCGCAGCGGCGAATACGTCGCCGTGATGACCCGCAGGCGAGGGATGCGATCGTAGGGTGCGATCGCCCCTAACCTGGCCCAGCCCATAGGGCTGCTCAGTTTCCCTCTCCCGCCGGAGGGGGCTGAGGGCAAAGGCCAACAACTTGTGTGCCACGCCACCACGTCAGCCATTCATCGTAAAAAATTCGCCCTTACCGATCGCGCCCTTTCCCCTGGGCACCCTAAATCTTGGTATCAGGGCCATCTCAGGGGAAAACACAACATGCTGGCAAGGGTTTGGAGCGCGGCGCTGGTAGGCATTGATGCCCTCAAGGTGGGGGTCGAGGTCGATATTTCGGGCGGGCTACCCGGTGTGGTGATCGTGGGTCTGCCCGATACCGCCGTGCAGGAGTCTCGCGAGCGGGTCAAGGCGGCGCTAAAGAATGCCGGGTTTGCCTTCCCCATGCGTAAAGTGGTGATCAACCTCACTCCCGCCGACCTGCGCAAAGAAGGTCCCATTTTTGACTTGCCGATTAGCGTGGGCATTCTCGCCGCCGCCGAGCAGGTGAATACCGACGCCCTCAACGACCTGCTGTTTTTGGGCGAAGTCTCGTTAGACGGCAGCCTGCGGGCGGTGGCCGGGGTATTGCCGATCGCCGCTGCGGCGCAAAAACTCGGCATTCGCGGCCTGGTGGTGCCTGCCGACAACGGGCGCGAGGCGGCAGTGGTGCCGGGTCTCACGGTCTACAGCTTTAGCCACCTGTCAGAGGTGGCCGACTTTCTCAACCATCCCGCTGGCCATACCCCCGTGGCCGTCGATACCACGCTGGCAATGAATGCGGCCCCTAACGCGCTAGATCTGCGCGATGTCAAAGGTCAGGCCCAGGCCCGTCGGGCGCTGGAGATCGCGGCGGCGGGAGGGCATAATTTGATCTTCGTAGGGCCTCCCGGCAGCGGAAAGACGATGCTGGCCCGCCGTCTCCCCTCCATTCTGCCGCCGCTGCAATTTGAAGAAGCCCTGGATGTGACGCAGATTCACTCCGTCGCGGGGTTGCTGAAGGAGAAGGGCACGCTGGTGAATACGCGCCCCTTTCGCAGCCCGCACCACTCGGCCTCGGGGCCATCTCTGGTAGGGGGCGGCAGCTACCCCAAGCCCGGAGAAATTTCGCTAGCTCACCGAGGGATTCTTTTTCTCGATGAGCTGACGGAATTCAAGCGCGACGTGCTGGAGTACCTGCGCCAGCCCCTCGAAGATGGCTACGTCACCATTACCCGCACCCGGCAGTCTGTTGTGTTCCCGGCCCAGTTTACGCTGATTGCCAGCACCAACCCCTGCCCCTGCGGCTTCTACGGCGACTCGGTGCAGCCCTGCACCTGTAGCCCCCGCAGCCGCGAAAACTACTGGTCGCGCCTCTCTGGCCCCCTGATGGATCGGATTGATTTGCAGGTGGTGGTCAGCCGCATCAAGCCGGAGGAGATGACCCAGCACCAAACGGGGGAGGCCTCGGCGCCCGTGCGCGATCGCGTCCAGGCGGCCCGTCAGCGGGCCCGCGATCGCTTCAAAGCCGAGCCAGGGCTGCAGTGCAATGCCGACATGCAGAGCCGCCACCTCAAGCACTGGTGCCCGCTAGACGATACCAGCAAAACCTTGCTAGAAGGAGCGGTGCGCAAGCTAGGGCTGTCGGCCCGCGCCACCGATCGCATTCTCAAAGTGGGCCGCACCATCGCCGATCTGTATGGCGCTAAGGAATTGCAAACCCACCACATTGCCGAAGCGATTCAGTACCGCACCATCGATCGCATGCAGTAGCCTTCTAGCCGCTAGATACCGGGGTCAGCCCTTGCCCACCTGGTGTACCGGGCGAATGCTGCGGTAGCGGTCTTGACGGATCCACTCCAGCACCGACTGAATTTCGAGCGACTTTTCGCCCAGGGTGTTGAGCAGGTGCGAGCCCAGTTCCAGCGCCGCCTCAAACTCAGGCTGCACCACTTCTCTAGCCCCTAGCTGAGTGAGGATGTCGATTTCTTCGTTGTTGTGCGATCGCGCGATGATATCCAAATCAGGGGCCTTGGCCAGGGCTCGCTGCAGGAGCAGACGAGTCGTCGTGGGGTCGGGCAGGGTAATGGCTAGAGCCTTGGCGGTTTCTAGGCAGGTTTTTTCGAGCACCAGTTCACTGTCGGCATCGCCATAGACGTAGGGAATTTGCACCAGGGGAGCGTGGCGATTGCGCAGTCGCTGAATGGCCGTTTCGCTGTTTTCGATCACCAGCACCGGGTAGCCGCGGCTGAGCAACACATTCACCAGCACCTCGCCCCCCCGGCCATAGCCCGCCACAATCACGTGGTCATGCAGGTCGGTGGGCACCGACAGCAGCTGGGGCTCCTCGGCCCGATTGAGGTAGTCTTTGAGCACGGGCAGCGCGTGCAGCCAGTCAGACACCCTGGGGGCCAGGTTAATCCACAGGGGGGTGAGCATGAGCGAAATGGCGATCGTACCCAGCAGCAGCGAGTAGCGCTGCTCGGTAATCAGCCCTAGCTCCAGCCCCATCAGCGCCAGCACAAAGGAAAATTCGCCGATTTGGTTGAGCCCAAAACTGGCTTTGACGGCCGTTTTGAGCGAATAGCCAAACCCCAGCACAATGGGCAAAATAATCAGCGCTTTGCCCACCATGATCAGCGCCACCAGCTCCAGAATTCTGCCCAGGTCGTTGAGAATGAGATCGGGGTCGATCAGCATGCCGATGGAGGCAAAAAACAGGCAGGCAAAGGTGTCGCGCAGGGGCAAAATTTTGCCCAGGGCCTGGTCGGCGTAGTCAATTTCAGAGATCATCAGCCCGGCGACAAAAGCCCCCATGGCAATTGAGAGGCCTAGTTTAGAGGTGATCCAGGCAATGCCCAGGCAGAGAGCCACCACGGTGAGCAAAAATAGCTCGCTGCTCTCGGTGGCGGCAATGTGCTGAATCAGCGGCGGCACCACCCAGCGCCCTAGGGCGATCGCCCCCGCCAGAAACAGCCCAAACTTGAGCGCCGCGATCGCCAGGGCTGGCCCTAGGGCATCGGGCTGGTTGAGCACGGGTAGCACCGCCAGCATTAGCCCCAGGGCAATGTCTTGGGCGATCAGCAGGCCCAGCATCACCTGACCGTGTACCGTGGCGGTTTCGCCGCGATCGGTCAGGGTCTTGAGCACCACCGCCGTCGACGACAGCGACAGCACCAGCCCCAAAAAAATGCCCTGGAGCGGTGAATTGGCCGTGCCTGAGAGCAGCGACACCGAGCATACCAGCAGCGTAGTGAGCCCAATTTGCAACAGGCTGCCCTTAAGGGCAATATCCTTCACCCGCTTCAGCTCGGTCAGCGAAAACTCGACCCCCAGAGCAAACAGCAAAAAGGCAATGCCCACCTCCGCCAGCGCCTGAATTTGCTCTACATCGGTCTGTAGCCCCAGCCCAAAGGGTCCAATGATCAGTCCGGTAATCAGGTAGCCCAGCAGCGCCGGCTGTTTGAGGCGATGGGCAATATAGCCACCAATGGCAGAGCACCCCAGGGCCAGGGTGAGATCGAGGACGAAGTTCGGTTCAGCGGTCATAGATGAGCACGGAAGGGCAGGGAAAAAGTAGCGTCTACAAAACCCCCTGCACCAGTGGACACAGGGGGCTCAAAGCCGGTAAGAATAGTCAGGGGCGTGGCGTTTCCCCCGCACAGGAGCAGCTCATGAAAGCCGCAAATGGCTTACCTTCTATTGTCACTAATTCAGGGCAAGTACGCTATCAAAAGGTCAATTCTGGGCGCTCCATCCCGGCATTACCTCACCTGGGCACCCTAACTCGCCGCTGTCTCCCCCAGATTCGACAGTTAAAGCACAATTCTGGCGTTTCTACATCAGGGCCTGACGTTAAAGCTAGGGCTCAAGATCGTCAGGCTCCAAACCCGCGGCTCGGAGTTGTGCAGCCAGGCGATCGGCCCGCTGGCGTTCCTGCTCGGCCCGCTGGCGTTCCTGCTCGGCTCGCTCTCGTTCTTGATCGGCCCGCTGGCGTTCTTGGTCGAGCAACTGACCCAGCTCGGTGTAGGTCAAAAACCGCTGTCCATCGGGGCGATAGAGTTCGAGGCCAGTGTCAGTCATTTGAAAGCGGATTTGCAATCGAGGGCTGATCCACCCGTTCATCTCTTCGATCACTTGCAAATCGGCTTCCCCGCGCTGAAGCCCGGTTAGCTCTAGCTTGTCGGGGTCGTAGAGGTAGTATTCTTCGACGCCGTAGCGATCGTAAAAGCCCAGCTTGCGCAGCATTTCGCCAAAGCGATTTCCCGGCGACAAAATTTCAAACACCACCTGGGGGGCAACGCCGCCCTCCTCCCACTGGCGGTAGGAGCCCCGGTCTCCCTTGGGTCGCCCCATGATCACCATCACATCGGGCGCCTGGCGAATTGTATTGTCGCCTTCCACCGGATACCAGAGTAAATCCCCGGCCACAAACACCTCAGGGTCGTTGGCAAACAGCAGCTCCAGATTTTCTTTAATCACCACGATCCAGCGAAACTGCTTGGTATTGTCGGCCATGGGCTGCCCATCGCTGTCGGGGTAGTCGATTTTGGTTAAGGCGTCGGGCTGGAGTTGCTGCATAGTGGCAATGCCTCTTAGGCCTAAGCTTCTAGTGTAGTCGTTGGCTGGGGGATGTTGGTTTGATAGCCAAGTTCGGTTGGTAGAGCCACGCTGGCCGACTGCGCCCGCTACCGCCCCTTGACGCGGTTTTGCGGCACGGTTAGGATACTGATACTGTGCAATTTTGCGCCATCTCCATTTGATGTTGTCTTTGCAGCTATCCCTCGCTCCTCTCTTCAGCCTGCCACTAGGGCTGGGACTGCTGCTGCGCCTTGGGCGCAACTAATTCTTTAAAAACAAAGGCGAAATGCCCTGAATAGGTTTATTCCTTGGGTCACAGGTTGCTCCCGACTTTGACTATGGCTTAGGAGTTTGCTGCGTTATTCAAGCGCTGGTGCGTCAAGCTCTGCCGCGATCGCACCCCCTACCTTGTTTGGCCCTGTAGGGTGGGCCCTGCCCGCCAGTCCAAGAATTAGGCGATATCCAGACCAAGTCCAGATCGGGATCTGGAGTTTTCCACCGGCAAAACTCCGCCTCTGAACTTGAATTTGGTTCAACGTCCACCCCAGTATTGCTATCTAAAACGTGAGATCTTCCCCATGTTGACCAACCCCGCTGAAAAGTACCGCCCCTTTGCGCCGATCGCATTGCCCGATCGCACCTGGCCCAGCCAGGTCATCACCCAGCCCCCCATCTGGCTCAGCACCGACCTGCGCGACGGCAACCAGGCGCTGATCGAGCCGATGTCGGTGGAGCAAAAGCTGCGCATGTTTGAGCTACTCGTAGACATCGGCTTTAAAGAAATCGAGGTGGCGTTTCCCTCGGCTTCAGAGACAGACTTTAACTTTGTGCGAAGGCTAATTGAAGAAAACCGCGTGCCTGACGATGTGGAAATTCAGGTGCTGACCCAGGCGCGGGAAGATTTGATTCGCCGCACGTTTGAAGCACTGGCGGGGGCGAAGCGAGCGATCGTGCATGTCTACAACGCCACCGCTCCTGTGTTTCGCCGGGTGGTGTTTCGCCACGACCCCCAGGAGACGATCGCGCTGGCAGTCAATGCTGCAACGCTAATTCGCGATCTGGCGGCGGAGCGGCCTGCAACCCAGTGGCGCTTCCAGTATTCACCAGAAGTTTTCTCTCAAACCGAGCTGGAGTTTGCCCGCGATATCTGCAATGCGGTACTGAACGTGTGGCAGCCGACGCCCGATCGCAAAGCGATCATCAACCTGCCCGCCACGGTGGAGAGCGCCACCCCCAACGTGTTTGCCGACCAGGTGGAGTGGATGCACCGCCACCTGGCCTACCGCGACAGCGTGGACTTGAGCGTGCACAACCACAATGACCGGGGCTGCGCGATCGCCGCCGCCGAGCTGGGCCAGATGGCCGGGGCCGATCGCGTCGAGGGCTGCCTGTTTGGCAACGGCGAGCGCACTGGCAATGTCGATATCGTCACCCTGGCGCTGAATCTCTACACCCAGGGCATTCACCCTGGCCTCGATTTTTCGCGCATCAACGAGGTGGCCCGCGTGGTCGAAGACTGCACCCAGCTGCCGATTCATCCTCGCCATCCCTATGTGGGCGACCTGGTGTTCACGGCGTTTTCGGGTTCTCACCAGGATGCGATTCGCAAGGGCTTTGCCGCCCGCAACCCCGACGACCTGTGGGATATGCCCTACCTGCCGCTGGATCCGGCGGATTTGGGCCGCTCCTACGAGTCAGTGGTGCGGGTCAACAGCCAGTCGGGAAAGGGCGGCATTGCCTTTTTGCTGGAGCGCGACTACAACCTCAGCCTGCCCCGCCGCCTGCAAATTGAGTTTAGCCAGGTGGTGCAGCAAGCGATGGATGCTACCGGCAAGGAGATGACCGCGCCGATGCTGTGGGAGTTGTTTGAGCAGGAGTATCTGCGGGCGAATGCACCCCTAAAATACATGACTCACCACTGGCGCGACGATGACAGCCCGGCCACCATTTCCACAACCCTGGAATGTGGCGATCGCGTGCTGACTCGGGCGGGCCAAGGCAATGGCCCCATTGATGCGTTTGTGGATGCGCTCGACCTCCAGATTCGCGTGCACAGCTATGAGGAGCGGGCGATCGGCCACGGTAGCGATGCCGATGCGATCGCGCTGATCGAAATTGCTGCCGACTGGCTAGAGGGTACGATTCACGGCGTCGGCATTCACGGCAGCATTGTCACGGCTTCGCTGCTGGCGGTACTCAGCGCCGTCAACCGAGGTCTAGCCACGCTGACGCCGACGCAGAGACAGATGGTGTTGCCTGGGCCGCGGGCCGTCGTCTAAGTCGACCTCAGGGGTAAATGCGGTTTTCTAGGTCAACTGTATATACCCCTGAGGGAATCCGCGTTAACTAGCTTTGAGCCGCTAGAGTCGGTAAACGATCGTGATGAGCCCGGACGTAGGTCATAGCAACGGGCGTAAGCCAGGCAACGGCCTGCTCAATTAGCTGGCGATCGCGCTGGCTCCAGGTTCGGGGAGTATCAAAAACGCAGGGCTGCAAAACGCCCCACAGCATTTGCTCGGAGCACAGATGAGCGTGAATTAATGCCCTGTGGCCAAAGGTTTTGTGCTCAAACTCTCGATTTAGTACCTCAGGACCAGCTGTTTCGACATCCTCGACAAAAATGCTGGGCTGAGCTCTGAGGGCAGCCGCAAACATTGGATCCTCGTCAGCCAAAGATGAGGGTTCTGGCTTCCACTCGGGATCGTAGATGGTGGGCACAGACGATCGTGCTGTCCAGCAGAAGGGTACTCGCCCAATGTCAGCAGCGGGATTGCGGACATACAAAAAGACGCGATCGCACTGTAGCTGCTGCCCTAAAACGGCTAAAACCTCTTCCATTATTGGGGTTACATCTTGCCCCTGAGCCAGTGCCTCAGAACATTGGCATACTAGTACTTCAATCTGATCAAGAGAAATTCTGTTAGCTTCGTGGGCTTGAAGTCGAGCCATGGTTTTCCACTGTTATTACCTCCACACCTTATACTAAATCCGACTTGTATACCTCCGGAATAGTGTAGGGTTGTGGGATGCCTAGACATCTCCATCTCGAACCTCAT
>PYGV01000238.1 GCA_003022385.1 filamentous cyanobacterium CCP3 | reverse complement strand
CCATAGTGGGGTGGTGGGCGATGCCCACCCTACGGGGGATTGCTTTTTATTGTAGTGGAGCCACCCGTGGGCGCAGACCCCAGGGTTCTGTGGTTGTGCAGCATTGGCTGTGCTAGCGTCAAAGCAGGCTCCTTCCTGTGTCTTGGAGATATGTCATCATGCTGAAAAGCTATGAAGCCATCTATGAGAACGGCCAATTGACCTGGCTGGCCGACCAGCCCGAGATCAGTTCGGCTCGCATCCTCGTCACCGTGCTGGAGGAAAAATCTATACCTCGTCGCCGCTTCCCTTCGCCTTCTATTGCAGGCAAGGGCGAAGTCTTGGGAGATATCGTCAGCCCCATTGTCCCAGAAGAAGACTGGGAATGTCTCAAGTGATTGTGTTGGATACCCATACGTGGTTCTGGTTTATCAAGCAGAATTTTGACCAGTTCCCTGCTGCCTGGCAAACTGAAATTGAGACCGCAGCCCAGGTGAGCATCTCAGCAATTTCCTGTTTTGAAATAGCCCTTTCCGAACGATGAGGGCGTCTCAAGCTGCCATGCGCTGCGCTTGAATGGATTGAGGAAGCTTTAGAACCGTCAGGCATTACACTGCTGCCTCTGACTCCCGAAATATCCTGTCGAGCGGTTGCCCTATCCCCCATTCACAAAGACCCCTTTGATCGCCTGATCATTGCCACAGCTCTAACTTATGGGGCGCAACTGGCCAGTGTGGACACGGTGTTTCCCCGATATCCAGAGCTGCGGGACCGTCTAATGCGGTAGATCGTAGAGCACAGAGGGTATTGGCGATCGGGTTACTTTTAGGCTGGGGCGATCAACCCTAGCGCAGGCACAGAAGCCCGGTCTTTGGGATCTGAGAGGCGCTAGATTCGGCTATCCCTCCATGCGGTTGCCCCTTTGGGGAACACAACTCGCTAGAATCAGGTAAACCCGTACAAAGTGGCTTATCACGATGATCCCAACCGTTATTGAGCAATCCGGGCGTGGCGAGCGCGCGTTTGACATTTATTCCCGGCTTTTGCGGGAGCGTATTATCTTCCTGGGCCAGGAAGTCACCGCTGACTCGGCCAACCTGATCGTAGCCCAGATGCTCTTTCTCGAAGCCGAAGACCCCGACAAAGACATCTATCTGTACATCAACTCCCCCGGTGGGTCGGTGTCGGCGGGCTTGGGCATCTACGACACCATGAACCACATTCGGCCCCAGGTGTGCACCATCTGCGTGGGTCTGGCGGCCAGTATGGGGGCCTTTTTGCTCACGGCGGGTGAGAAAGGCAAGCGCATGAGCCTGCCCAACTCCCGCATCATGATTCACCAGCCCCTCGGTGGGGCCCAGGGCCAGGCCACTGATATTGAGATTCAGGCCAAGGAAATTCTCTACCTGAAAAAGCAGCTCAACGAGGCGATCGCGAACAATACCGGCCAGCCCTACGACAAAATTGCCGAAGACACCGAGCGCGACTTCTTCATGAGCCCCCACGAAGCGGTGGAATATGGCCTGATTGACCAGGTGATCGATCGCACTTCGGTAGGCTCTCGCCCGCTGACGGTGATGTAGCCGCAGCCCATCGCTGACACCGTTTAGATCTCCCTTGCCCCCCGGTCTAAATTGGGGGGCTTTTGTTTGGCCCAGCCAGCGCGATCGTGAAATGGAAGGCTAAGGGCCATCGGGGGCGGGCTGAGTTTCAAGGTAGAGCAAAAACTCTAGTAGTTCATCGTCGGTGAGGTCGTGGCGCGATCGCTTACCGTAGGTTTTTTCTAAAAACTCGCGGCCCTGGTTGACGCCCCAGCCCAGCCGCTGAAGCTCTACATCGGTCTGGGCAATGATGTCTGACAGGTCAATAGAGACGGCTGGGCCGCTGCCCAAATCCATAAATTCGTCGCGATCGTCAACGCTGCTGGCTAACGGCTCCTCAGGCAAAAAATCTGGGGGTAAAGACTCTGCCGGTGGAGCAGCCGACTTGGCCTGAGGTGGGCTAGCCAGAGCTGTAGGAGGCAGGTCGAGGCCAGGGGCCTGAGGCGTATCGACTGGCTGGCTTGGGGGAACTACGCTGAGCAGAGACCGGCCCTCGGCGGCTGGTACGCCGACTTGAGGAGTAACTGTGGGGCTGACCGTAGATTTGAGCAGGGTCGGCGGGGCGGTAGGTGCGGCGGTCTTCAGCCTGACATCAAGATTGTCAGGCTGAAGACCGTTGGGCTGAAGGCTGCTGGGCTGAAAGTTGGGGGATGGCAGGCTGGTCGGTGGGGCGACTGAGATGCCCAGGCGCTCTAGGGCGCGGGTGGTGGCAATATCTTCTG
Source organism: filamentous cyanobacterium CCP3 (assembly GCA_003022385.1). Classification (GTDB taxonomy): domain Bacteria; phylum Cyanobacteriota; class Cyanobacteriia; order Phormidesmidales; family Phormidesmidaceae; genus Nodosilinea. The sequence continues at coordinate 5,778 of PYGV01000238.1, read as the reverse complement.
CTGCCTCCAGGGTGGTGTTGGCCCCCAGACCGCTGGTCAGGGTGAGGCCATCTACACCAGCGCAGACTCGCACCACGTATAGCCCATCGTGAATGGTAAGCAGATCAGAGATCAGGCTGCCCTGGGGATACCGTTGTCGAAATTGACTCAGCAGCGAACTTAACACTCCAGATGTCTCCCCTGCGGGTGGATGGTACCCGTACTATTCTAGGGAAGAGGGGCACGTTAGACTAAAACCATTACGCCGCTAACACGCCGCTAACCAAACCGGGCGCAGGCTGGGAACCCTTCCAGCATAGATTTTGCCTTTGGCGGTTTGCGCCCCTGAGCTTGCGCCAGTAGGATTGCACCGATGGCCTTTGCGGTCGGGAGCCAGCCAAGCAATGCGCTTTTACCCTAGACCTTTACTGTTGCTGCCCTAGGTAGCTGACCTGAGCTAATGCTAGATCGCCTGCTAGATATTTCTACCAACTTTGGGGTCGATACCCTGCTGCTGCTGCCGGTGCTAATTGCTCTTGAGGCGGTGCTGTCGGCAGACAATGCGATCGCCCTGGCCGCGATCGCCCAGGGTCTAGAGAGCGAGACGATGCAGCGGCAAGCCTTAAATCTGGGTCTGGTAGTGGCCTTTGTGCTGCGGGTAGGGCTGATTTTGACCGCAGGCTGGGTGCTGCAGTTTTGGCAGTTTGAGGTCATGGGGGCCGCCTACCTGCTGTGGCTGGTGTTTAAGCATTTTACGGCTGAAACCGATGAAGAAGCTCAGCACCACGGGCCTCGGTTTGCCAGTGTTTTGCAAGCCATTCCAGTGATCGCGTTTACCGATTTGGCCTTTTCCCTCGACAGCGTCACCACAGCCCTGGCTCTCTCTAAGGATGTGGTGGTGATTTTGCTGGGCGGCACCATCGGCATTATTACCCTGCGGTTTATGGCGGGGCTGTTTATTCGCTGGCTAGAAGAATTTGAGCACCTAGAAGACGCTGGCTTTATCACCGTGGCGTTCGTCGGTATTCGGCTGCTGGTGCGGGTCATTGACCCTACTCTGGTGCCGCCTGAGTGGGTGATGGTGTTGGTAATTGCCCTGGTCTTTACCTGGGGGTTCTCAAAGCGTACGGCCCTGGCTACCGACGCATCGGCTCAGCTGGAGCAGGGCAAAGTGCCTACCATTGCCGAACTCGAGACCCAGGGCAGTGCCCCGGTAGAGGCTTCCTCCAGTCAGGAAGACCCTGCTCCGGCCTTTCCCCTAAAGGATTAGTGACTGGCTACTGGTAAGAGCACCAGTCGCTCCAGCCGCCTGGGTATAGCCTGGCCATCGGTCGCCCGGCCAGGGTTTGAGCCAGCAGGTTGACGCAGGCGGTGACGCCAGAGCCGCAGTAAACAATGACCTCATTGGCCCCATCTAAGCTAGCCCAGTGCTGAGCCAGCTCAGACGAGGCTTTCATTTGGCCGTTCTGGTCTGAAACATCCTGCCAGAAGTAGTTCACCGCGCCGGGAATGCTGCCCGCGACGGGGTCGATGGGCTCGACTTCACCCCGGTAGCGTTCAGGCGATCGCGAGTCGATCAGCACCGTTTCTGGGCCGCGATCGCGCACGGCTTCAATATCGACTATCCACTCTGACCGGGGCGCAGGCGTAAAGTGACCCGATCGAGGTGCAGGCTGTTCTGTCGTTGTCGGGTAGTCGCCCCGTACCCAGCCCGACCAGCCGCCATCCAGCACCGCCACGTTGTCGTGGCCCAGGTAGCGCAGTAACCACCAGAGGCGGGCGGCAAAGGCAAAGCGGGAATCGTCGTAGGCCACCACCAGGGTGGGCGGGGTAGACCTGACCCCAATAGCTGCTAGCCGCTGGCTAAAAGTCTCTAGAACGGGTAGGGGATGGCGACCGCCGTGGGCCTGCACTGGGCTAGACAGGTCCTGATTGAGATCGAGGTAGCAGGCTCCAGGAATGTGGCCAGCGGCATACTGCTGCTGACCCTGCTGGGGATCGGCCAGGGCAAAGCGGCAGTCGACCACCACCACGCTGGGGTCGTTGAGGTGCTGGGCCAGCCAGTCGGCAGTGACTAAATTGCAGGGATAGGTCATGGGTAAAAACGCTGCGGTTAGGGCACGGCAGCTATTTCCTCTAGGGGATAGCGCTGCATTATAAAAGTAGGGTATAAGGTTGCTGAACTGGCGACACCAGCGGCTGCGGTGCATGGATGTTTATTTGGGGATTGCTGAGCACAGGCATGAATCAGAACTTAAGCGTTGCTGGTTGTGGCAAACGATCGTTTGCCACAACTTAAGTTCATACCTTGGAGAGCTTTGCCGTTAGGAACACTCTCAATCCCGAGCTGGACTGACCTATCCCATCAGCAGATCCTATTCATCGAGGTGCTGTTATGACTATGGAACCTCCCCCCAGTACTGAGACTACCGAGACCAGAGCGACTAAAACGGCGACGGGCTGGGTGATTGCCCTCAGTGCGGGATTGATTGGCCTGGGAATTTTGGCCATTTTGATGCCCGCCCTTGCGTCGGCTGTTTTTACCTCGGTGATTGGGTGGATAGCGCTAGTCAGCGGGGTGTTTCAAGTTGTGCAGGCGTTTCAGGCTAAGGCATTTAGGTGGCAGGGGTTAAGTCTGGGGGTGGGTACTCTCTACGCGATCGCAGGTCTGTACATTCTGTTTAACCTGGTCAACGCCACGGCGGTGCTCACCCTGGCGTTTGGGCTGCTGCTAATGGCTGAGGGCGTGTTTACCATTGCCATGGCCTTTACCTACCGGGCCGGAGGCACCATGTCGTGGTTTGTGGCCATCAACGGCATCATTACGCTAATTTTGGGCATTTTGGCGTTTAACCGCTGGCCGTTTAGCGCCCTCTGGCTGATTGGCTTATACGTGGGCATTAGCCTACTATTGACTGGATCTTCGCTGCTGGGGGCGGCCCTTGCCCTGCGTAAAAAAAGGGCCTAGAGCCGCTTAAAAAATGCCCGAACCCTACCTTCTCTTTGCTCAGCACGGCTGGGCCGACACCAACCAGTCGATGATGACCCTGGCCGAAGCGCTGGCGGTAGGGGAAGCCCAAATTGTGGCCCCCTGCCTGAACTACGCCATGACCTGGCTGCGGATAACGCCTTTGATCGATGAGGTAGACGCCCTGGCCACGGCTACCCTGGTGCGCCAGCCCAGTTTGCCCGTGCGCATTGTGGGTCACTCGATGGGTGGGTTAATTTGGCTAGAGGTGCTGAACCGGCACCCAGAATGGTGGCCCCGAGTGGACTTTTTGGTGCTGGTCGGCTCTCCGGTGGGGGGGGCAGATCTGGGCCGCATTCTCGACCCGCTGCAGGTGGGGGTGGGCATTGCCGCTGACCTGGGTCGCGATCGCCGCCCGTTAGCGGCCCGCATTGCCGCCGCCATTCCTACCCTGGCGATCGCAGGAGATGTCGATGGGGGCAGTGACGGCACCATTCCCGTTGAGAGTACGCGGGTGCCCCATGGGCAGTTTGTCTGCCTAGAAGGTATTAGCCACGCCGCGCTGCGCTGCCATCCCCGCGTTGTAGAGCAAATTCAGCAGTTTTGGGACGGCAGCAGCCTCAGTGCCCTCCTGCTGCCCCATTTCTTGGTGGACCAGCTGCGTCAGATACCGGGCATGACCGATGCCCATCGGCGCGATTTTGCCCGCGCGACGCCCTGGCACACCTTTGCCGATGGCACCAGCATTCGGCTGTGGCGCGGCCCGATGGGTATTCAGCACGTGTTTCTGGCCTCGGCGGAGGGCGATTGCCTCTACTCGGGCTACGTGGGGTGGCTGCACACGGGCGATCTGTGGCAAGGCCTGGAGGCAGTGCGAGCAAAGGCGGATCTACCCCAGGGACGCTGAACTTGAGGGCGGTGGCTCGGGCAATCGACGGGTAGACGTGAGCGGGCTGGAGACCGAGAGGCCGTCATTGCTAACCAGGCCAGCGGTGACATCGAGGGCGCCCTGGTGCTCTTGCCGGTATCGCTCGACGGCGGTGTTGATCTGCTCTGCGATCGCCCAGGCTGGCTTAGAAGGCGGTGGCGACTGCCGCAAAACATTGAGCTGGAAGCTGACCTGCTCAATCAGTAATTGCTCATCAACGACGGCGAGCTGGGCGTCGAAGTTAAAATCGACCTGGTTTTTCAGCACGGCACTTAGGGCCGTGGCGATCAGGTCAGAGCCGATGTTAACGAGGCCGGGGGCGTACTTTTCGACGTAGGCGGTGACGGTTTCACCGACGGCCTCGGCCATAGGTTTTTGGCTCAAAACGGTGGCGAGAGTTTGAGCCAGCGCAACGGAAGAGGCGTTGATCACGGCGGCTAGTTCTGCCGGAACGACATCGCGCAAAGCATCGCCTAAATCAAAGGTTTGTACCACTTGGCTCACCAGGCCGATCGCCTCTGAGCGAGTGATATTGCCATCGCTTACCAGCGGTATCACCGCCGTGGCCATACTGCTCAGGGCGTCTGGCGTGACTGTCGGCCTGTAGCGCTGCACGTAGGTAGTTAAGACACCCTTGGCCTGGTCGCTCAGCTGCTGCTGCCAGCGGTGGGCGGTTTTGGCCAGGGCGCTGCTGACGCGATCGACGATCGCATTGTTGAGGTCGTCAGGGGTTAGGCCATCCAGAACTCGCTGGGCAACGGCATCGACGAGGGCAGCGGGCAGATCGGGCTGGTAAAGCCGCAGCAGAGTGCCCAAAATGCCCTGCACCTGCTCTGGGGAGTTAGGCAGCCCGTAGAGTCTGCCGTAGGCACTGAGGCCGCTAATCAGCGTTGCAGCAGTCTCAGGGGCAGGGGCCGCAGAGGTCAGATCCTCAGGTGGCATCATTAACCTCCTCGATGGGGGAAAGGAAATCTCTTTACGCTTACATCAGCACCTTCCCCAATCCTAGTCGCAGATTGGCCTCTGTACCCTTACCCTGACGGGTGCAGTTCTAGCCAGGACTTTTGGGGCGACCTTCTGCACCGCTTTCTGGGCCACTGTCTATGACATCTGCTCCGACATCTGCTCCACCGCCGTTATAGCCTCGGGGGGTGATCAACCAGGGGCCGTGGCGCTGGGTGCTCTGGTTGCCGATTAGTACCACGGTCAGCATGTCGATGGGAGCGTCTAGCAGGTCTGTCAGGGTGGTGCGGTAAATTACCTCGTCGGGACGGTAGACCGATTTCACCACAGCCACCGGGGTATGGGGCGATCGCTGGGCCATAAAGATCTGGTGGGCAATCGCAATCTGCTCGGTGCGCGTTTTCGATTTGGGATTGTACAGCGCCACCACAAAGTCGGCGGCGGCGGCGGCCTCCAGCCGCTTCACAATAACTGCCCAGGGGGTGAGCAGGTCGCTGAGGCTGATGGCGCAAAAGTCGTGCATCAGCGGTGCCCCCACCCGCGCCGCCGCCGCCTGGAGGGCTGAAATGCCGGGTAAGACCTCGACCGAGGGGGTTTCGCCGTCCCAGCCGCTGCCCTGGAGCTGCTCCAGCACCAGCCCCGCCATGCCGTAGATGCCGCAGTCGCCCGACGACACCACCGCTACGCTCAGGCCCCAGCGGGCCAGGTCAATGGCGCGATCGGCCCGCTGACGCTCTTGAGTAATGGGCCAGGGCTCGACAATCTGGCCGGGGCGGCAGAGAGGGCGAATCTGGTCGATGTAGAGGCCGTAGCCGATCACGACATCGGCCTGGGAAATTGCGGCTTTCGCCGCCGGGGTAATCTGGTTCAAGTCGCCGGGGCCGGTGCCCACCAGCGCCAGGTGGCCAGGGTGGGGAATGTACTCGCGCTCGGCCTGGGC
>PYGV01000237.1 GCA_003022385.1 filamentous cyanobacterium CCP3 | reverse complement strand
GACTATGCGTTGGTTAGCACCACCTATGCGGCCCAGGGCAAGTCAGCAGAGCGAGTGATTGGGGCGTTGGATCGCCATGTAGGGCGGGAGAGCTTTTATGTGGCGGTGAGTCGGGTGAAGCACGACCTGAAGCTTTACGCCTCGGAGGATCCGGATGCTTTGGTTGAGCGAGCGAGCAAATCCAGAGCCAAGGAAAACCCCAGTGAAGCTGGATGTAGTCCCTTTGACCCGAAGCAGTCTCCCTTACAAAATCTCAATAATGATAGGGGTTTTGGGGGGCTTGCCGCTCAAACTAGCTTTACGCCCACAAGAAGCCCCTCAAGAGGTGCTGAGAAAAATCAAAAAAATCTAGAACGGTAGTCTATCCTGAGGGCTGATGGATAAACTGCTAGGAATGGCAGTATCAAAGGACTCAGAGAGTTTGACAAATGAAACGCTGCTATGTCCTCCCCAAAAATTCGCCAAGCATTTGGGCATCTTAATTGAGTCAGCTGTGCCTGAGACCTTTGTATGCCCCTTCAAGTGGGACCATCGATAACCAATGTCCTCACGCTATTTGAGTACGAGTGGACTGATGCCCTCAGCGATCGCGAAATCCGCCTTCTGAGTAAACTGTCCCGCACCAGTGGCATTGAAATCCTCAAACCCGTCATCCGTCAGGGAAAGACCTACTTTCAAGCGAGGCAGTTTGTTGGGATTTTGCGCCTGGGTCAGCGCACGATTCAAATTTTGCCTAAATTCCACCGTTCGAGCGACCGGCAGCAGAGTGAGCAAGAAGCAACTCGCAACCTCTTGCTAATGCTTGACTATGCTGGGCACTTGGGAATTCGCGAAGTCAACCTGGCATCCCTAAAGAGCGCCCAGGACTGGTTCGAGGTGCTGATCTATTTGTTCGCCCTCAATCTAAAGCGCCAGTGGCTGAAGGGGGCAGCCCGCACCTATGAACCCATGGATGCTGTGTTACCCATGCTGAAAGGGAAATGGCGGCTGCCTGCTCAGATGCATCGACCCGAGCAAAAGCATCTATTTGCTGTTACCTATGACGAGTTTACAGAAGATAACCCCCTGAACCGGGTGTTTCGCTATGTGGTGGAGAAACTATGGCAACTCACTCGGGATAGCCAAAACCGCCAAATGCTCTCGGAACTTCGCTACTGGATGGATGGAGTCGCACTCCTGCCGGTGGTGACCCCTCAAATGGCTCAGGGCATTGCCCTAACGCGCCTCAATCAGCAGTACGAACCACTACTGAACCTGGCCCGTCTATTTCTGGAGGGATTAGGGCTTGAACTTTCTGCCAGCGATCAGACGGCCTTTGCCTTCGTCTTTGATATGAACCAACTTTTTGAGGGGTTCTTGACCGGCTTCATAGAACGGCACCGAAGGGATGTCTTGCCTGAATCATTTCAGGGCTGCCAACTACTTCCTCAGGGGCGAAACGCTGCTTTTTATCTAGCCCAACTTCACGGAAAGCGAGTCTTCAAGCTGAAACCTGACCTGGTGTTCCGGGAAGGTAACCACTATCCCTTACTGATGGACTTCAAATACAAGCGGCTTGACCCAGGAGATCGAAAGCTCGGTATTGCGGAAGCCGATTTTTATCAGATGTATGCCTACCTGAACCGGTTTAGCACTCCCCAGGTCATGCTGATGTACCCTCAAACAGCGGAGATGACAGTCCCAGTCCGGTCTCTGTTCGAGTTAGAGGGAGGTCAGGGAGAAATTCGGGCTGTCACAGTGAACCTGCTTCGGGATCTGACGGAAAAAGGGGCCAAACAAGCATTGATAGCAGAACTCAGGCAAATTCTGGAGGGAGCAAATGAGTAGTCAAGCGCAAGTCAAAGATTGGCGAGTTGAGCTAGAGAACTGGTTCAATACGGGGCATTCAAAGACAATGCCTGCTCATCTGGCTAGCCTTCGTGAGGAGTTCGTCCAACGGTTTCCTCGGGAGTCCTTACCTGAGCTGACCCTGGAAAACTATGCCATTGGCAAGCCAGACAGCTTTTGTTACTGGATTGAGTTCAAGACCAAAGGCCTCGGTAGTGTTTCTGGAGGCAGTTCTCATAAGTGGGGAATCTTTTGGAGCAAGGGAGACCAGGAATGGAAATGGAACAAGGCGCTGAAAAGTGACACCGCCGAAGAGGCATTCCAGAAATTGAAGACTGGCTTACTAAATTTGATTGATGCTGCTGCCAATGACCAGTTTGAGCAATTGGATATCATTGGGAGCAATCTGCTTGGCCCCAACCGGAATGCACTTCGGGCGAAGCCCCTTTACCTCTATTTCCCCGATAAATTCCTCCCCATCGCCAACCCTTACCACCTTGCTCACTTTCTGAAGTTTTTTGGCCAAAAGCCACAGGGCGGACTGCACACCAAAAATCGGCAGCTACTGACCTACTTGCGAGAGCAGCAGGAGTTTGAGGTGATGGACACCCATGAAATGATGGCGTTTCTCTATACCGCTTTTCCACCTGGCGATCGCACAGCCAAACCCGCCCAGCCGGATGTAGAGCAAGTAGTCCTACCCGAGGAAGTTGTTCAACTCGCGACTTTGGCTGAGAGCACCCGTAATCTGATTTTGTATGGCCCGCCAGGAACCGGCAAAACCTTTGCCGTGAATAAGTTTGCAGATTTTTACTTGAAGGAGCAGTTGAGTACTCCGCTTTCACCGGAGCAGCGGCGACGAGATCTGATTCGGCCCCTGACCTGGCATGACGTGATTGCGCTATCGATGTACCTGAAGCGATCGCAAAAACCCCTGTTCAAAGTGCCTGAAATTGCCGAAGACCCCATAGTTAAGGACTTTTGGGCTTTTACTCAAACCAAGAAGCTGAATAACCAGATCTGGGCCATGCTCCAGATCCATACGGATCCCTCAGTGCAGACGGTTAAGTATAAAAACCGGCAACCTCCCTATTTGTTTGAAAAAACGGAGCAGAGCGAGTGGCGTTTAACCGAAGACGGAGAAGGCTACGTTGAAGTCAAGTTAGCGAATGTCATTGATGAGCTGAAACACCCGGAGGAATCAACCCCAGACAGCTCAGACTATATGCGCTTCGTGACCTTCCATCAGTCCTTTGCCTACGAGGAGTTTGTGGAAGGGCTTAAGCCGATTACTGAAGATGGCCAGGTTCTATATAAGGTGGTGGATGGCATCTTTAAAGAGATCTGCCGCCGCGCTCAGAATGACCCAGACCATAAGTATCTACTGGTGATTGACGAGATTAACCGCGCCAACATTGCCAAGGTGTTTGGGGAACTCATTACCCTGATTGAGGATGACAAACGGTTAGATGAGGAACACGAAATCTCCGTCCAACTTCCGTATTCTAAGGAAACTTTTGGTGTTCCAGAAAACCTATTGATTCTGGGTACGATGAATACCGCTGACCGTTCCATTGCCCTGCTGGACATTGCCCTTCGGCGGCGGTTCACGTTCGTGGAGCAAATGCCCAATCCTTCTCTGCTGGAGACGGTGGAAGGAGTTGACCTGGGGGTCTTGCTGGATCGACTCAACCGAAGGATTACGGTGCTGCTGGGGCGAGACTATCAGATTGGCCATAGTTACCTAATGGACATCGATAGCCTTGAAACTCTTCACTTTGCCTGGTACCGGAAGATTATGCCGTTGCTACAGGAGTACTTTTACAACGACTGGGAGCGGTTACGAGCTGTTGTCGGCAACCGCTTTATAAAACCAGCAGAGGTTGATGAGATGACTCGTCAAGCACTCGGCGATTTTTACGATGAAGAAGGCCAGTTTGAGGTCAGGGTATATGACACTAGCTCCGGATTTTTAGATGCTCTGCAAAGCGTTTGAATATAGCTAGCTGAGCGATAATCTCTCTTGCAAGAAAACGACAGCAGCCGGAATATCTAGCAAATAATTTCGCACCATTTCTAGGGCGAATTGGTCGGGTAACGCCTGCTGGAATTTGCTCAAGCGATACTCAGGCAACTCTGACAGGATGAACCTCTGTAGTGAAGGAGCACCCCAGAACGCCTGAGTACGCATTTCTCTTAGCGCCAGTCCTAGGGTAGCTGGACCAACGCTGTCGCCCTCAATTTTGAGGCGAAAGTTGTCAGCAACAATCTTCCAATCGTGGCCGTACTGCAACCCATATTTGAGAGTGTGGTTAATCTGCCCTCCGGCAAACGTCCACCACAGGGCGCGATCGGGCTCGTATTGGATGCACTGTCCACTAGTCTTACGGAGCTGTGCCCCAAGGTCATCTCTAGCTGCACCTAGGGCCGCCTGGGTAGGCTCGTCGATGTAGGGCAGGGGTTCGTTGCCTTTGAGGACAGTGGCGATCTGTTGGCAAAGTTCATAGCCCAACAACTGGGGGATGAACCCACCCCAGGTGGGCTTTTTGCCCCTTGGAGCGGGCTCGACTAGGATGGCACGATCGCTGTGGTTGATGTGCTGCACTGTCCAGGCCCGCCCTCCCAGCAAAAAGGAACTCATTTGTTCAACCAGCTTGTCTACAAACGCCTGCTCTAGCGAGCCAATGACATAGCCCGCTTTGGTTTTGACCTTGTACAGCACCGGGCTGCTAAAGACGGCGTACAGCTCCATAAAGTTCTTACGGCCAAAGACCCGTTCGGCTTGGTCGCCCATGGAGAGTAGACCACCGGCTTCAAACAGATACCCCTGCCGCAGCATGTGGGCGATCAGGGTCTTGAATTCGTCGGGGGTAATGTCAGAAAAGTCGGGCACCACAGCCAGCTGCTCCCAGCAGCGCTCGGGGCTGATGGCCCCAAACTGGAGGGTGAGGGCTAGGAGTTGATGCACCATCACTGGCCAGGCCCGGTTGGTGACCCGGATAGACTCAACCCAGCCTTGGCGGGCCAGTTCGATAATGGCGATCGCCTGTAAGGCCGGTTCCAAATCCTCGCAAAAGAAGGTGGTATTAGCCCGCTGCCCGTCTCTCCGTCCGGTGCGCCCCATGCGCTGGAGAAAGGAGGACACCGTGGAGGGCGCATTGGCTTGAAACACCAGATCGAGGTCACCCACGTCAATGCCCAGCTCTAGGGTAGAGGTGCAAACGATGCTGGCGTTGGTGCCTCGGTTGAACCGCTCTTCGGCAGCATCGCGCTCCTCTAGGGAGACGGAGCTGTGGTGAACAAATACATCGGTGCCCCGATTGCGAAGCCGCTCGGCAATGTCTTCGGCTAGGGAGCGGCTTTCGCAAAAGAACAAGCTTTTGTTGCCAGCGGCTTTACGGCTGGCCTCCTGGGCGATCGCCATGGTGGTATCCCGCAAGTAAACCCGCAGATCTTTTGGCGATGGTTGCTTGGGCGGATCAACCACACAGCCTGCCCGCTGAGAGGTGCCCTGAAGCCAAGCCAAAATCTCGTCTGGGTTGCCGACCGTAGCGCTGAGCCCCACCCGCTGAATATCGTTGGGGGTGTGTCGGGCGATCCGCTCCAGCACTGACAGCAGATGCGTCCCCCGGTCGGAGCCCGCTAGGGCGTGGACTTCATCAATCACCACGGCCCTCAGGTCGGCGAACAGCTTCGAGTGCGGTACCCGAGATGACAGCAGCATCCCCTCTAAAGACTCGGGGGTGGTCATCAGCACCGCCGCAGGCTCTTTGATGAACTTGCGTTTGTCAGACGCTTTGACATCCCCATGCCAGAGAAACCGGCGCAGGCCCACCATTTCGGTGTAGAGCCCCAGCCGCTCCGCCTGGTTATTTAGCAGAGCCTTGATGGGCGCGATGTAAATCAGCCCCACTCCCGCTGGCTCCCGCTCCATCAGCATCGACAGCATGGGGAACATTGAGGCTTCGGTTTTGCCCCCAGCGGTGGGAGCCAGGATGACGGCATTTTTGCCATCGAGGAGGGCATGGCTGGCCAACTCCTGCACCGGACGGAGAGATGTCCAGCCTAGGCGAGCCACGATTGCTTCCTGCAATCGAGAGGGGTATCGGGCAAAGGCTGAGGTCAACTGGTCACCACCATGGATCTAAAACTCAACCGCAGCATACCCTTCCTGGTCTTCTGGTTCTTCTTCATAAAGTGGGCGACCGGCTTGCAGGCGTTGCTCGGCCTCGGTCAGGGCTTTGGGCTCAAACCCAGCAGCGGTCATGGGGTCAAAGTCTGGGTTGGCGTCGGTCAAGTCCAGCACGTCCACGAACTGGCGCAGAAATTGCCGGGGCACTACCCCCACATCACCCCGAAAGCCGGTGGTAACTTCCGCGACCAGCCGCTCAACAAAGTCGTTGGTCACCTTACTGGCAACCTGGGCGCGGGCCTGGGCGGGGTATAGCTCCCGTAGCTTAGCGGCGACCTCCTTCAATCGGTCAGCATCAAAGGGTTTTAGCTCTAGCTGAGGCTGTTTGGGGTTCGAGAAGCCACCCATCGATTTGAAGGCAACACGATCGTGGAGGGGCGACAGGCCTGCTACGCCTCGCTGGGTATCAAAGAATTCTGGGGTGCCAGTGAACAGCCACAACAGCCCCCGGTAGCGATCGGCGGCATCACAGATTTGGCGAATGCCGTTAAGGGATTTGCCGCGAATATCTCGCCGCATCCGCAGGATGGTTTCGGCCTCATCAATTACAATCACCAATCCCTTGTAACCTGCCGCTTTGACGATTTCTAAAATGCCCTGGAGGTAGTCAAGGGCCTCTCGGCTGCCGATGTCGCCTTTGATGCTAGCGGCTTTCTTGGCACTAGCGGCCACATTCTCGCTGCCCGACAGCCAGGAAATCAAGGCGCTAGCCTCGGCGATGTTGCCCTGCTGCTTGAGCTCAAAAATGGCCCGCAGCACCCTGGCCATATCTTCGGGGGCTTTGCCGCCGGTCATTGAGGCCAGGTCTTCCTCCATGCGTTCTTTTACTTTGGTGTCAAAGTCGTCGCTGTCTTCATCTTGACCAGAGGCGATCAGGCCATCCTCTACTCGGGCAATCCAGCGATCGATAATGTCGCTGAGGGCTCCCCGAGGACAGGCGCTGGTGCCTAGTTCTTGAACGACTTTGCGGTAGACATCGTCAAATTTGTAAAAGTGCAGGTCGTTGTCGGATACCACCACAAAGCTGGTGGCAAACCCCTGGGCCTGGGCATCTAAAATCGCCAGACGAGACATGAAGGTTTTGCCGCAGCCGTAGCCACCCCGCAGAAATTTAAATCCTCCTTCACCGTTGGCGGCCATGGCCAGCTGGCGATGGAGTTCGTTGCGCTGAGTGTCAATGCCGACGGCGAAGGCTTCGAGACCGCGCTCAGGGACGACCCCCGATCGCAGTCGCTCGAAAATGTGTTCGGTGTCGCGTGCGCTGATGGCCATGGCTTGCTCAGTTTTCTAAATAACCCTTAACGTAGCGCTTACCCGAGCTAGTGGACTCTACTCTGACGGTAAAGGGGACTTGGCTTAGGTAGAGTTCCAGGTCGCGGGCGAAGCGGCGAGCCTGGCGGGGGTTGCCCAGTATCTGAATGATTTCTACCTCGGTGATCGAGCCGTGGCGGTGGATGTGGAGGAAGACTTGCCGGGCTCCCTCGTCGGCGATCGCACTTTCCCAATCGTCTGCGCTTGGAGCAGTTCCAGGGATGGGCTGATCCGTAGGCGGGGCAGTTCTTCGGCCAGAGACATCAAAGAAGCTGCTGGTACTTACTGGAGTGACGTTTTCCAGGCCATCGGGGTGAAAGACCTCGACTTTTACCCGCTCATCGGTAGCTCCAATCAGCTCAAAAAACACCTCCGCCCAGTCCTGTTCTTTCTTCAGCAGAATGACCTGATTTTCGACAGTGGCCCCAGCCACGTCTTTGATAAGTACGGTGATATCGTCCCGCTGGGGCACCCTTAAGGCCAGGCTGATCTGGCTCGCGCCCTCAAATTGCAGTACCCCCTGGGCCTCTGGGGCGGGTCGAATGCGCAGCCTGATGCGGTTGAGCCCAACCACAGGAGAGGCAACCTCGACTTCAACCACGTACTGGGCTGCCAGGGTGCTGCCCTGGTGGCGGTGAGTGATAGTTAATACTGGAATCACGCGCTCTTGCAGGCTGTTGCCGCCGTGGACGAAGGTGCCATTTTTGCCCGTGTCAAATACCGCTGTGTCGCGGCGGAACAGCAGATAACCCGATCGCCCTTCATAACCCAGGGCAGCTAAGGATACCGTAACGCTGCCCTCTTCCTGGCGGGGGTCATCGGTCAGAATGTGGCGGCGCTGGGGGTCGCTTTTCTTGCCGTAGGGG
>PYGV01000236.1 GCA_003022385.1 filamentous cyanobacterium CCP3 | reverse complement strand
GTCCCGCGCAGCGACGAACTTCTCGCGGCCATGACGGCGGGTCGCCTTCGCGGACAGGCCATAGACGACCAGCCGTCATGGCCGCGAGAAGTTCGTCGCTGCGCGGGACGAGGGCCTGCTGGACCGCTTCATCCTTGCGGAGGGGGAGCGGATTACCCTTGAGACGAAACGCAGCCATATCCACCTTTCCGTGGACGGCGAACTGCGGCTCTTCCCCTCGCCTGTGGAGATCCGGATCCTGCCGATGGCCCTGCAGGTGCTGATGCCGGAGGACGGCCCGGCCGGCTGAGCTGCCGGCCTGCCGGCGGAACGACAGGTCCGCGGCCGGTGTTTGTCAGGCAGTCCCCCGCGAGCGCATGGGAGCGCGCAAGGTGGAATGGCCTGCAATCTCGCACAGAAGCTCATCCGGACCCATCTGGCCGAAGGCGAAATGCGTCCGGGTACGCCGATTGGCCTGCGGATCGACCAGACCCTGACCCAGGATGCCACCGGCACCCTGGTGATGCTGGCCCTTGAGGCGCTGGATCTCGACCGGGTCCGCACCGGTCTGTCGGTGCAATATGTCGACCACAACCTGATCCAGGCCGATCATCGCAATCCCGACGACCACCTGTTCCTGGAAAGCGCCTGCCGACGGTTCGGCATCCTGTATTCCGGCCCCGGGAACGGGGTCAGCCATCCCGTCCATATGCAGCGCTTCGGCCGCCCTGGTCAGTCGCTCCTGGGCTCGGACAGCCATAGCTGTGCCGCCGGCGCGCTCGGCATGCTGGCGATCGGCGCCGGCGGCCTGGACGTGGCGATGGCGATGGCCGGCGAACCCTATCGCATCGCGATGCCCGAGGTCTGGGGCATTGAGCTGACCGGACGGCTGCCCGACTGGGTCAGTGCGAAGGACGTGATCCTGGAAATGCTGCGTCGCCACGGCGTGGATGGCGGGACCGGGCGGATCATCGAGTATCACGGTCCCGGGCTGGACGGCCTCAGCGCCATGGATCGCCACGTCATCGCCAATATGGGGGCGGAACTCGGCGCCACGACGACGGTCTTCCCCGCCGACGATGCGGTGCGCCGCTTTCTGGCCGCCGAAGGGCGGGAAGCGGCGTTCGACCCGGTCGCGGCCGACCCGGATGCCGGCTACGACGTCACCGACCGGATCGACCTCTCCGAACTGGAGCCGTTGATCGCGCGGCCGAGCAGCCCGGGCAACGTGGTCCCGGTGCGCGAAGTCGCCGGGGCGCCGATCTACCAGGCCTATATCGGTTCCTCCGCCAATCCCGGCTATCGCGACTTTGCGGTGGCGGCCGCCATTCTGAAGGGGCGGCAGGTCGATCCGACGGTCTCCCTGGACGTGAACCCGACCTCGCGCCGCCTGCTGGTCAGCCTGGCGCAGGCCGACCACCTCTCCACCCTGATCCGAACCCGTCCCCAACTCACTGCCGCTACCCAGGCAGGGATTGAGACGATCTACTGCGAGTTTGAAAACCCAGCGACCTACAAAGACGCGGTGGATTGGTTTCGGGCCAATCGCGTCAAGGATTCTCAAACCATCTGGGTAGCCCCACCTCGGATCACCAAGCCCCTGGAGAACTACATTCTGGAGCAGGTGAAGCGATCGCAGGCCGATGGCTACCTGGTGCGCAACTACGATCACCTGGCCTACTTTGCGGGCCTGCGCTGCATGGGCGATTTTTCGCTCAATGTGGCCAACGCCCTGACTGCAGATTATTTTCTAAAGCGCTGCGGGCTGGAGCGCGTCACTGCCTCCTACGACCTGAATGCTGACCAGCTGGTCGATCTGCTGCGATCGGCCCCGCCAGAGTGGTTTGAGATCACCCTGCACCAGCACATGCCCATGTTTCATATGGAGCACTGCGTGTTCTGCGCCTTTCTGTCAGACGGCAAAGACTTTCGCGACTGCGGGCGCCCCTGCGAAAGTCAGTCGGTTAAGCTGCGCGATCGCGTCGGTACTGAGCATGTGTTGATCGCCGACGCAGGCTGCCGCAACACGGTGTTTAACGGCGTGGCCCAAACCGGGGCCGAGTATGCCCAGCGGCTGATGCAGGCGGGGGCGCGGTGCTTTCGCCTAGAGTTCTTAAATGAGTCACCGGAGCAGGTGGAGCGGGCGATCGCCCAGTACCGTCAGCTGTTGGCTGGCGATATCAGTGGGCAAACACTCTGGCGCAGTCTGCAAGTGCAAAGCAAGCTCGGCGTGACGCGAGGCCCGCTAGATGCTAGATAATATGGCTAGACCTTGGCTAGACCTGCGTAAATCCAGGCAGATCGACAGTCGGTTAGCGTACCCGCTTGAGCTGTCGGTTGGCTTCGTCTAGATCAAACGCCTCTGAGTCAAACGGACCGCCAACCCACTCCAGCATCTCGTCATGCTCTGAATGGTTGGGATCACGAAGAACCTCTAGCAGCTCGGCGTAGCCCCAAACGCCACCGCAGTCTTCGGGAGGACAGGCCCGTTTGCCTTTGACGCAGACGGGGTAGCGTGTGTCTGGGTCAGGGGCAAGAATTTTCTCCACCAGAACGTCATGATCCCAGCCATCGCCCATGTCGTACAGGTAGGAAAACTTAAACTTTTCTCTAGTCACAAACTGGTTGAGGCGAATACGCTGCTCGTTGAGGACGTCAAAATCGTATTCAGGCATTGGCTGTCCGTAGGTTTGACCCTGCACCTCAAACTCGTGCAGGTGGCAGTTGTACCAGCCCATCGCCAGCTGAATAATTTTGTGGAGCTTCGCCAGGGTAATATCGCTGGGTACTTGCACCCGTCGCCATATTGGCGGACGCGCACCCTTTAGGGTAATTTTGAGCTGATAGATAGGCTGATCGCTCGGTTTGACCATCGCTGTAGGCGTTTTCTTAATGCCTAGCCTACACCCAAATTTAGGGGTAAGACTGCGGTTCTCAGCTCCCGTTACAATGCAGGGAATACTGACGTTGACCCGTACTCCCGGTGGACAGCATGGCGATTAAACCCAACCAGTACGAAACGCTGCTCTCGGTCTGCACCGACCACGAAGGCGCGCTAGAACTGCTCAAGCGCCATCGCCCCTACCTGGAGGCGGTACCCAGCATGCGGCGGCCCGAAGAGAGCTTGATCACGCTGCCGCTGCCCAACGTGCGGGTGCGCGATGGGGTACACCTCAATCCCCACAGCGAGAGCATCGCTTCCGGCTCCGTGGTGACGCTGCCCTGCGATGTCGCCCTGCTGATGTGCGATCCGGAGTGGAAGATTAAAACGGGGGTCGAGATCTTTGTCTACATTCACCGCCCCCAGGAAGATTTTTCGGACTTGCTAATGCGCTGGCGGCACACGCAGATTTTGATCGATCGCGGCTACGAGTGGCTGCTGCCCCAAAAATACGCGCACCTGCTCAGCGACGGCACCGATAAAAGTCACCCGCTGTTTGTGGTGTTTCCCGAAACGCCGAGCCATATTTTGCAAGGGCTGCAGGGGGCGGGCCTGCCCACGGTCATTCTGCCCTTTGACGCGGTGGTAGAAGACTCGACTGAGGCACTCAGCACGCTCGATATTGGCGACATTCCAGAGCTAGACGACATCGACACCAGCGCATTAGAATCCCCCGATGAGTAAACGCTGGGTTCTCTTTCAGTCTCCGGTTTGGCGCTGGGGACGCTGGTTTTTGCTGGGGTTTTTGGCCCTGCGCATCGGCTTTTGGCTGACCGCTTTTCCTAACCCCGACGAAGCCTACTACTGGCTGTGGGGGCAGCGTTCGAGCTTTTCCTACTACGACCATCCGCCCTTTCACGCCTGGGTGCAGAGCATTTTTTCAGTTTTCGGACGATCCGCCCTCGTTCTGCGGTTGCCCAATCTGATCAGCAGTGGCCTATTGGGGGTCACGTTCTACCATATTTGCCGGTATCTCTACGGCGATCAGGCCCGCGATCGCTTTTGGCTGGTCGTTTTGCTGGGCCTATCGTCGCCGCTGTTTTTCTGGTATCTAGGGCTGGCCTGGCACGACCACTGGCTGGTCACCTGTGCGGTGATCAGCAGCTTTTTGTTTGTGCGCTACGTGGATGAGGCAGTCGAGAACTCTGGCGGTGGCGGCAGAGACCTGTACGGTGCCGCGCTATTTCTCGGCCTGGCCGGACTGTGCAAGTACAACGCGCTCTTTATGGGGCTAGGGTTTTTCGCCCTGCTTGTGACCGACAAAACCCGGCGACAGCTGCTGCGCGATCGCCGCCTCTACCTGGCCCTGGGGCTGACCATGCTGGTGCTATCGCCCATTCTGCTGTGGAATATTCAGCACGACTTTTTTTCGTTTCGCTTTTACCGCGATCGCACCGCTGGCGGTGGCCTCAGCCTTAACCTGCTGCAGCCCCTGGTTTTTCTGACCCTGTGCGGCCTCATCCTCGGCCCCATCCAGACCTGGAGCATTGGCCGCTTGGTGAGCCAGCGGGGGCAAACCAACCTCACCCGCACCTCCTGCTACCCAACCCTGGCGCTGTGGGTCTTTGGCCTCTCCACCGCCGCCTTTACGGCTCTTTCGACCGTTTCAGTCGCTTTGTTTTACTGGAATATTCTGGCCTACCCGCTGCTGCTGCCGCTGCTGAGCGATCGGTTTTATCGCCCCGAGGGATCCAGGCTGGTTCGGGCGGGGCAGCTGGCGATCGCGCAGGGTCTGGGCCTGTTTGCCGCCGCCGCCCTGGTTGGCTACTACACCGTGATTCCCTTCAGCACCTTTTTAGGTGCCGCCGATCCCGACGGCGCGGCGCTCTTTGGCTGGCCCCAGATAGCGCAGGAAATCACTGCCCAGACCCAAAGCCTGGATGATCCCCTGCTGCTAACAACTGATTACCGCTCGGCCTCGGCCCTGGCCTACCAGCTCGAAAACCCCAACGTGCTGGCCATTTCCGGTCGACTCGACCAGTTCGACTTTTGGTACGATGCCGCCGCGTTAGACGGTCGCGATGCCGTGCTGCTAGGCGAAACCTGGCACCCCATCTGCCCCACCCACTTGGCCATGTTCGATCGCGTAGATCCGCCTAAAACCGTTGAAGTTCGTCGCTTTGGTCAACCGCTGCAAACCTATCAAATTGTGCGCGGCTACGGCTTTAGGGCTGGGCCAGAGGGATATCCCCTTAATCCAGACTATCCCCTGGCGTTTACTAGCAACGGTGAGCAGTGTGAGTAAGCCAGCCTGCCCAATATCACCACAATCCGCTAAAATGATGGTGCTCAAGCCCTCCGGGTTTGGGCTCCTTTAGCAGCAATGTTTTGGGAGGTGGGTCGAGGCCCACTTTTTTATTGGCATTCTTTCACGGGTTAGATGGTACATCCCCTTATTCCCCAAGTGCTCGAGCTGGCGGCCCCCGTTGCCGAAGAGCTAGGGCTAGAAGTGGTTGAAGCAGTGTTTCACACCAACCAGTCTCCTCCGGTGCTGCGCATTGACGTGCGCAGTTTAGAAAACGAAGACACCGGCCTCGATGACTGCGAAAAGATGAGCCAGGCCCTGGAGGCCGTGCTCGACACCAGCGATATCATCCCTGACGCCTACGTGCTGGAGGTGTCAAGCCCTGGGGTATCGGCGGCCCTAGAAACCGATCGCGACTTTGTCGTCTTTAAAGGCTTTATGGTCGAAGTTGCCCTGAACGAGGCCCATAAGGGCAAACAGCTGTGGGTCGGGCAGCTGGTTCGCCGCGACGACGACGCTGTGGTGCTCAGCCAAAAAGGAAAATCCACGGTCCTGCCTCGCCACCTGGTGAGCCGGGTGGAGTTGAGCGATCAAAGTCCTGACTAGAGGGCCTCAACTAGAGGTTCTACCCGCGCTGACCACCGCATCCAGTTTTTGAAATTGATCCAGTTTTATTGCCCCCAGTTTTATTGCCCCCAGTTTTATTGCCCATAAGGTGAGTAGGTTATGTCGCTAGTAAGTCTGCCAAATTTGCAGGAAATGATCGATACCATCAGCCGCGAGCGCAATCTGCCCAAGCACGCGGTTGAGAATGCCCTGCGAGAGGCGCTGCTGAAAGGATACGAGCGCTACCGCCGCACCCGCGAAATCGACACCCACTTTGACGAAGAATACTTCGACAACTTCGACATTGAGCTAGACGTTGACGACTACGACGACCAGGGCTTTCGGGTGCTGGCCACCAAAACCATTGTCGACGAAGTCACCAGCCAAGATCACGAAATTGCCCTCTCTGAGGTGCGCGAAGTGGCCCCTGAGGCCCAGGCGGGCGACACGGTGGTGCTCGATGTCACCCCCGACCAGCGCGACTTTGGCCGAATGGCGGCCATTCAGACCAAGCAGGTGCTGGCTCAAAAACTGCGCGATCAGCAGCGCAAGCTCGTGCAAGAAGAGTTCCAAGACCTCGAAGGCAGCATTCTCTCAGCGCGGGTGCTGCGGTTTGAGCGCCAGTCGGTGATCATGGCCGTCAGCAGCAGCGTGGGCCAGCCCGAGGTCGAGGCCGAGCTGCTCAAGCGCGACCAGTTGCCCAACGACAACTACCGGGCCAATGCCACCTTCCGCGTAGCGCTCAAGAAGGTTTCTGAAGGCTCGCACCGGGGTCCACAGCTGCTGGTGTCGCGGGCCGACGCGGCCCTGGTGGTCGAGCTATTCACCAACGAAGTGCCCGAAATTGAAGACGAAATCGTCCGCATTGTGGCCGTGGCTCGCGAGGCCAACCCACCGTCTCGCTCCGTCGGCCCCCGCACCAAAATTGCCGTCGACACTCTGGAGCGTGATGTGGATCCCGTAGGGGCGTGCATTGGAGCGCGGGGATCGCGCATCCAGGTAGTGGTCAACGAGCTGCGCGGCGAGAAAATTGACGTCATTCGCTGGTCACCCGACCCGGCCACCTATATTTCGAACGCCCTCAGCCCCGCCCGCGTCGATGAAGTGCGTCTGGTCAACCCCGACGACCGGCAGGCCCATGTGCTAGTGCCCGAAGACCAGCTCAGTCTGGCGATCGGCAAGGAGGGGCAAAACGTCCGGTTAGCCGCTCGCTTAACCGGCTGGAAAATCGACATCAAAGATTCCGGCAAGTACAACTACGAAGAAGAAGACCGCAAGATTGCCGATCTGATTGCGGCTAAAGAAGCGGCGGCAGCCGAAGCCGCAGAACTGGCCGCCGAGGAAGCCGAGGCGGCCGCCTGGAGGGCCGCGGCGGCAGCTGAACGGGCGGCCGCAGAGGCCCGCGCGGCTGGCCTGGAAGTCGACGAAGCCCCCGCCGACGACGACGATTCAGATGTAGCAGCAGTCTCCACTGAACCCGCCGTCGACTCGCTAGAGCCCGCAGCCACCGATTCAGCCGCTCTGGATGAAGACATGGATGAATCTGAAGCAGCCGCAGAAGAGCCTGAGGAGACAGACGAAGAATTGTCAGACGCAACCGCAGAGGAAGAATAGCGCTCTGGAGTAGGCCACCAATGCAACCCAACTATCGACGCTGCGTCAGCTGTCGGCGGGTCGGCCCCAAGGCCGAATTTTGGCGGCTGGTGCGAGTTTACCCGAATCGCACAGTGCAGCTGGACACAGGCATAGGGCGCTCGGCCTACCTGTGCCCCCAGGGCGACTGCTTGCGCCAGGCCCAAAAGAAAGGACGGCTGGGGCGATCGCTCAAAGCCAACGTGCCAGAGGAGCTCTATCAGACCCTCTGGCAGCGCCTGGAAACAGCAGCTGCAAAAGCCCCAGGGGCTTAACCTGCCTTAGCCCTGCCCCGCCTTAACCCAATGGCTTGCAGCAGAACCTATGATGGGGTCAGGACGCTTAACCAAAAATTTTTGCAACTGAATTGTTCCTGGGGACGATCCCTCTGAGATTCTGTTCATTGGGGAAGCAACTGATTACACTCATAGTATGGGTATCTGACTGACCCCCTTGCGGCGTCAGTAAACTTGCTTAGGGTCCCCTGTCCACCTAGCCTTGGTTTACAATGCCATGCTAGGGCCAACGTATCCGTCAGAATGGTTTGATGTCGTTTTGTTGGACGAAGCAGGTTGAATTATGTAACAAGCTTGACTAGCGTAGGGAGTTGTGGATGAACGGCAAAGTGAGAATTTACGAGTTGTCGAAGGAATTGAATTTGGATAACAAAGACATCTTGGCGATCGCAAGTCGCCTCGATATTGCCGTGAAGAGTCACAGCAGCACCATCGCTGAGTCAGACGCCGATCAAATTCGCTCGGCGGCGCGTCAGTCGCGCACGAGCAATGGCCCCAATCGGCCCGATCGGCCTCGCCCGGCAGCACCAATC
>PYGV01000235.1 GCA_003022385.1 filamentous cyanobacterium CCP3 | reverse complement strand
GTACAGGGGCAGGGGGTGGCCCAGGCGGTGCTGGCTGGCGGTACGGTGAATACCCGCGCCACCCTCAGCGGGGGCCAGTGGATGGCCGACCTGCGGGGCCAAAACCTGCAGCTGGCCGCCTTTGCCGCTGACCTACAGGGCACCGCCGAGGGGCGTTTTCAGTTCAGGGGCAGCACCGATGCCCGTAGTCTGGCCGGCGTGCGGGGCGAGGGGCAGCTGGTGCTGTCGGATGGCTTGGCCTCGGCGGCGAGCCGCGCCCCCCAGCTGGCCCAGGTGCGGCAGCCCCTCACCGCCGATCTGGCCTGGAACGGTCAGTCGATTCTGGTGCAGCAGACCAGCACCGCCGGGCTACAGGCCAGCGGGGTGATTACCCCTCAGCTGAGCGGTGCCGGGGCACCCACTATTGCCAACCTCGACCTCACCCTCGATGTCAACGGCTACAGTCTGGCGGCGCTGCCGCTGCCCGAGATCATTCCCCTGGCGGGCAACGCGTTCTTTGACGGGCGGCTGCGGGGTCGGCCCGGAGCCCTGACGCTGACAGGCGACGCCTCTCTGGTGGGCCTCACCGCCGGGGATCTGGCCTTTGCCTCCCCCCTGACGGGGCCGATCGCCTATACCCAGGGCGGTCTGCTGGCGGTCGATTTAACGGGCGGCGGCGATCGCGTCTATGTGGCCACTGCCGAGGGTGAACGCGACCTCACCTTTGAGGTGCGCAGCGGTGACGCCCTGGCCGAAGGCTATACCCAGACCGGCATTCTCTATGCCACCGTTGAAAACCTGCCCATTGGCGACCTGCGGCTGCCCCAGGCGGGCACCAGCGGCATTGGCACCTTCGACGGTCTGATCACCTCCGCTGAGATTGTTGCCGACCTGCGCCGGTCGACGCTGCGGGCCAGCTTCGATGTGCAAGACCCCAGCCTTAGCTACATTAGGCTGCCCTCACAAACCACCCTGACCACCATCGACCCCAATGCTCCTGAGCTGCCGCTGGAGGTGACCCGCTACGGTCGTCTGCGGGGCAATGTTACCTTTGCTAACAACGTGATTGGCCTGGCAGGGGTCACACTAGAGTCGGCTGGTGGCCTCAGTCGCTATCTGGCCAGCGGCACCTACACCCTGGGCGATACGCCCCAGATCAATGGTGAACTAGTCGTTGAGAACGGCCAGATTCAAGAGCTGCTGCAGACTCTGCTGATTTTTGAGTGGGCCGACTTTCGCCCCAACCTGCTCAGCCCGCCCGACTGGTACCGCCCCCCTACTCCGGCTGAGGTGGCCTCTCTAGAGGAGGTCAACCCAGTGGGCGACAGCAATGCCAGCCTGCTCGATCAGCTGCGCCGCCTAGCCGAAGTGCAGGAACTGCAAGACACTCTGGCTGCCCAGGCCGAATCTGCGCCCCTGCCCCCGCTCGAAGAGCTGACCGGCAGCTTCTCAGGCACCGTCACCGCCAGCGGCGCCATTCCCGACGACCTCAACGTCACTTTTGATCTGGCCGGGGTCAACTGGGTCTGGGGCGAACCCAACGGCAGCAACGGTGCCGTCTATCGCTTTGACGAGGTGGTGGCCCAGGGCAGCTACCAGGACAGCATTGTTCGGCTCGACCCTGTCAGTGTGCGATCGAACTTTTCAGATTTCTCCGAGACGACCCAGCAGGGGATTGCCCTGGCCACCCTCAACGGGGAGTTTAGTCTCAACCCCGACGATGCCGAAAACCGCACCATGCGTTTAGAGGTCAGCAATGTGCCTCTAAACGCCCTGCGCCAGCCCCTGCGGCTGCCCGACAACCTGGACGGGCTGATGAACCTGGGCGCTACCCTTACCGGCAGCCTGGCCAATCCACAGGTGCGGGGCCAGCTGGCGGTCAACGAAGCCACCATCAACCGCAACACCATCGACTTGGCCACCGCTAACTTTAGCTACGAAAATGCCCGTCTCAACTTGATCAGTCGGGTGGCGGTGGATGAGGAAATCGAAGATCCGCTGCGGCTGATAGCTAGCGTACCGCTGACTCTGCCCGGTCTCAGCCAGCAGCCCGAGACCGATACGGTTAACATCACGCTGAGGGTGCGAGACGACGGCTTTGCCCTGATCAACCTGTTCACCCAGGCGATCGCCTGGGAGTCGGGGGCGGGCAATCTCGACCTGGCGGTTCAGGGCCGCTGGCCCACCAATCAGTCCATTCAAGAGGCGCTGACTACGCTCAACGTCACTGGCCAGGCCGATTTTGAGGGCGTCACTATCAGCGCCCGCAGCCTGCCTGAACCGCTGACTAACATCCAGGGCAGCATTCGGGTGGTCGAAAGCCCCGCCACCAGCCTGACTAGCTCGGTCTATGTCAGCGGCCTGGTGCTCGATGTTCAGACCCTGCAGGGCGACTTCAGCAACGGCAAAGTGGTGGCTGAGGGCAATCTCAAGCTGCTGCCCTCGGTGCGAGATCTGGCCCCAGGGCTATTTGACAGCGACAGCGCTCTGTCCGCCGAGGGCGCCGAGGCAGACAATCCTTTGCGCGTCACCCTCGACAATATCGCCCTCGACCTGCGCAACCCCGCTGGCACCTACCGCGGCCGGGTGGATGGCAATGTCGTGGTTGACGGCAGCGTATTTTTGCTGCCGCCGCTGGTCTACGGCGAGGTCATGCTCTCTAACGGGGTAATTACGCTACCTGAGGTCGGCGAGGGGGGAGGTACGCCAGCGGCCTTTAACCCCACGCGCGAACCCCGCATTTTTGACCCCATTCCCCCCATCCTGGAGGATTTTCAGCTGATTCTGGCTGACAATGTCCGGCTCGCGATTCCCGGCATTGTCGATGTGCGCGCTGAGGGCAGTCTAGACCTGATCGGTACCGCCCCCAATGTCAAGCCCGTGGGCCGCATCGATCTGCCCTCAGGCCGCATCAACCTGCTGACTACCGAGTTCCGGCTGACCGGGGACGAAAACTACGCCGAGTTTAGTGAACTAGACGACACCATTGACCCTTACCTGGTGGCGACGCTGTCGGCGGCGGTTCCAGACAGTGCCGCCGCTGGAGCTTCCCTATCCACCGCCTCCCCCTTCCCCCGCAACGAAATCAGCGAGTCTAGAATTGATCAGCTGGGCCTGACTCAGGCGGGGGTACAAACGGTTCGCATTCGCGCCAATGTCAACGGTCGCGTCAGCCGGGTGGTCAACCTGCAAGGGGTTGAGCTAGAAAGCACCCCCCCCCGCTCCGACGGTGAGATTGTAGCGCTGATTAGCGGCGGCTTTTTAGCCGCCCTAGAGTCTACCCTGGGCAGCGTGTCAGGCGGGGGCGATGGTTTCCAAGGGCTGCTGGCCTTTGCTGGCTCAGCCCTGCTCAACAACCTGCAAAATCTCTTGGGCTCGGGCCTGGAGCGCACCGATTTGCGTCTGTTCTCAGCTTCGCCGCCGGGCAACTCCCAGGGCGGTGCCGTCGATATTGGGGGAGAAATTGGGTACAACTTCTCCCCCAGTATTTCGGTGTCGGTGCAAAAGGTGTTTACCAACGTTACCCCCGCTGTTTTCAGTGTGCGCTACCGCATCAACGACCAGATCACGCTGCGGGCCATCACCAGCTACGAGCAATTTAACGAAAATACGGGGGCGATTCTAGAATTTCGGTTTTAGAGCCTGGGGATGAAACGGCCTTTCTTCCTCCATTCCCTGTAAGGTTAAAGCCGTGGGGGTTAATGTCACCCGGCTCATCTCGTTTGCATGTCTATGGATCCTAAGTTTACTGACCAGGCTACACCGTCCTCTGCCGAGGGCGATCGCGTTACCCCAAAAAACGCCCCAGAAGATGGTATAGAAGGGCGGTGGCGATCGCTGTGGCAGGGCCAGTGGGGCAACCTGCGGGTGCTGGCGATCGCGCTGGCGATCGCCCTAACGGTGCGTGTGCTGATCGCTGAGCCCCGCTACATTCCCTCCAACTCGATGGATCCAACTCTGCGTATCGGCGATCGCCTGCTGGTGGACAAAGTTAGCTACCGCTGGCAGCCCCCCCACCGGGGCGACATTGTGGTCTTTGCGCCGCCGCCTCAGCTCACTCGACTGGGCTATGAGACCGGCCAGGCCTTTATCAAGCGCATCATCGGTGAACCGGGCCAAACGGTTGAAGTGTTGCAGGGGCAGGTGCTGGTCGATGGGCAACCCCTGCAAGAGACCTACATTCTCGAACCTCCGGCCTACACCCTCGACCCGGTAACGGTACCAGCTGGGCAGGTGTTTGTCATGGGCGACAACCGCAACGACAGCAACGACTCCCACGTATGGGGCGGGCTACCCCAGCAAAACATCATTGGCCGAGCTCGGTTTCGGTTCTGGCCCCTCGATCGCCTCGGCCCTGTCGGCTAATGGCGTACTGCATTACCACCCCAGCTTGACGGGTTGTGTAAGATCAAGGCGACTTGTGATTACCCAGTTCTGAGGCAGCGCCCATGCTTGTACAGCTTGTTCGCCCCCTGGTGCGTACCCAGGTGCAAATGCTTGTCCAGGCTCAATCGGCCAGCGGCAAACTGGTGGGTATGGTGTCGCAGTGGTTGGGCTACCTAGGCATTCACGCGGAGGTGACACAGCTAAACACCACAGGCGATCGCATTCAGGTGTCGCTCTGCGTCGGCAAGCCTGAACAGTGCACCCAGGCCGAGTGGCAGCAAATT
This sequence comes from filamentous cyanobacterium CCP3, assembly GCA_003022385.1. GTDB lineage: Bacteria > Cyanobacteriota > Cyanobacteriia > Phormidesmidales > Phormidesmidaceae > Nodosilinea. The sequence goes on along the minus strand of PYGV01000235.1, from coordinate 3,744 downwards.
CTTAACAACCTCAACCAGGATAAAAATATCACCGTCGAAGCCGAGACCCTCGCCTACACCGCCATGCCCCCGGCTCAGCAGAGCAAAGTACAGCGGCTGCTGGCGTCTATTCTTCAGGCCAGTGGTCAAGACCCGCTGGAAGAATGGGCCAGCCTGAGGCCCCATTTAGCGGCCATGGGCATGGATGACGCCATGCTGGGTGGTATTCAAAGCGCGCTCAAAGTGCCGATGCCGATGGAGGTGTTGGTTGAGCAGCTAGAGCCGGATGTGGCGGCCTTTGTGCTGTCTAAGGCGATCCACATTGCCCTGCTCGACCAGCAGATTAGCCAGGCCGAAGACACCGCCCTCAAAGCCCTGCTCAATGCCGTCGATCGCAAGGTAGTGGCGCAAGGTAGTGGCGCAAAGTAGTGGCCTAGGTTGACCTGCGAACGCAAGCGAACGCCCACACCCTCGTACCCCTCGATCTCATCTCTATGGATTCTGCCACCGTCCTCTTTCACCTGGCTTTTCCGGTCGCCGATATTCCTACTACAAAAGACTTTTATGTGGATGGCCTCGGCTGCGAGTCAGGGCGAGAAACCCCTAACTCGCTCATTCTCAACCTGTGTGGGCACCAGCTTGTGGCTCACACTACTCATGACTTGGTTCCTCAAAAAGGGATTTACCCCCGCCACTTTGGCCTAGTGTTTATGGCTGAAGCTGACTGGGAAGCCCTACTCCATCAAGCCAAAGCAAAAAAGCTTACCTTCCATCAGGGTGAAAAACGCCGCTTTCCGGGTACAACGCTGGAGCATCGCACCTTCTTCTTGCAAGATCCGTTTTTTAACCTGCTGGAGTTTAAGTACTACTGCCACCCCAGCGCCATCTTTGGCGAGGTTGAGCAAAACCAGGTGGGCGATGCGGAGTAGGCGATCGCGCACCTTCACGCTGCGATCGCACCCAACACCGTGAGGCTGGCTTTTTGCGCCTCAGAAATGCTTACGGCCCCAGTGATGTTCATGCCTTTGTAGGGGCGATCGCAGTTCAAGTTTCTAGGTCTGCCCGTCCCACAGCTGAATGGTATTCATTTACTCCACGCGAAGCCAGCCAAATATCTGCCCCACTGTTAGCGCTAGAGCCGGAGCCAGGCCCGTCATAGTCAGCTCATTTTCTGCCTCTTCCAAAGAAGCAGGTAGCTGATCAGGCAAATAAACCTGAACCAAATTCTCATTGGGGTCGATCAGCCACCCTCCCAGCCCCCCGTGGTTGAGGCAGTGCAAAATGTTGCTCACCACCCGCGTCGACGACTGCTCAGAGCTGAGAATTTCGATCGTCCAGTCAGGGGCAGCGCTAAAGGTGTTGGCAATGGTGCCATCGTCATTGGTGGGCAACCGCTGCCATCGAAATACTGATACATCGACTGCTCAGAGCTGAGAATTTCGATCGTCCAGTCAGGGGCAGCGCTAAAGGTGTTGGCAATGGTGCCATCGTCATTGGTGGGCAACCGCTGCCATCGAAATACTGATACATCCGGAATAATAGATCTGCCGCCAAACGTGCAGCGCAGTTCAGGAAAAGCCCAGGCCAACTTACTTGGCTTGGTGACGGCGTTGATAGCGGTAACCAACTCTCCTTGAATTGTGCTGTGCTGTCCCTGGGGCATGGGTTTTTGAATAATGTGGCCGTCGATGTATTCGCGGGCAGGTTTGGTCTCTGGCTGTTGCAGAAACTCAGCTAGGGTCATGGTTTTGGCAGGGGTTTGTACCATTGGCCAGGGATATTGCGCTGTCGCTATTGTAAACCGCCATCATGACCAGGTGCCCCACACAGCATGATGGCTAATGCTGTTGCCCCCCGCCCCCGTGCTAGGTTGAGAGGCAGCAAATTTTCGGTGGGCTATGCATAAAATTCCAGTCACCATCATTACCGGCTTTCTTGGGGCGGGCAAAACCACCCTGATTCGCCAGCTGCTGCAAAACCCTCAGGGGCGGCGCATTGCCGTGCTGGTGAACGAGTTTGGCGAAGTCGGCATCGATGGCGACCTGCTGCGCAGCTGCCGGGTATGCGACGAAGATGAGCCTACTGAACCCGCTGAAACCAATATTCTCGAACTCACCAACGGCTGCCTCTGCTGCACCGTGCAGGAGGAATTTTTGCCCACCATGCAGCAGCTCATAACCCGCCGCGACCAGATCGACTGCATCGTGATTGAGACCTCTGGACTCGCCCTGCCCAAGCCCCTGGTGCAGGCCTTTCGCTGGCCCGAAATTCGCACCGCCGCCACCGTTGACAGCGTGATTACCCTGGTTGACTGCGAAGCCCTGGCCGCAGGTGACCTGGTGGGCGACCTGCCCGCCTTAGAGGCCCAGCGCCAGGCCGACGACAGCCTCGACCACGAAACGCCCCTAGAAGAACTATTCGAAGACCAACTCAACTGTGCCGATCTGGTGCTGCTGACCAAAGTAGATAAGGTCAGCGAAGGCGATCGCACCCGCATTGAAACCTGGCTCACCCGGCAGCTGCCCCATCCTGTCAAAGTACTGGGCCTAGCCGGGGGCGAGGGCAGCCATCCCATCAGCCCCGACCTGCTGCTGGGTTTCAACGCCGCCGTCGAAGACAACCTCGACAGTCGCCCCAGCCACCACGACCATGAGCATGACCACGACCACGACGATGACATTGTGGCGATCCCGGTTGTGCTCGACCAGGGCTTTGAACCCAAGGCCTTGGTAAAGCGGCTAGAACAGCTGGCCGCCGCCCACGACATCTACCGCATCAAAGGCTTTGTGGCTGTGCCCAATAAGGCAATGCGGCTAGTTCTACAGGGGGTTGGCAAACGGTTTGATTATTTCTACGATCGCCCTTGGAAACCCCAGGAAGCTCGTCAAACCAAACTCGTCTTCATTGGCCATGGTTTGGAGCAAGCAACGGTTGAGGCGGCTCTATTTGAGCGTGATCACGCCTTACGATAAAGTTGCAGTCAGAAAAGGGCGTTTTGCATTCGCGCAGCTTCCTTAGGAGAAAACGCCCCTACTCAGGCTCTAGTTCATCATTGACAAGACTTACGCAAAGCCTTCAATGGTAGGGTGGGCACTGCCCACCTTACGCTAAATCTGAAGGTATGAAACAGAGCTTGCGTAAGTCCTGATTGATTGAACTTAACTTGTAACAAACAGAGCCTCACGATTAGCTCTCCACCATTTCTTGGCGACGACGACGCATCAAAGCAGCCAGCACCATTAACCCACCCATCAAAGGCGGTGTGGGAACCACCCTGGCAGAGACTCGGAAATCATTGTAATCAGTTCCCATCCCTACAAAGGCTCCATCTTCAAATGCAATCAGCACTCTGTCCAAAAAGGGATCTCCGGACAGGAAAGTACCTGCCTGAGCAAATGCTGTATTGTCGGGTTGGCTGAGAAGTAGTGGACTGAGGATGTCAAAGCGACCAAACACAGCACGCTGAGTGCCGCCATTGAGGGACGTTGTTGAGTAAAGGATGGAAAGCTCTGTTGAACCAGCGATCGTATTCAGGTCGTTGGGTACATAATCAACATTAAGCCCCCCTGCATTTGGATTTAGAGCAGGGTTAACATAAAGCGGATCTCCTGGCATCCGTTCAGGAGGTTTGATGCTGGTGAGTCCCAGCGTGTAATTTTGCCCAGCCAGAAAAGTAAACCTGACCGTACACTGGCCATTTGCATTAGGTATGACCGTATTACCGCAGGTTCCTGTCCACTGGTCGTCAATTGCAAAAGATTGATC
>PYGV01000234.1 GCA_003022385.1 filamentous cyanobacterium CCP3 | reverse complement strand
CTCCTCCACCCACCGCTCATACAGATCAGGCCGCCGCTGCCGCGTGCGCTCGATCTGCTGCTGCTGCCGCCACTGGGCGATCGCCTGGTGGTTGCCCGACAGCAGCACCTCCGGCACCTCCCAACCGCGAAAGCTGGCCGGGCGAGTGTACTGGGGGTAGTCGAGCAGCGGCGTCTCAAAGCTCTCGTAGCGCAGCGAGTCGGTTTTGCCCACGGTGCCGGGCAGCAGCCGCACCACGCCGTTGATCAGCGCCAGAGCCGGAATTTCGCCACAGGTGAGCACAAAGTCGCCCAGAGACACTTCGCGGGTCAGCAGGTGGCTGACCCGTTCGTCTACCCCTTCGTAGTGGCCGCAGATCAGCACCAGTTGATCGAGGCTGACTAGGTGACGAAACAGGTCCTGGGTCATGGCCTCGCCCTGGGGCGTGAGCAAAATGACCTCACGCTGGGGCAGCACCGGCAGCGCCTCCACCGCCGCAAAGATGGGGTCGGGCTTCATCAACATGCCCACCCCGCCGCCGTAGGGTTCATCGTCGACCCGGTGGTGCTTATCCGTTGTAAAGTCCCTTGGGTTGGTAAGATGAATTTCTGCAATTTGGCGCGCCAGGGCTTTACCAATTAGCCCTGACTCCAGGGGAGATGTAAAAAAGTCTGGAAACAGGCTGACAACGTCTATTCTCAGCTGGGAAGCCCCGGGGATGCCAGTTGTCATAGCCTAGACTGCTGAGGCCTTACGACCTGATGGGTTGGATCAACGTCATCCAAATCCAGAAGTGGAGTCCTGATTTGTAGGCAAACTACAGAACTCAAGCTGGACTTGGTATATAACGCTCTCTATCATGCAGTAATCGAGTCTAGGTAGCAATTCTCGTCCCTTTGTTGAGCGGCCCATGTCTCCCGTTAAGCACCACGCTATTCTGGCCATTGGCGGCGCAGAAGATAAAGTCCACGGTAAAGAAATTCTGCATACCTTTTTTGAGCGGTCTGGGGGGACAGCGGCGAAGATTGGGATTATTCCCTGCGCCTCACGGGATCCGGTGGCAATTTCGGCTCGCTACCAGCAAATTTTTGCCGATATGGGTGCCCCAGAGACGGTGGTGATGGATATCCGCGATCGCGCCCAGGGCGAAGACCCCAGCTGGAAAACCGTCGTTGAACCCTGCACGGGAGTGTTTATTACCGGCGGCGACCAGGTGCGGCTGTGCGGGCTGCTGGCCGACACCCCTTTAATCGATGTAGTGCGCCAGCGAGCCCAGCTGGGCGAAATTACCCTGGCGGGCACCAGCGCCGGGGCCGCCGTCATGGGCCACCACATGATCGCTGGGGGCGGCAGCGGCGAGTCGCCCAACCGATCGCTGGTGGATATGGCCATTGGCCTGGGGTTTGTGCCCGAGGTAATCGTCGATCAGCACTTCCACAACCGCAACCGGATGGCCCGGCTGATGAGCGCCATGGCCATGCAGCCCAACCGCCTGGGTCTGGGCATTGACGAAGACACCTGTGCGCTGTTTGAGAGCGACGGCAGCTTTAAGGTGATTGGCAAGGGGGTCATTGCTGTGGTCGACCCGGCGCACATGACCCACACCAACGAGCCCGATATTTCAGCCGCCGACCCGCTCAGCATCCACGGGCTGCGGCTGCACCTGCTGGCCCACGGCGATCGCTTCGACATTCACCACCGCAAAGTACTGGCCACCGCCTGAGCTGCAGACCCTCGCAGCCTCTTTCACATTAAGGCTCGCCCTCATCCTCTAGCGCCCACAACCTCAGGGAGTGATCAGTACCACCAATGGTGACGATATGGCCATTGGGCTGTACCGCGAAGCGCCAGATGTCGGTATCAAACCCGGCGATGGTTTCGACATAGGCGGCCTGGTCCATATTCCATACCAGAATGCGTTGGTCGGCGTCGGCACTCCACAGCAGCGGACCCTCTACCCTGAGATCATTCACGTAGCTCTGGTGACCGGTGAGCGTAGCGCGGTGGGTCTGGTCGGCCAGGTTCCAAAGGCGCACCGTTTTGTCGCTAGAGGCGGTAATCAGCGTGCGTCCGTCATCACTGATCGCCAGCCGGTTAATAAACGTAAGGGGTTCGTGACCAGTTAAGGTGATCGGCTGATCTAGGGCATCCGTGAGCCAGACGTGCAGGCTTTTGCCGCCGCTGATTAGGTAGCTGTCGTCGCGGGTAAAGCGCAAGTCATTTACGGTACCGTCAGCTTGCAGGGTGTGGCTCGGCCCTGTGGTCACCAGGTGCTGGGGATCGATACGGCCATTGGGAGCGACTAAATTCCACACAAAAACTGTGCCATCGCTATCGGCACTGACCAGGGTTTTGCCATTGTTGCTCACCTCAAGGGCGTTGATCGGCACCGGATGGGCGTTCGATAGGGTAACCAGGAGTTCGCCGTCAGCCATATTCCAAAATCGAATGGTGCGATCGTCCCCAGTGGTGATCAAAATTTCCTGATCGGTGGTCATCGCCAGGGTTTTGACCGTGTTGGTATGTTCGCTAAGGGTTCGTAAGGCCCGCTTGCCCTCTAGGTCCCAAAAGCGCACGGTCTGATCAGCGCTGGCCGTAATTAGGGTTTGGCCATCCTTAAGCAGCAGCATATCCAGCACATCGGCTTCGTGCCCCGACAGCGTACCCAGCGACCGCACCGACCTCTGCGGCAAATCTTCGACGGCTTCAAACGGCGGGGTTAGGTCGCTGGCGTTTCGCGTCATGGCGTACCAGCCCAGGGGCACTGCAAGAGCCAGCCCGGTCAACCCTGCCAGCAGCCAGGGGCGTTGGTCGAGCCAGGGGGGCAAGAAGCTACGCGAGGGCTCAGTTAGGGTCTTGGCCTCGTGGGGGTTGAGGACGGTCATGGGCCAGGTAGCGGGGGCCGTACCTCCAGTCGAACGAGTCCCAATGGATCGGGGCAGACTAGAGACTTGGCGCGAGCGCACCTGAGCCAGTCGCTCTAAAATCGTCGCCGTACTCTGGGGCCGCTGGGCTGCCGCCGGAGCGATCAGGTCATCGACCAAATCGGCCAAAGGAGCCGAAATCTGTGGAGCCAAGGGCCGCCACGTAAAGGCATTGGTGCGTGAGTTGTAGATGGCTGTGTCGTTGGGCAGCTTGGCCGTCATCAGATAGATGAGGGTGCGCCCCAGGGCATAGAAGTCAGACTGGGGTACTGCCTGGCCCTGCTCCTGCTCTGGTGGCGTATAGCCCGCCGAACTCACGGTCGTAATGCCGCTGTCGCCCAGGTTGGCCATATAGGTCTGGGTCATCTCGCGGGCTGCCCCAAAGTCGACCAGCACCAGCTGCCCAGAGGGGCGCAGCATAATGTTTTCGGGCTTAATATCGCGATGAAAGTAGTTGTGCTGGTGCACCAAATCCAGCACATCGGTGAGCTGGGTGAGCCACAGCATGGCCTGCCTTTCGCTGATGGGGTGGTTGCCCTGCTGCACCATCCACTGCTTCAGGTTAGGGCCTTCGATCTTCTCCATAATCAGGCAGTGCAAAGGCTGGGCACTATCCGACGAGTAGTAAAGAAAGTAGCCCTCGGGTTCTACCTGAGGTACCCCAGGATGGTTAAGCTGGCTCAGCACCTGAGCCTCGCGGCGAAACAGCTCTACGACTTTGCCGTTGGTGTTGTAGCTCTCCTTGAGCACCTTGAGAAGTTTAGGCACGTTGCGCTCATAGGCTTCATACACGCGGCCAAAGCCACTGTCGCTGCTGATTAACCGCATCACTCGGTAGCGACCCTGGAGAACCAGATCTGACCCACAAACTACGCAGGTAGGGCTGCCTCCGTTGTCGGGGTGGTTCGGCTGAGGGCAACCTGGGTTAATACAAAGACTCATGGCCGACGTTAAAGTGCATTCCCTGTGTAGCAATAGTGTTCCACGGAATGCAGGCGGTTTATCCCTGCTACGGGCTTTCTTTGCAATTGATTGGGGTGCAATTGAGCGATTGCGCAACCTCAGACGGCCTTAACGGCAGGTTGGCATATCGATATTCCGGCGGCAGCGATCATCACCAGGCCAATCGCACTAAGCATCGACGGGGTAAGGGTTTCGCCTAGCCACAAAAAGCTGAGCAGGGCGGCGATCGCAGGCTCTAAACTCATCAACACTCCAAACACATTCACCGGCATGCGCCGCAGGGCCACCATTTCCAGCGAGTAGGGCAGGGTTGACGCCAGCAGGGCCACGCCCAGGCCCAGCAGTAAGATCGGCGGCGACAGCAGCGCCTGGCCGTCTGCCAGCACCCCGACAGGCAGCAGCAGCAGCGCCCCGACGACCATCGAGAGTGCCAGTCCCTCACCACCGCGAAAGGCTTGCCCCATACGGGCCGACAGCACGATGTAGGCACCCCACGCCACCCCGGCCAGCAGCGCCATCACCACGCCAAGGCCATCCAGGGACGGGGTATTGAGGGGTGACAGCAGCACAATGCCCACCGCCGCCAGGGCCACCCACAGCCCGTCGAGCCAGCGTCGCGAGTGCAGCAGCGCCACGGTCAGCGGCCCCGAAAACTCCAGCGCCACGGCCACGCCGATGGGAATGCGGGCGATCGCGCAGTAAAATAGCGCATTCATCACCGCCAGCGACAGCCCAAAACTGACCAGCAATCGATAGTCCTGCCGTGAATGTCCCCGCCAGCGGGGGCGGCACCAGGCGACCAGGACCAGGGCCGACAGCCCCACCCGCAGCAGCACCATCCCCAACGGCCCCACTTGACCAAACAGGCTCTTGGCCAGAGTTGAGCCCAGCTGGGTCGAGGCGATCGCGCCGATTACCAGGAGCGAGGCCGGGGGGGTAAGCCCAGACAGCCTAGGCAGCAAAGACTTAGATGACACAGGTAAGGCTCCGGGGGCAATAGGGTTCAGGTAGAGCCTACTAACTTTAACGCCTCTGCCCCGTTGCGCCCACCGATGCCGTTAATGCTCGCCATCCGTAGCGTGGATACATAGCGGTAGCCAGCCCGCTCAGAAAGCAACAGCCGGGATGCCGTACCTGTCGCCGCCCTGGTTTTGGCCCTGGATTGGCTATGATCCGCTTTAGACTGATATCACGCCTGCTACCCTGCCCCAGGGTAATTCAGGGTGATAGTATGTACTCCCCAGGATTTTTCCCCATGACGGCCTTCTCGGCGTTTGCCCTCGCCCTGCCTCAGGGTTTTGATCAAAGTTACCAGCAGGTGAGTCAGTGGGTAGCTAGTTTCGTTGCTGCCTTGAGTAGCTACCTGGTGGCGATCGGCCACAGCATAGCTAGCCTACCCGCTCAGGTACCCACGGCCATTAATGCTCCAGCGGTGTGGCACCTGGCCGTCTACTGGCTGCTAGTGCTGGTCATGATGGTGGGCGTGGTTGGGGCCGTCGTGCCCGCTCTGCCCGGCATCACGCTGATTGTCGGAGCCATTGTGGTATGGGGGCTAGTGGCGGGGTTCGTTGGGCTCAAGTGGGCGCTAGGCGTGGCGATCGCAGCCCTCATTCTCAGCTTTGCCATCGACTATCTGGCCGGGGTGCTGGGGGCACAGCGGGTCGGAGCCAGCAACTGGGGTCAAGTGGGTGCTTTTGTCGGCATGTTTTTGGGCTTGTTTGGCCTGCTCCCCCTGTTGCCGACGGGCATTCCTCTCCTGGGGCTGCTGGTTGGTACTGTGCTGGGAGCGTTTGTTGGCGAATTTTTACACCGTCGCGAGCTCAAGCTGCTGCTGCGCGTTAAGCAGTCGGCCAAGGTGGGCCTGGCCATTGTGGTCGGTACGCTAGTGGGCAATATCCTGCAGGGTGTGCTGGCTCTGATCAGCCTGGTGGTCTTTTTGGTCACGACCTGGCCCGGCAACTGGGCCTGAGCCATTGGGGCGTGGCTGGCAGAGGCCCACTGGTTGAGGGGCCGCGAGGTCATCGGGCTGAGGGCGGAGAGGGCGGTTGACATTGCCCGTCGTGCAGGGCGGCAATTTCGCGGGCCAGGGCAAAATCCAGGCTGGTAATGCCGCCAGCATCGTGGGTGGTCAAGCTTAGGGTCAGGCGATTGTAGGCGATCGCTACGCCAGGATGATGCCCTAGCCGATCAGACGGTTCGACCAAGCGCTGCACAAAGGCAACCGCAGCAGCAAAGTCGGCAAACTGACATACCGTTATCAGGCTATCCCCTACCCTAGACCACCCCGAGGGCACATTCGGCGGCGTGGCAGCTGGTAAAGCCCCATGTCCTACCAGGAGGGAGCTGGCCAGTGCTGCCACCCTTAGACCAAAACGGCACCGCTGAGGAGGGCCACCGCCAACAGGGCTACGCTTTGCGCTCAAACCCATATCCACTTCTAACTCCAAATATGGAGTCATATTCTTAATCATCAAACTACCTGTAGCGCAATTTTGTCAAAAATCACGGCTTTTTAGACCACTGATAAAAAGCAGTCGCCCCGCCGTGCAACCCGCTCTTTTTAGCACAGCTGGCTAAATCAGTATTCTGGCCAACATACTGATAATTACTGCGCTCCCAGCCCCCCCTAGAGAATAAATTACCAACTTGAGCCAGATTGCGGAGGTACAAAATTACTTCTGTAAAGCTACGGAATTTTACTCCGATTTAGCAGTTTCTCTCCGCAGTAGAACGATATTTTTTCCGGATTCTTCGGTTGCAGTCGGAGACCCACTCATCTCGATTCTAGGCATTTGCGTAGTTATACGGATTTATTTTGATCCCAAATAAATGGCTTTGGGAGAGCTTTTTTGTGTAGGGGTGAAACCCCTCTTAAAAGTTTTTTAGCGCCTGGCTAAACTTAACCCATTAAGGCGTGAGCACTTGGTTTGAAGGATTGTTTGTGCAGTTTTCTAGTGCTAAGCATTGGAAACTTCTTTGAAGCAATAGCCAAATTCGCGCTGTTCTCATAGCAAGCAGTCAATTGGCCAGATTGATAAAACGCCAGCTCAGGGTGTGAGAAAAAATGTCACGGGATGCGCTTGTTGTTGGAATCAATACCTATCAATATCTGCCTGAGTTACAGGCTCCGGCCCAGGATGCCGAGTCGGTGGCAAGGTGTTTAGAAAGCTTTGGCGAGTGCCGGGTTGTGCGGCTGCCAGAGGCCATCGTTCACCAAAAGCCAGCGGTGAGCCAGCGCAGCCCGGTGACCACTGCTGCCCTGGAAGCAGCCCTAATCAAGCTGTTTAAACCGGCCGGCAAAACCATTCCTCAAACCGCCATTTTCTACTATTCTGGCCACGGCCTGCAGCGTCAGGCGGGCATTCAGGAAGGCTACCTGGCGACCAGCGACGCCAACCCAGCGGCCGGGCATTACGGGCTGTCATTGCACTGGCTGCGGCGGCTGCTGCAGGAGAGCCCCGTGCGTCAGCGGGTCATTTTGCTCGACTGCTGCAACAGCGGCGAGTTTTTTAACATGCTAGAGGCCGACCCCGGCGCGCGGGCCGGCACCGATCGCCTGTTTATGGCGGCCGCCCGCGAGTATGAGGCCGCTTACGAAGCGCTGGGCAGTAACCACAGCGTCTTTACCCAGGCGTTGCTGTCGGGTCTCAACCCTTACAAGGTCAAGGGCGGCATTGTCAACAGCCATTCCCTCACCGATGTGGTCAACCGAGAACTGAAGGGTGAGCTTCAGCAGCCTCTATTTGAAAGCTCCGGCAGCGAAATTGTGCTGACCCGATTGGCGGGCCTCAATACCCCAGCTCGGGAGACTCGGCCACCGCTGCTAGAGCGGCTGCAAAAGTTGCGCTACAGCTTCTGCCCATTTCCGGGGACGGCCCCCTTTGAGGCGGCCCACAGCGAGCTCTTTTTTGGTCGCGACGACCTCCAGCAAACCTTGATTAACCGGGTGCAGTCGTCCCGACTGTGCGTGCTGACGGGGGCTTCAGGGGTGGGTAAAACGTCGCTGCTGCAGGCCGGGCTTGTGCCCAAGCTGTCTCACCACAACAGCGAAACCGTTTGGGATGTTCGCTATACGGCCCTCAAGGCTTCACCCCTAGCCAGCTTGGCCGAGCTCTTTGTCGATTCTGAGGTGACGGGCCTGCTGCGGGCCGAGCAGTTGCGCCGAGCTGAGTCGTTTTTGCAGCAGGGGGCAGCAGGGTTTAGTCAGCTCGTGCAGGCTGTGGTAGGCGAGCGTGGCCCTGGGTACCAGCTGGTGCTGGTGCTCGACCAATTCGAGGTTTTGCTAACCTCTGACGCTTGCTCAGATCGCGATCGCCGCCTGGTTATCGAAGGCCTGACGGCGGCGATCGAGCAGGAGCACCTGCCCCTCCACCTGGTGCTGGGGCTGCAATCCCACCATCTAGCCAGCCTGGACGATATGCCGACGTTTCAGGTCCTGGTTGAGGCGCACAGCCTGGCGGTGCCCGCAATGACCTACAACCAGCTCAAGGCGACCATTGTTGGTCCCTTGGAGAAAACAGGGTTTCGCTACGACGCCAACCTTGTCTATACCCTACTGCTCGAC
>PYGV01000036.1 GCA_003022385.1 filamentous cyanobacterium CCP3 | reverse complement strand
TCCTGATAAAGCTCGTCCCACAGGTCGGCGTCAAAGTCGGGCCAGGTGTGAAAGCCAAATTCTTCTCGAAACAGGCCTGGGGCAATGTTGAGTGCCATCAGGCTCGCCTCTAGGGGCAGCGTGCCCGACCCGCACAGGGGGTCGAGCAGGGGCACCTCACCCGCCCAGCCGGTGAGGCTAACCAACGCGGCGGCCAGGGATTCTTTCAGCGGTGCGGCCCCCACGGCAGGGCGGTAACCCCGGCGATGCAGGCTGCTGCCCGAGCTGTCGAGGCTGACGGTGCAGGTGTCGGTTTGCAGGTGCACATTCAGCCGCACCTCGGGGTGCTGGGTGTCGATGGTGGAGCGATCGCCCCAGTGCTGGCGCTGCTGGTCGACCACTGCATTCTTCACCTGCAGGGCCGTGAAGTGGGTGTGGTTGAGGCGGCGATTTTTGCCCGTGGCATCGACGGCGAAGGTGGTCTCGGGAGGCAGGTAGGGCCGCCAGTCGATGGCCTGAATGCCGCTATAGAGATCGTCGGCATCGCAGCAGGGGAACTCGGCCAGCTTGAGCAGCACCCGAAAGGCCAGCCGTGACCACAAATTGACTCGGTACAGCAGGGCGCGATCGCCCTCAAAGGCCACCCCGCAAAACCCTGGCTCAACCTGCTGAGCCCCCAAACTTTCGAGCTCGGCGGCGGCTAGGGTTTCTAGCCCACGGGCTACAGTGGCGAAATATGTGGCCATCGGGCCTCCTCTAAAATGTTGCGTCATGGCCTTGGCCGGATGGCCCGGAGCGGCGGGATCAAACCCAGGCTTGATAAGGCATTTACCGATTTGTTAAGACCGGATATTTGGACACAGCTCTGGCCCAAAAGCTAAGCTATTCTATGGATATCTTGATGGATAATACCCCTGCTGGGGGTACGGCTGCTTGGCCAAAGCAGCCCTAGGGGCATCTCTGCCCTGGCCATCGCCCCGGCCACCTGTCGAGTTTTGAGAGGAAAGACTTATTTCTAAGACGCAACTGGTAAACCGGCAAATTCGCTCACCTCAGGTGTTCCTGATTGACCAGGAGAACCAAAATCGGGGTCTCATCGATACTCGCGAGGCGCTTACCCTAGCCGAGGATGCAGGGCTTGACCTGGTGGTGGTTTCTAACGGCAAAGATGCCCCCGTAGCCAAAATTTTGGACTACGGTAAGCTTCAGTACCAGCAGAGTAAGCGGCAGAAGCAAAGCTCTAAGCCGTCTTTGAAAGAAGTCAAGCTGCGCCCTAACGTGGGCGAGTCTGACTACCAGCTCCGCATTCGGCGCTCGATTGAGTGGCTCTCAAAGGGTGACTCGGTTAAGTTTTTGGTGCGCCTGCGCGGGCGTGAGCACCAGCACCGCGATCGCGCAGGAGAGCTGCTCGACAGAATCGTCAAGGACATCGGCGACGCTGGTAAAGTCCAGGCCCTCGACAAAAAAGCTCTAGTCCTCATGATTACCCCCGCGTAGAGAAAACTCAGCAGGGGAAAAATGAGGGGCTGTTTCTGCTCAGGTGGCCCAGCCTAAAATTTGGGCCACCTGCTGCCAGACCGTGACCGGGTTAAAGGGTTTAGTAATCACCCCGGCTACGCCCAGGGCCGCAAACCGATCGCGATCGCTGGGCAAGACCTTGGCCGTTAGCAAAACAACCGGTATGGTCTGGGTCTGGGGTTGAGCCTGAAGCTGACTAAACACGGCAAAACCATCCATATCGGGCATCGAGATATCCAGCAAAATGGCATCCCAGGCAGTGGTGACAGCCTTTTGGACTCCAGCCCAGCCCGAGCCCGCGCTGTCGGTTTGCCAGCCGCCAAACTCCTCCAGCGACAGGCAAACGACCTCTCGAATGTCCAGCTCGTCGTCGATCACTAAAATACGCTTGCTCATAATTCCTTCAGCGGCAGCGTGAAGTAAAAAGTACTTCCCTCACCGAGCTGGCTCTCGGCCCAAATTTTTCCGCCGTGCTGCTCGACAATCTGCTTGCAAATCGCCAGCCCCAGCCCCGTACCTCCACGCTGGCGCGAGTCTGACACATCCACCTGCTGAAAACGCTCAAAAATAATCTCCAGCCGATCCGCCGGAATTCCCCGCCCCTGGTCTTGAACCGCCACCCGCAGAAAAGATGCTGGTAAAGACTCAGTCCGTAGGTTCCAGGCATTGGCATCGGCATCGGTCATAGTCTCGGCCATCAGCCAAATCTTTCCCCCCGGTTCAGAAAATTTAATCGCGTTGCTCAACAGATTTATGAGCGTCTGCACGATTGCGTCTGGGGCCCCCATCACTACAGCGTCGATGGGCATCACCTGAAGTTCTATACCGGCCTCCATGGCGATCGCCTCTACCCCATTGACCGCCAGCGCCATCAGGTCAGCCAGGGGACAGGGCTCTAGCTTGAGGTCTATGCGCCCCGAGGTGAGCCGCTCCAGATCGAGAATATCGTTGACCAGCCGAATCAGCCGCTCGGTGTTATTGAGGGCCATGTGCAGCATTTGCCGAGCCTTCTGGGGTCGATCGTGCAGTACCCCCGTCTCTAAAATACCCAGAGCACCGCGAATAGCGGTTAGGGGCGTCCGCAGCTCGTGGCTGACAATGGAGATAAATTCATCCTTGAGCCGGTCGATTTTGTGGCGATCGCTGATATCGCGCACCACCACCAGCACCTCATCCTCCGTTACCGGAATAATCCGCGCCTCTTCGCAAAATACCTGGCCCAAGCGCAGAAACTCGTACTCCTGCCGCTGAATCGTGCCCGTATCCAGAGCCTGCTCCACACACCGCTTGCGCTCTTGGGCAATCGGCTCCGGCAGGTTATCGTACATAGGGGCTTTGTAGGGCTCGGCAGCGTCGCCAATCCATTGCACGGCTCCCAAATTGTAGATTTCTCGCGGCAGACCGTCGCGCCCCAGCCGCATCAGCAGGTCAGGAATGGCGTTGATCAGCGCCTGCTTGGTCACTTCGCTAGCATATAGCGAGGCCGTTTGCTCAGCCACCTGCTGCTCTAGCTCGCGCTCGTAGTTAGCCCGTAGCCGCTCGGCCTGACGCCGTTCGGTAATGTCTTGAAAGGTGTTAATCGAGTAGATCACCTGCTCCTGACTACTGAATACTGGAATCGTATGCACCTCCAGGGGAATTCGTCGCTCGCCTGTATCAACCTCAATGTCGTCGGCGTAGGCTGGCTCACCCCGCAGCCCCCGCACAACCGGCAGATCTTCAGTTGGGTAGAGAGCGTCGCTGCCAGCCCGGTACAACCGGTAGGTTTCAGCCAGTTGTTCTGAGTTGGCCAGGGCAATGCCATTGACCAGGAGTTCCTTGCCCTTGGCGTTGAGAAACAGCATCTGTCCCGTCTGGTCGTGGACGCTGAGGGCAAGGGGCACGCTATTGAGAAAGGACGCCAGAGTATTTTCCCGATCCTTGAGGTTTTGGAAGGAGGCCGTCAACTGTCCCGCCATGTGGTCAAAGCCCCGCCGCAGCGAATCCACCTCTTGAATGGAAGTGGACTGGGTGGGGGGAACCTGGATGGTTCCTTCGGTCAGGGCTTGGGTAGCCCGCTGGAGGGAGAGAATAGGTCGGGTAATGTAGTTTGCCGTCCACAGGCCCAGACCGATCGTCCCCAGCAGCGTCAGCACGCAAAACAGCACGGTACGACCCAGATTGATATAGATTGCCGTCATAAATTCGGCAGCAGGCACCACGGTGATCAAACGCCAGTCCAGGTCTCCCTCTAGGGGGGTAAGGGTGACAAAGTAGCGGCGCGACTCATAGCGCAGCGGCAGGAAAATCGGCTGTTGCAGATGGTGAAGGTCGGGGGATGTGCCCTGCAAGGCAGCGGCGACAGCCTGGGTGAGGCCGTCGCGACTCTGGGTGAGAGCCATGCGTCGGGGCTGTACCGCCACATTTTGGGCGTAGTCAGCTCGGACCTGGGAGTCAAAGGGCTGCTCGCCCGTGGATGTAGCGACCAGATCGCCACTGGGTTCAATCAATAGCAGCTGACTGCTATCTCCCAGGGTCAACTCCTGTAGCAGTGCTCCCAGGGCCACCAGCTGAGTTCCAGCGCTCATCACCCCTTTAAACTTGCCATCCACCCCGTAAAAGGGCATAAAGCGCACCATCACCAGTTTGGGTTTGTCATACCCCTGCTCCAGACTGACCACCAACCGCCAGAGTCCGTCGGGGTTAGCCCTGGCCGTGGCATACCAGGGGTTTTCTGGCGGAGCTCGGCGGGGGTCATACTGACGGCGGGGCAGGTCACTGGGAACAGGATTTAGCCCTTCGGCATCGAGGCGATAGTGGTGCAGCCACCCGTCCTGCTGGCGGACGTAGCGCTGGCGCATGGCGAAACTCTGGTCAGCCTGACGAGTGACGTGGAGAAAAGCCCCCGCTTCGTTAGCGATCGCCAGGTCGGTCAGCTCGGGGAACTGCTGCAGATGCTTGACGAAGTACTGCTCCATGGGTACCAGCTCATCGTCAGCCAGGTGGCCTGCCTCTAGCAGATAGGCGGTGCTCTCTGCTACAAACCGCGGCCCCTGGAAATACTCCTCCAGCCGCGCGTCGGCCTGCTGAGCAATTTGGGCCATCAGTCGCTGAGTCATCTCTACGACCGCCTGTTCTCCACTGCGGTAGGACAGATAGCCCACAATTCCTGTCAGCCCAATCACCTGGACGAGAAACGGCACGATCAGCAGGTTGCGCAGCGAGAATTTCATCCCTGGTGGCCTAGCTACACATGGGATATAGGCAAAACGTATTGCCACCCCGCACCTTGGCGTCTTGCAGGGCCTGATCGGCGGTTTTGAGCAGGTGATCGCTCGACAGCGTTTTAGTGGGCGTGGTGCCGCCAATGCCCAGACTGATGGTAACGTGTTCGGCGGTAGCGGCAGGGCAAGAAATTTTGAGATCGCTGACGGCCTGCTGCATGCGCGAAACGACCCGCAGCGCGCCATCCAGGTTAGTGTTGGGCAGCACCACCGCAAACTCGTCGTTGCCGCAGCGGGCCACCAGATCAATATTGGGGTTGATCGTGCGATACAGCGTGCGGGCGATGCGGCGCAGCGCCACATCTCCGGCCTGCTGGCCGTAGATTTGATAGTAGGTGCGCAGGTGGTCGGGACTGCACAAAATGAGGGAGATAGGAGCCTGATCCTGACAGTGGCGCTCCCACTGCTGCCGCAAAAAGGCATCAAAGTGGGGACCGTTGGCCACCTGAGTGAGAGGGTCGGTACTGTTTTGCTGATCCCAGTAGAGGGCTTGATGGTGGCGCATTTGCTCAATTTGCTGACGCAGCCGCGATCGCTCAATTCGGCTCAGCACCCGCGTCACCAGCTCTGGCCCCACGATCGGTTTACCGATCAAGTCATCGCCCCCCGCTTCAAACACCTGGCGCACGGTAACCGTATCGGGATGGGCCGCCACCATTAAAATGGGCAGGTTGCCAAAGCGCGAGTCCTGGCGCACGACCTGACACAGGTCGATACCGCTAAAGGTAGGCATTTCAAGAGCCAGCAGCAGCAGGTCGGGCTGGATTTGCCGCAGCACTTCCCAAAACTGGCTGGGGTCGTCTAGCTCGGTGACCTGCAGCCCCCAGGGGGTAAGCAGTTCAGTAATGGCCGCGCAGGTCACCGGATCATTGTCCACGACCATCACCTGCGACTCGGGGGTCTGGGCATCGGGCAGAAGCTGTTCGAGGCTGTCGAACACCTGACGTGGGGCAGCCGGGGCCACCAGATAGCGATCGCCCTGCAAACGCGCCACCTGAACCCGCTCCTCCAGGCTCTCATGGCAGGTTAGCACCATCACCGGCAGCCGCGGGTAGCGATGCTTCACCTCCCGCAGGGGAGCCAGCTTCTCGGCCAGGGCTGCCTTCTGATCCAGGGTGATGACGACCGCCTCGGCCTGGCCCTGGGCCAGCGCCTGCATGAGTTCGGTCAGGTTCGTGGCGCAATCGAGGTGCCAGCCCCAGTCTGCGGCGTCGGCCTGTAGCCGGTCGAGCAACTCCGGCTCTAGCGACAGCGCCACTCCTTGATGGCGAGCCGCCCTGGCCACATTGGCCGGACGAGTTGCAGCCAGACTAGAGGATTGCTCGGGCGATCGCTCGGGCACCTGTTCTGAAGGTTTGGTCAACGTCAGGGTTTGCTTCAGGGCGAGCAGCGATCGCGAGAGCTGATCAATTTGCTCTCCTCGCAGATCGCGATCGCCCAGCAGTTGCTCAATCTGGCGGGCATGGGTTGAGCCCTCCTCGTAGCCAAAGGTGCCCAGTCCGCCGGCCAGGCGATGGGCCTCGTCCTGGGCAATAACGCGCTGCTGGGGGGGCAGGTTGCCCGCCTGCAGCGATCGCACCGCCGCCTCCACCAGCGCCAGCCGCGCCTGTAGCGAGGCCTGAAACCGAGCCGCGATCACCTCCAAACCCTGGGGTGCCGTCACTTGTTCAGGAGGGACCATCACCGCTGTTAACCCCTGCCTCTGTTTAGGCTGAACAGAGGCCTGAGATCCGTTAGACTGGCCAGCCCCAATCAACTCGCTGGCGCCCCTCTCCCCAGCCGATGGGGCTGCCGCCAGCGTAGGCGGTAAGTCTCGCAGACGATAGCCCAGGCCGTACACCGTTTGAATCACGTTTTCAACCACGCCGCTGCGCTTGAGGCGGTTGCGCAGGTCTTTCACCAGATTGGTCACCGCCCCCTCGGTAGGCGAATCATCAATAGTCCACAGGTGATCGAGAATAGTGCTACGGCTAAACACCCGCTGGGGATGGCGCAAAAACAGTTCCAGCAGGCTGTATTCTTTGGGGGTAAGAGGCACCACCTGGTCGCCATGGGTGACCTGAGCCAGGGTAGGGTCGAGGCGCAGCTGCCCCCACACCAGCGAGGGAATCATCGTTGCCCGTGCCCCCCGGCGCAGCAGAGCGCGAATGCGGGCCAGCACCTGTGACACCTCAAAGGGCTTGGTCACGTAGTCATCAGCCCCAGCGTCTAGCCCGGTAATAACATCCTCATCGCCAGCCTGCGCCGTGAGCATCAAAATTGGCGTCGACATCCCCTGTCGGCGCAGCTGACGGCACAGGCTAAGGCCATCTAGACGGGGAATATTGACATCGAGCAAAATCAGGTCGTAGTTCCACAGCAGCGCCAACTCCTGGGCGGTTATGCCATCAGCCGCCTGTTCAACGGTGTAGCGAGCCGCCGTCAGGTGAAACACCAGCAGATCTCGAGTGGCTAGGTCATCCTCAACAAGTAAAATTTTCATGGTGAGGCACATCCCTACGTGTAGATAGCATCGCGGGCTTGAGACGGTGAAGAGTCTTTTACCAGAGCTAACCTGCTGGCACGCCAGGCCAGTCACAAGACGCAAACGTCTTGTGATGCTTCTTAGCATATCGTTAAGCTTCAATCTTCTCTACCCACAGTGGCTTGCATCGGCGGCAAAGGTGCTGTAGAAGTCGCACTAAAGGCGATTCAGGCAAATCCATCTGCCCAGTACGAGTAGAGGCCCCCAATCGAATTCACCCTGTTTGTCATTCACCCCAGTTGTCATGCCAGGAGTGATTCCGCAGAGCTGTCTGTACGGCCTGGCGCTGGTCACGATGGGTGATCCAGCGGTGGTAGGTGCGGTTGTGAATGGCCACCGAGTGACCCATCATGCGGGCCGCGACGGTATCGGGCAGACCAAAATGAATGGTGCGCACCGCCCAGGCGTGGCGCAGGTCGTAGGGCGAAAAAGGTACCCCGTAGCGCTTAAACTGAATGGCCACCTGCTGGCCCACCCGCTGGAGCGTCGTGGTGGTCAAATCGGTGTTGATGGGCGGCAGATGGCCCTGGCGCAGGCCGAAGCGATCGACCCATTCTGGGTAAAAGGGCCAGACGTCGTGCAGGCCCGTTTTGGTGGTTTCGAGCACGGTAATGCGGCCCTCGGGGTCGCCCCGCCGCAGGTTCTGGTAGTCGCAAAAAAACACCTCGTGGTTGCGCAGACCGTAGGTGGCCATCACCCCATACACGTAGCGCCAGGCCGGGTTGGGAATGCGATCGCACCACTCGACAATCACCTCATCGGAGGGCAAGAGCCGTCGCTGGGCTCTGCTGCTGCCGTACTGGCCGCCCAGCCTGTCAATATCCTCGGGCAGCGCCACCCCCTGAAACTCAGCAAAGGCCTTCAGGGCCGTACAGGCCACCTGGCGACTGCGCGAGTGGGACGGTAAGGCTTCAAGCGTAGCGACAATCGCGGCGTCTAGCGTCTGCTTAGGCTGCTGCTCCACCTGAGCCAGCAGTTTTTTGAGGTAGGGGGCATAGGCCTTCTCCCAGGTGGTCTTGCGCGAGGCCAGGGCCGCCGCACCGGGGCCAGATTGGGCCAAAATACGTTCCTCAAACCGGGCGATCCGCTCGTCTAGGGGCACCATTTCGGGTGGAGGCGCTTCGGATTGAGAAAGATAGTCGGCCCAGCTGAAGCGGCGCTCAATCAGCTGGGCAGCAATCACTTTGGCCTCGCGCTCGATCTGCTTGAGTCCGGCAGGGGTGGCGGGCAGCTTGAGGGGAATGCGCTGCTGGTGGGGGCGGGTCTTGGCGCTGTCGGGGCGCGGCGGCAGGGTGCCCCGCAGGCTGAGGCGATCGCCCCGGCACTCCACCTGTAGGCCCAGCCGAGCCGCCTTGAAACGGGTATTTAGCGCAGCGATCGCGCGATCGAGAGAGGCAGAGACAGCCATCGGGGTCGGAAACCGTTCATCCAGCTTGTAGAATATTGTCAGATATGAGTACCTACTTTAAAACCACTACAGTGCCATGGGTCGTGTCGGGGTCTTATTGCTAAATCTAGGAGGGCCAGAACAGCTCGACGATGTTCGTCCCTTTCTGTTTAACCTATTTGCCGATCCAGAGATTATTCGCCTGCCCTTTCCCTGGTTGCAGCGCCCCCTGGCCTGGTTAATTTCTAGCTCGCGAGCCAAACAATCCCAAGAAAATTACCAGCAGATCGGCGGTGGGTCTCCCCTGCGCCGCATTACCGAAGAGCAGGCCGAGGCTCTCAAACAGGTGCTGGCCGAACAGGGCACCGAGGCCAACATCTACATCGGCATGCGCTACTGGTACCCCTTCACCGAAGAGGCCGTGGCCCAGATCAAGCGCGACGGCATCGAAAAGCTGGTGGTGCTGCCCCTCTACCCCCAGTTTTCAATCAGCACCAGCGGCTCCAGCTTCCGGCTGCTAGAGCGGCTCTGGCTCGAAGACCCGGCCCTACAGCGCATTGTCTACACCGCCATTCCTTCCTGGTACGAGCGCCCTGGCTATACCGCCGCTATGGCCGACCTGATTGCCAAAGAGCTCGACAAGCTCGACAATCCCGATCAGGCTCACATTTTCTTCAGCGCCCACGGTGTACCTGTGAGCTACGTCGAAGAGGCGGGCGACCCCTACCAGCGCGAGATCCAGCACTGCACCGAGCTGATCATGCAGGCGCTCGATCGCCCCAACCCCTACACCCTGGCCTATCAGAGCCGGGTTGGGCCAGTGGAATGGCTCCAGCCCTACACCGAAGATGCGATCGAGCAGCTGGCCCAGCAGGGCGTCAAGGACTTGGTCGTCGTGCCCATCAGCTTTGTCTCCGAGCACATTGAAACTCTGCAAGAAATCGACATGGAGTACCGGGAGATTGCCCACGAGGCCGGAATCCCGGGCTTCCATCGGGTACCGGCCCTCAATACCCATCCCCGCTTCATTACCGATATGGCCGACATGGTCACCGAAGCCCTGGCCGCGCCCCGCCAGCTCTTCTCTGATGTGGTACACCCCGACAAAAAGGTCAAGATTTACCCCCAGGAGCGATCGGCCTGGGGCCTCACCCCCGTTGCCGAGGTGTGGAATGGCCGTCTGGCCATGGTGGGCTTTCTAGCCCTGCTGCTAGAGCTGGTCAGCGGTCGCGGCCCCCTGCACTTTGTGGGCATTCTCTAGGGCTTGCACCCCAGGTCATTACCCCTTAGGCCGTCAGTCCTAGCTACCTCAGGGCTTCGGCTTTGAGCGTCTGGGCCAGTGTCGCCACAGGTACGACGTTCGAATGACCAGCCACAGCAGCAGCAGCGCAATGATACCCCCCTGGTTAGGAGCATCAAACGCCAGCACCGCCAGCACAATGCAGAGCCCATCCACCACAAAGAAAAGCCACAGCGGCGGGCGGCGGGGGCGGTAAAACCAGCCCACCTGCAGCAGCTGAATGACCAGGGCCAAGAGAGC
Organism: filamentous cyanobacterium CCP3; assembly: GCA_003022385.1. Lineage (GTDB taxonomy): Bacteria > Cyanobacteriota > Cyanobacteriia > Phormidesmidales > Phormidesmidaceae > Nodosilinea. The sequence goes on along the minus strand of PYGV01000036.1, from coordinate 17,450 downwards.
ACTAATCAGGCCAATCAGCAGATTAATCCAGCCGTCTAGGCCAAAGGTTCTGGCCACGGCCAAACCGGCCAGGGCACCCACCCCAGGACTTAAGACCAGTTCCAGGATCTGAAAAAAACGCTGGCTATAGCGATCCTTCGACAGCATCAGCTCGGCTGTAGACCAGGTAGCCAATACCCCCAGCACCAGGGCGGGGGGCAGCCGCGACAGCAGCGGCACGTTAGACCAGAGCTGCGGGCCAGACATCAGCCCAATCAGCAGCAGGGGCAGCGCCAGCCGGAGCCCCGTCGCCGCCGCGATCGACAAAATTGCCAGCAGTTCGGTAATAATCACGGCAGTCCCTGCCCAGTTGAGGCCATGCTGGGGCTACCCCTAGGCGCTGAGGGCCGTCGATAGGTAATCTGCCGCCGCCTTAACCACAGCTACGGCATTTTCGTAGACCATGCGGGTTGGCCCCAGTACCCCTACGCTGCCCACAGAGGCGTCGCAGCGGGTGTAGTTCGACACCACTAGGGCACAGCCCTGCATCGGCTCTAGGGGGTTTTCAGCCCCAATCCAGACCTTTACATCTACGCCATTGAGCGTCTGGCTGGCCACAGGCGGGGTGTCAAAAAACAGGGGCCACAGCTGCGACTGGTCTTCTTCTAGCAGCCGCACGATCGACTGGATCCGCTGCGCATCGGAAAATTCAGGCTGACGCAGCACCTCTGATAGACCGCTAATCACAAGCTGGGGCGTTTCTGGGGCTCGCGATCGCAGTGCCAGATTGTCCAACGCCTGACAGAGTAGCGCCCCGTAGTGCTGAAAATCGGCGTCGAGATCGCCCCAGTTCAGCGCGGCCACATCAGCCAGCGGTCGTCCCCGCAGATGATGACTCAAAAAGTTTGACAAAATTTCCAGGTGACGACGACCTAGTTCCTCCGTCGCCTGAGCCGAGCTCCCCAGCAGCGCCGGTAGCTGCACCACCACCGACTGGGTCGCCAACGAATCGAGCAGCACCACCATGAGCCCCTGCCCCCCACCCACCGCCACTAGCTGAATGTGGCGAATAGTCGCACTGCTGGACTGAGGCACCGTAATCAGGGCTAGATAACCGCTGATTTGAGCCAAGATTTGGGTGGCCGATCGCAGCAGTGACTCCAGGCTGCGCCCCACCCAGTCCAGTTCTTCGGACAGGGCTGCATCCACCCGCCGCCCCACCCGAGTCGAGGGCGACATCAGTCGGTCGACATAGAGCCGATAGCCAAAGTCTGACGGCACCCGCCCCGCCGAGGTGTGGGGCTGATAGAGCAGGCCATATTTCTCCAGCAGGCCCATCGTGTTGCGCACTGTCGCTGGGCTCACCTTCAGGTCGTACTCCTGGGCCAAGGCCCGCGACCCAACGGGCTCTGCTGTAGCAATGTAATGACGAATCGTGGCCTGTAGCACCTGCTCGTGGCGAGCACTCAGGGGAAGGGCAGAGTCCATAGGGGGTTGGTATAAAACTCAACTACGGCATTGCCCTACCATAACAGATGTTCTAAGGGGTTCGGCCATGAACCGCAGACCTATAGATCTTTGCTTTGGCTAAAGAACTCACCCACCTTAAAGCTAGCCGTTTTCTCCAGCTGAGTGATCACCGATCGCGTAATCAGCTTGCCCTGCTCGACCAGCACCTCACCCGTAATCGGGTGCAGCAGATCTTGCTCGGCCCGGCGACCAATCAGCGCCTCGATGTCTTGCAGCGAGTTGACGTACATACCCGGCGGCAGTTCTACCACCACCCCGTTGGCGACCACCCGAGCCTGGCAGGCCAGCCGCGAGTTGGGCTTGCAGGAGGTAATCACTTCCAATGTCCGCTGCTCGCGGCGGTTAATCGGGGTCAACGCCTCCATACCCGACTGTACATAGATGTGGCAGGTGGCGCACATGCCCCGCCCACCGCACTCTTTCAACACATCTAGGTCTTTGTTGAGCAAGACCGACAGCAGGTTGCCGTTGGTTTCAACGGAGGTTTCTTGGGCGATGGGCTCTAGACGAACGGTTTTAGCCATGGGGTAGAAGGGGGGTATAGGGAATAGACAAAACGCCTGGGCAGGCGGCGGTGGGACGACCTCGGAGCCACTGTCTCACCGCATGCTCAGCCCTCCTAGGGAGACGGGAGATCGAGCAAAAGGGCCTGTTCCTGGGGAGTAAGCCCACTACTCGTCAGGGCCTGAAAATTGCGGATAGTTCTGCCACCGCGCCCCATAAAGGCCGCAACCCAGTCTTTAACCCACTGGCGCTGCTCCGCCGTTAGCGGCATTTGGCCCTGGGCGGCAGCGGCAAAGCGGCCATCTCGCTGAACCTCAAACTGCTCTAGCCAAGGGTGGGCTGGGCGAGACTGCTTCCAGGTGTTGATGACGATGGTTTTACCCAAATACTGGGTAGCGCCATCGCTGAGGTGATTGAGAGCCGCCACCACCTCCTGTGGACCTGGAGCTAGGGTACCCGCTTTAGAGGCCTCTAGCTCAGGCTGAGCCCCCTCAGTAGAGGAGAGGGACGTAGAAAGATCAGCGGCGGGGGCGATAGCGCTGCTGCCCAGGGTAACGCAGCCAGCCAGCAGCCGAAAGGTAGGCACGGCGTTGTGGGGAGCTTCGATCAGGGTGGCCTTCAGCTGGCCAATCGCGGTGCGGTAGTCGGTGAGGGGCATTTGGTCGGTGACCAGCACCAGCAAAATGAGCCCCTGTTCGAGCTTGTAGATATGGGTGAGCTGATTGGCAAACCGAAACGAAAAGGTATCGAAATGGGCCGGGGTTGTGTCGACCACCTGCTGAATACCCCGAGCCAGCGCATCCTGCTGGTGGGAGTTGAGGCTGATATCGAGCCCAAAAAAGAAGGGCCGGTTGCGCCCGTCAATCAGCGCCATCCCAGAGATGCCGGGTAAGTTTAGGACATTCTGGATCACCTGACGTTTCATAAATCCTTGGGGTCTCGCTCTAATTTTTGTTGTCGAATGTCCTGAACCAAGTAATCTAGGGATGGCAGACTTAATTCGACACTAGGCTTGAGGCCATGAGTCTATCTAGGGTTGTTACGGCGACATCAGTTGCGATGACCGCCAGGGGCTGGCCTGCATTACTATCATGGTTTGTTGGCATCCCAGGATTATCGTACGTTAGGGTTAATGCCCATGTCTGACCTTCCTTTTACGCTCGACCAACTGCGCATTCTCAAGGCGATTGCAGCGGAGGGCAGTTTCAAACGAGCGGCAGACAGTTTGTATGTCTCTCAGCCAGCGGTCAGCCTGCAGGTGCAAAACCTGGAGCGCCAGCTGGATGTGCCGCTGTTTGACCGGGGCGGCAGGCGGGCGCAGCTCACCGAAGCGGGACATTTGCTGCTTAGCTACGGCGATCGCATTCTCAGCCTGTGTCAGGAGACCTGCCGCGCCATCGAAGACCTCCAAAATTTGCAGGGCGGCACCCTGATTATTGGCGCTAGCCAGACCACGGGCACCTATCTCCTGCCTCGCATGATTGGCCTGTTTCGCCAAAAGTACGCCGATGTGGCCGTGCAGCTACATGTTCACTCCACTCGACGCACCGCCTGGAGCGTGGCCAACGGACAGGTTGATCTGGCCATTATTGGTGGCGAACTTCCTCCCGAACTACAGGACTCTTTAGAAAGAGTGCCCTACGCAGAGGATGAACTCGCACTGATTATGCCCATGTTTCACCCGCTGGCCAGTCAGGCGGTGATCCAGCGCGAAGACCTGTACAAACTCCACTTCATCGCCCTGGACTCCCAGTCGACCATTCGCAAGGTGATTGACCAGGTGCTGACCCGCTGCGGCATCGAAACCCGCCGCCTCAAAATTGAGATGGAGCTGAACTCGATTGAGGCGATTAAAACAGCGGTGCAGTCGGGGCTGGGGGTAGCCTTTGTGTCTAACTCTGCGATCGAAAAAGAGCTGCAGATGGGCGTACTGCACCGGGCCAAAATTGACTCGGTGGTGGTCAACCGCACCCTCTCAGTGATTTTTAACCCCAACCGCTACCGCTCCAAGGCCGCGGCCGCCTTTACCGCCGAAATTTTGCCCCAGTTTACCAATCTGCCGCTCAACTTTAAGCCCGTCGGCGCCGACAAAAACGGGGCCGACAAGAACGGCGTCAAGTCTACGCCTCTGCCTTCCGAACCGCTATACCCTACCCCCTAGCCCAAAGCCTCACGGGCCGTGCTCTGATCGCTGGGAATGGCGATCAGCCCGTCTTTGTAGATGTGAATGAGCTTGCGCTGGCGGAGTTTACCCATCAGACGAGTCACGGTAACGCGGGTAGAGCCGATGGCGCTGCCAATCTGAGCGTGGGTGAGCGACCAGGGCAGGTAGTAGCCCGACTCGCAGGGTTCGCCAAATTCTTCAATCAGCAGGGTGAGAAACCCCAGCAGGCGATCGATGGTGCGGCGCTGCCCTAGGGTGCTGAGCCACAGCAGCTTGCGCTGGTGCTGGTAGCGAAAGGCATCGAGCACTTCGCGCCGAAAGTGAGGCCAGTTGTCCAGGTCGCTCCAGTAGAGCCACAGAACCGTTGTTTGATCGACATGGGCAAAGCTTTGCAGCAGGAAGGGCGACTGAGCCACAATCTCAAAGGGCTGTCCCGCTCCAACAAAGCCTAAAAAAGCCTCCTCGCTCAGGCCCATGGCTAAAGACGTAGACCCTTCTTCATCGGTCGCATCGTCGAGATCGGAGCTGGCCAAATCTGGAGCGGCTCCCTGGGCTGTGCCCACCAGGCGCACGGCACCGCGCTCTACCAGGTACAACAGCCCAGACCGAGTGGGAATACGCTCGTCTTTATTAAAGGTTCTGGCGCGATAGTGGGCGTGGGCCCAGTCGGTTATGCGTTGCCAGGTCAAAAACGGTCGGGCATGATCGGGGCGTTGGGATGATTGCATAGCAATAGCTGGGTTAGACGGCACAGACCATGACCATGGGGTAAACGCTAGGGAGAAGGCGCGATCGCACAGAATCGCAGCATCATAAACCAAATCAGCTGCATAGACCAGGTAGATGTACCCCTCGTCCAGTTAAAAACCGTACCTATAGCCGTAATCGACATTCCCTGCTCGATTCGAGGTTTAGCCCCCAAACTCAGACAACCCGAGCGACCAAAGAAAATCCGGCCAGTAGATTTTCAGAGATTGGCATTGTAAAGGCTACGTAAACCATCCAATACTAATACAGAGATCCCGTATTTTTTCGGAGCCCTTTTCAAGAACCAAAGACATGCTTAGATCCTTAAACCCTATTTTGATGCTATAGAGTGATAGCCGGCGTGAATTCAACCCCCCTAGCTAAAGCGCCCGGTTGAGACCAGTTTAGCCCTGGCCCCCATTGAAGCCCGTCTCCCATAAGAAATACTGTTCATTCAAAGTGGTTTTTAGGGGTGACATTCCTGCACCCTAATCCTATAATTCAAATGTGTGAGGAGCGAACCAGAAGAGATGCCGAGACGAAACACGGCCAGTCGTCGGCATCTCTTTTGTTTTGTAGCTAGGTTTTAGCGTACTTCTGTCGGGTGGGCTGTTCGCCTCATGTCTGCCCAGTCATCGCCATACGATAGCCAGCCCTGCTCCGCAGACCCTCGGGCTGAAGTTCAACCGCACTTTGAGCTATTCCAGTACCGAGAAAATAGGCTTCGGATTACGGCTGGGGGTAGACATTAGGCCAGGGATAGTAGCGAATGGGCATGCAGCAGATCTTGCAGCACCTTGGCTACGACCTGGGGCTGTTCGACCATCGCCAGATGGCCGCAATTTTCAATTTCAATGACTGGGCTATGGCCCACCCTGAGCGGCAGGTAGCCCGCTAGATGGCGCACGTAGCGCAAATTCATCACCTGGTCCTGGCGACCGGCAACAAAATATACTGGCGGCTGGAGAGTGGCGACCAGCCTGGGCAGAAGGTGAACTTCGGCCTCGGTGGTTGACGCTAGCAGGGCACCCAGGGCCGCGGCGGCATCGGCCTGCAGCATGTCAAGGCAGCGATCGCGGCCCCATCCGTAGTCCAAAGGCCGATGCACCATCATCCGGGTTAGCAGCAGCGGCAGCAGCGTATAGCGCAACCACGAACGCCGCCAGCCGACAATGTACTGCCCCGCCTGGCGAAACTGCTGAAACTCGCGCTCCAGGTAAATGCCGCCCCCAGCGTTGAGGCAGACCACCCCCTGCACCTGCTGCGGATAGCAGTGGGCCATCCAGAGCGCAATGCTGCCCCCCAGCGAATGGCCCACCAGCCACACGGGCCCCAAATCGAGCTGCTCTAGCAGCGCCGCCAGATCACGAGCGTAGGCCCCTAGCCCGTAGGGCGAGGTCGAAGCGCCCAAAGCCTTGGCCTCAGCGGGTAACCCAGGGCTGTACTGGTCAAGCCCATAGCGCGACTCGCCAAACCCGCGCAGGTCGTAGGCCAGGCAGGTGTGATTAGGCGCTAGCCGATCGATGACAGGCTGCCAGTACCGATGGCTCAGCAGCCAGCCGTGGATAAAGACCAGAGCGGGAGCTTCCCTGGCCGCGGTGAGTTGGTAATAGTGGGGTACGCCAAAGACTGTGGCGATAGCCATGGGCCAATGCCCTCTGAGGCCGATTATTGACCATCGTACCCTAGCTCATGAGGCGGTAGCGCATGCCCTCAGCAATTTTGTGGCCCAAATAATCGGGAATCAGGCTCTCATTGGGGCCGAGAAGATACAGAATCAGGCGGGTACGCCCCCGCCACACCAGCAGGTTGGCGTTAACCACCAGCAAATCTTCCTGCCAGATAGCGTACATAACCTTGTAAAAGAGGCCCGGTTGGTTATCGGCCTCAATCAGCAGGGCGGGTAAATGAAAGACCGGATCGACGTAAAACTCCGTTTCTACCCGCTCCAGACCGGCATCTAGGTTAAACTCTACGGTCAGCATTTCTTCAACTTCAAACCGCCCCGCCAGGGTTTCTTGAATCGCCCGACAGACATTTTCAGTCGTTTTAGGACTCAGCGCCTGGCCACCCCGCGATACCACCAGCTTGATAAACACCAGCATCGGCGGATAAATTTGCCCGTAGAGACTGAGGTTGTGAATCGTCAGGCCGTAGGCGGCCAGCACGCCAAAGATATCGCTGAGTAAAAACGACTGGTTGCGGTAGACAAAGTGCAGCGCGCTCTTGCTGCCCTCGGGCTTGATATCGAGAACGGCTTTGCGCTGCTTATAGAGTTGGTAGGCCAAGCGCAGGTTCTGCAGCTGAATCTCGCTGCTGACAAACTGCTCATAAAACTGCGGAAAGGCGCGGTTGAAGCGCTTTAATAACTCAACCGTGGAAGGGTTTAAGCCAGCGGCCATGGTTGGAAGGACGGAACTCCATGGAGGTAACGTTAGCATCTGCCGCATCAGGAAACCCTAGCCAAGCAATATCATGCTCCTGTCCTAACGCTTTTAGCAGCCGTTGTCGACAGAGAAACCGCATAGGTTAAAGCGGTCTTTGCTTTGCTCCATAGGGCTTCCAGGGTCTATCCCTACCGTTGGCCCACCCACAGGTTGATCACCCCTATCTCATCAGTCGTTGGGGCGATCGCACCCCGATTGAGCCGAGGTTCCCTTCCCCAGGCCAGCCAGCATAAATCTCGATCTCGTCAGAGGCATCGGGATTTTATGGGGATATACTATGAGAAACGGTGTTCAGCCCTAAGTTTAGCCTTAGCTGTAGCTATTGTGCGGCGTTATTTAGAGGCTTAGACTGGTGCCAACGAACGCTGTCCCATTTCACTATCAGAAAGGGCCTGCATGGGTTTTTGGAAAAGTCTTTTTGTCGGGTCTGACGACGCTTCGGCTGGAGAGACAAGGTCGGCGGGTATTGTTTTAGAGGCCCTACCCGAGCAAGGGGAAGGGTCAACTATTGTGTTTAGCACCGATCGCGACCTCGACCTCTACGAACTTGAAGAGCTGTGCAATGCCGTGGGCTGGGCTCGGCGGCCCATCCGCAAGGTCAAAAAAGCGATTCAGCACAGCTATCTCGTCGTTACCATGTGGGAGCAGCGGGGCTCACGCCGCCGACTAGTCGGCTTTTCTCGCGCCACCTCTGACCATGCCTTTAACGCCACCATTTGGGATGTCGTGGTGCATCCTGACTTTCAGGGACGCGGCCTGGGCAAAGAGCTGATGCGCCAGCTGATCAAAAAATTACGCAGCGAAGACATCAGCAACGTAACGCTGTTTGCCGACCCTCAGGTCGTCGAGTTTTACAAAGGGCTTGGCTTTATGCCCGATCCTGAAGGTATTAAAGGCATGTTCTGGTATCCAGATTAGCCTCAGCCCTCAAGAGCCTCTGGCAATGACCTTGGCCTGCTGAATCCACAGATTGACCTGGTCAGCACTAGGACAGAGATCGTTGCGCTGCAGGGTAGTTACATGCAGTCGCCGCAGCCGCGTATAGAGCCCCTGAGCCGTACATTCTGCTAGCTGCGCCACAGACATAATACCGGCGTGCAGCAGCAGCCCGTTAAACTGGCAACCCACCCCCGGCACCTGGGCTAAATCGGCCAGAATGACCCACTTTGTGACATAGCGCAGGGGCACCTGCATCTTTTGAGCCAGGTTTTGACGACGCTCCACCGAGGTTCCGTAGCGACGGAGGTGGTCGGTACTGGTTAAGCCTAACTGAGCCATATTGTGGGCGTGGGTAGGGCTCAGTCCCGGCAGCTGGTCTAAGCGGTAAGTGGAAATAGCCATAGAAGCATCGTAACAAACAGAGCCGCGTCAGGGGGAAGGGCAACAAGCAGTAACGGTTGAACAAAAAAGCAGGCTATACTGATGACGTGATCTACGGGATGTAGCGCAGCTTGGTAGCGCGCCTGCTTTGGGAGCAGGATGTCGCAGGTTCAAATCCTGTCATCCCGATTTTGAATATGGGAGCTTTGCCTAGGCGGTTGGTACGACTGGCACAGAGCACTATGCAAACAGCCTTTAGTCTGTAGTATCTATAGTCATTAATTCAGTCATCACTGACGATCATCTGCTCACCCCCCTACCGTTAACTCCGACAAAATTCCTATGCAACAGCTATTTTCCTCCCTTTTGCAGCCTCTCCCTCTCCTCACTGCCCTGGTTAGCGGCAGCCTAATGGGGGGTGGCTTGGCAATGCCCCTGCCCGCCATTGCTCTGGGTGAAGAGGCCATTGTCGACAAGCTAGAACAGGTGCCGGTCTTTATTATTTTGAACTCTGACGGCCAGCCCCTAACCGCAGCTGCCGAGGTCAATGATCAAGAAGTGAAAGTACCCGTCGTCTTTATCGATGGAGCCGCCGCTGAGGAGTTTCTAGCCCGCGCTCAGGAAGAAGATCCAAGTGCTGAAGTAGCTCTAGTAGATCTGGGCACGCTTTACCAGGAAACCGTACTCAGCGACGAGGAGGAGGTCCCCCTGCTGTACCTCCCCATCGGTGGTGAACTGGAGACGGCCACCCAGCTACAGTCTGATTTTCAGGGAGTGCCATTATTCATAGCCCGTCAAGGTGCCGATGGACCTTACCTGACCATTAATCAAGGTGGTGAAGCCTCATTGCCCATGTTCTTCTCCCGCAACGATTTGCAGACCCTGCTCGATCGCTACGAAGAGAGCAATGCTGATGCAGCCGACGATGTGGTGGTTCAGGTGCTATCCCTGGAGTGGTTACTGGCTACCATGACCAGCAACGACGACCCCGCCCTCGACGCTCAGCTGGAGCAGGTGCGCCTGTTTCCATCGACGGAGGTATTGAACTACATTCGCGCCCAGGAAGCTGAAGCAACTCCTTAGATCAGTTTCTACCCAGACCTTTAAGTCAGGGGTCAGACATCGCCTTAGAGCATCACCTCAAATACGGCATGAACAAAGCGGGGAGGTTTACGCCTTCCCGCTTTGTTTGCGTTTTAGTTCAGGGGCTCAAGATAGCAGCGCCTTAGCCCTGGCAACAAAATTAGCGGCCGTTAGCCCATTGAGCGCCATAATTTGCCCAGCGCTAGCGGTAGTTTCACCCCGCTTCCAGGCGAAGGTGTCGCGAGGTGCGGTGCTGCGCAGCATGACGGGCTCTAGCACAGCGCTGGAACCGCCGGTTACGCCAATCAGCGCGTCACCATCAAACAGGCGCATAAACCCGGCATCGCTCAAGAAGGCGTCGTCGGGCTCAGCGCACAGGTCCCAGGCTACATCGGTGGGGCGGTAGAGCTGGCGGGGGTTAACGACCGATACAATGCGGCTGCCGATGCCGCTGGCGGCTAGCTGCTCGGCGGCTTCAAACACCGGCAGCAGAGTCATGTCGCCGACGACGGCAAACACCACGGTTTTGTCGCCCGGCCAGGTAGCTAGCTCAATAGCCCCTTCGGCTAGCGCCTGACGGGTTTGCTCAAAGGTGGTGCGGACCGGCAGGGGCGACTTGCTGGCGGTAATGGTAACGCCTTTGTTGCGGGTGCCCAACGCCCAGTCGTAGCAGACCTGGATGCTGTTGGCATCGACGGGAAATAGAGGATACACGTTGCCGTTGCGCATCATGCCGGCAAAGTAGTTTTCGATCTCGGGGCGCTGGTGGGTCCAACCGTTGCGGCCCTGCTCAAGGGCACCAGCGGTAAATAGGGTAACGGTCGATGGGGTGGGGCGGCGCAGTTCAGCCATCGCCTGGGTGACAGTTTGCCAGATAGGTAGGCCGTTGACGGCAAACGATTCGTAGGAGCACCACAGGGTGCGGCCACCGAAGAGGGCTTGGGCTGCCGCTAAACCAGCGCAGGCGTCTTCGCTGAGAGGCTCGTAGACCTGGCCCTGGGGCTGCTGAAAGTAGGTGTCATCGGCGGTCGGGTGAATGATTTTGAGCGCCTGATTGATGTTGTTGATGCCAGAGGCGGCATTGCCATCGGCGTTGGTGACCACAAACTGGGCGTCTTTTTGGCCCACGTAGCCGACCAGAACGCCCATGGCGGTGGTCGCTACCTGCTTATCGCCCCCAACCGGAAACTCATTGAGGGGCAGCGTGCCCAGGTCAGCCAGGGGTAAAACCGCTTCTGTCACCGCTGTTTTAGCGCCTGGGCCGCCCGCAGAGCGCTCGTAGTTGGTGCGCACCAGGTACCAGGCATCGGGGTGCAGGGCGCGACTGCCCAGGGCGCTGACGATGTAGTCGCGCTGCAGCGAGTCGCCAGGGTAGAGGTTATGGGACTGGGCCCCCCGCTTGTGGACGCCTGCACCCTTGAGCTGCTTGACGATGAGCACGGTAAGGGTGCCGCCCAGGGCCAGCTTAGCGGCTTTGTCGGTGGCCTCTAGCACCGCTTGGGTAAAGGCAAACCGCTGGGGAAACGAAAAGGCGGTGCTGTCGACGTAGTCGCCGGGCTGGTCGGCGTCGTCGTAGTCTTTGGCATCGACCAGCACAATTTCTTGGAAGCCGTTGCCGCGCCAGTAGTCGATCATGGCCTGATTGGACTTGGTGGATACCATGCTGTGGTGCTCCTGGGAGAAGCCATTCCAGACCAGGATGGGTAGAAAGTTGGTGACGTTGGGGTAGGCGGTGTTGAAGTGGCCAAAGCTGCTCATGATGTAGGGCTCGCCCAGGCCGCCGTCGCCAATGGTGACAGGGAACAGCACGCCAGGGTGCAGTTTGGCTCCCGCCATGGCGAAGTGCTGCCCCTGCCCCAGGGGGCCAGCCGGGGCCAGCAGGCCCGGAATTTGCCCCGACAGGTGGCCCAGCAGGCCGTGGGTCTCGCGGAAGCGATCGCACAGCTGCTGCACGGTCTCAATGCCCATGGCTTCGAGGGAGCGGTCTAGAAACACGTTGCTGTAGAAGCCGGGGGCGTGGTGGCCAACTTCGGTGACGATATTTTTGTGGCCCAGCATGACCAGCGATGCGATCGCATCGGCAATGCTGGCAAACCCGCCGGGATGGCCTGACTCTTTGCTGGCGGTCACCTGCAGAGTGAGGTAGCGCAGGGCATCGGCGGCTAGCAGGGTTTGATAGACGGCAGCGGGGTCGCTGGAGGAGGTGATGGCGGTTTGCTCGGGCGCGATCGCCGCCGCCTGCCCGTAGGCGGCAAACTCGGGGGGCAGTTCCCCAAAGTGTTGAATGCCCTCACAAAAGGCCGGAATCGATTGCGTGCTGGCAGCCGTCATGCGTAAAACCCCTAACTAGCGTCAATGAAATGGTCTTAGCCCTGGATCAGGCTGTGCACTAAGCTCTGGCTTAGCCCAATTGCTCTAGCTCTGTATACAACAACAAGACCTGTTAACCATCCTACACAGGGACGGGGGCAGGGCAACGGAGCACACCATTGCGATTCTAGAGGACGGCAATAGGACTGAGCCAATTCCAGCGGTATCGCAATCTAGTCAGCCACCCACAGCAGCTGGGGCAGCCAGCTCAGCGCCAGCCCCAGCAGAGCCAGCCCCGCCAGCAGAAGAAAGGCAGCGGTATCTTTTAAGCCCAAAATGAGATTGTCGACTCGAGCCAGCAGCGATACGGCCAACAGCATGGCGAAATAGGCAAACACCTGAAACTGCGTCACGGCCACCACCGCCAGAGACGCCAAAGTCAGGGCCATGACGAAGTACCCCACATCCGACTGAAACCCGAGCAGTATGATGCGGCGAACTAGCGGCCAAAATAGAGTGATTGCACCGGCCCCGCAGATGGCTAGCACTATGCTGACGGCCCAGGCGGTGGGGCCAGCGTTTCGATCGTGCAAAAAGCCACCGTAGGTGACGTGGGCCAGCACCATCAGCATCCAGGAGAGCCAGTGAACCTTGATCAGCGTGCGGAGTGAGCGGTCTTGTTGCATGGCGATCGCGCCTCAGCCGGGCTACAGATTGGTCGAAATAGCCTGCACGGGGCAGGTGGGCACGCACTGCTCACAGACAATACAGCGCGATCGCGAGAACGTGAGCCGGTAGGTTTCACTGTCGAGGGTGAGGGCGCGGGTGGGGCACACCCCCGTACACAGGCCGCAGTGTACGCAGAGGTCTTCATCGACCACGATTTCGCCGCTGGCCCCAGACACCTCAATGCCCTGCACCTCTAGCCAATCAACGGCGTCGTTGAGCTGGTCGATATCGCCCGACAGCTCAACCACCAGGGTGCCCACCTGGTTGGGCGCCACCTGAGCCCGAATGATGTTGGCGGCGATGTTAAAGTCTTTGGCCAGTCGGTAGGTGATCGGCATGTGCACCGATCGCTTAGGAAAAATCAGCTTGACTCTTTTTTTCATCGCCGACTCAACACCGCGATTCTTTTACACTAAAACTAGCGGGCTCCTCCTATCCTAACCGGAGAGTTCGGTTAGCCACGTCATTCTGCAGCCCGGTCCTAGCCCCAATTTTAGCTAAACAAAACTCTTGTCCTATGCCAGACAACCTGCCCGTAACATCAGATATTGGCCCCAGCCGCGCCCGTAACCTGGTCGTAGCAGTGGCGGCTGTGGTGCTGGCCGCCGCTATGTTTTTGGGCATTCGCACCCAGTCGGCGGTGCCCTCGCTGAGCGAGCTAGCGGCCAGCGCGGTGCCCTTTGAAGAAGCCCAGACCAACGGCAAACCGACGCTGCTAGAGTTCTACGCCAACTGGTGCACCAGCTGCCAGGCGATGGCCGCCGACATGGCCGAACTGCGCAACAGCTACGGCGATCGCGTCAACTTTGTCATGCTCAACATCGACAACAACAAGTGGCTGCCCGAAATGCTGACCTACCGGGTCGAGGGCATTCCCCATTTTGTTTACTCCGGGGTTGACGGCACCCCGATCGCGGTGGCCATTGGTGAGCAGCCCCGGCAGATTCTGGCCGAAAATCTCGATGCCCTGATTGCTGAAGCCCCGCTGCCCCACCAGCAGACCTTTGGTCGCACCTCCGAGATTGAGGGCGATATGGCGTCGCGGCAGAGTGCCGTCAATGATGACCCCCGTGCCCACGGTAGCGCTGTGGTGAATTAAACCATTGGGGTGCCCAAACCTGATTTACAGGCAGCAGGCACCCTAGTTGCGCTGGCAATCGCTATTCGATCAGCAGGATTTTGGTCAGTATTGCCATCCACTGGTTAGGCTGGGCGGTCGCTTCGGCGTCGCTCAGCGGAACGGGCATGGGTTCTGACCAATCGTTGGGGTCGGCGTAGCCGAGGGCGTGAAGGATTTTGATGGTGCGATCAATGCCCGCCCGACTGCCGTAGAGCATATGACCCACTTTCTCGGGGGTTAGGGAGCCGGTCCCTTGGCCGTTAGCTCCAAATCTGGGCGGTAATGGCAGGGACCCGGTCTCTTCATGAGCTTCCTGATTGTCGTTAGCGTCAGGCTCTAGATATTCAAACATCGGTTCTGTTTCCTTGTTTTGATGGGAAGAAAACAGAACGCGAAAACCCCAGCCGCCCGCAGTGCAAGTGCAAACTGAAGGGGCTAGGGTACCATGGGCCTAGCCTCGCAATCTGCTTCCGAGATTTACGGGGTTAGCTGTCGGTTGGTGGTGCAAACACCTTCCGGCAGCGCCAAGATTTTCGAGTTCTGCGAAACGACCGCTCTGCTGAACGGCTTAACGTAAAACAGTACTGGTACAAAAGCTCCCCGTCAAGCATATAGAGGCAGGGGCCTTACTGGTGAAGATTTTCTTAAAGTACCTGAATAACACCTCTGGAAAGCCTATTATGCCGACTAAGATCTGCATAACACCCCTTTTTGGGGAGATAGCCGGATTAAGGTCTGCATAACACCCCTTTTTGGAGCTGATATTCAACTCAAGATTTGGCTAATCACCCTGACCAGGGGTGTTATGCAGAATAAAGAGACGACAATCAGGCTAAACACAAGTTAGACTACTGAGTTGCCAGTGAGGACGTACTTGAGAATTACCTATTGGGATGCAATCTTTAATTAACCGCGAGTCTTAAACTGAAGTAATATCGGAATGTTGTTGGTGAGACAGCTCCGTATTAACACCGAATACAGTGTTGGAGCTTCCCTGAAGGTTAAACTTCTTGAAAGAAAATGAAATTAAGGAATAGTCCTCGGCAAAATATGGTTCAACGAGATCCTGCTGTTTTAGGAAAAGTCACTGTCAGCCTGCCGTTTGACATTGGCTCTGCTGAGTGGGAAACCGATCCAACTGACCGCGATGCTGCTTGGCCACTGTATGTGGAATTAGTGACTCGTATTGCTATCCAATCATTAGAAGTTGACCAAGGGACTCTGCGGGAAGCAATAACTTCGCTTTATAGTCTGATTGCTTCTACCCGTGAGATTCTCAAAGCCTCAGGACCGGATGTTGGCGCTTCTCATGATTCCGTAGGTGGGATCGCTATTGCTGTACCTAATAGTGGATTACGCCCATTCCTCTAAAAAGGGCATCCTCTATTACAAGCTTGGGAAGCCAAACGTCCAATTGATTTAAGTTCCCAAGAATATGAAAAAACTGGTCAGAGGAAGTGCAATTAGGAAATGAGTTCACTACACTACGTGCAGAGTTAGAAAAATATGCTAATGCATTAGCAAGAATAGCAGCAGCATCCTAGTTTCACAGAAAGTTCTATTTAAGTTTTAGAGGAGATAACTCTGTGGGTTTATTTGATTGGTTGCTACCCAAGACCAGAGATGATTCACTTTCTGAAGAGATTAGAAGAACAGTAGAAGCTGGAGAAGACCGATTAGCCCTTTATGATGAAAACCTCATCTACGAACAGGAGAGGATTCAGGAGATAACTGAGGAAGTTCATCAGGAGGTTCAAAACATACTTGCCAATGCAATAGATATCAAATCCACCTTGGATGAAAAAGAATTTGATGTCTTTTTAGCGCATAACAGCATCGACAAACCATCGATTAGACACATTTCAAATAAGTTGAAGGATAAAGGTTTAAAACCTTGGTTAGATGAAGAGCAAATTCTGCCGGGCACGTTTTTCCAAGATGCAATTCAGCAGGCAATAAATCAGGTTAAATCAGCAGCTATTTTTATTAGTCCTAATGAGTTAGGCAAATGGCAATTACTGGAGTTGAGAGCATTTATTAGTATTTTAGTAGAAAAGGATATTCCAGTGATTCCTGTTTTGCTTCCTGGTAAAAGCGAGATTCCTGGTAATCTATTCTTCTTGCAACAACTAAATTGGGTAGCCTTTTCCGAAATAGAAGATGAGGAAGCATTCAGGCGATTAATACAAGGTATTACTGGTCAATACAACTACGATGACAATTAGCGATCGTATTAAGGACAATGCTGAAATAGTTGTAGGGTAAGTAGTGCTCCCGGCATCACTTTGAGGGCAATTCTGTATTGAGCAGTCTAACAAGCCCGTTGCACGCCGACCGTATAGAGATGGTTGGTTGAGTCGGAGAGGATATTTGCGGCGGGTGAACGAGGTTGTTAGCCCGCTTGTTGTAATTTGTCTCGTTAGCATTAACTTCTAGCCCTCCAGAGTTCAGTATGCCAAAGAGAACTGGGAACGCTCGGCTCTTCTGGGTTTGCGGTTAGATTTGTACATCAAGATGCACTTTACTCTTATTGAAGGGGCTGAACCCCTTTCCTAGCTTGTCATAAGCATCACTTATCACTAAATACCCAGAAGAGCCAAACGCTCAAAAACTTTGTCCAAAAAGACCTTTGGAGATTTTTTCGGGCAGCGTAGAATACTTAATTTGCGAGGATCTGATTATCCACAGCTCATAGTCAGAAGTTGATTTGAAAAAGCTAAAAAGGCAGTCGAAATGATTAGATGGATCAGCCTAAGTTTGCTTATTTTGCTGTTGGCTCTTGCTGGATGTACTGGCTCCAATACTCAAGTGGCAGGCAAGGATTCAGATGCAAATAGCTCTGAATACAATTCGGTGAACTCCGGCATTGAAACAATAGTTGAAGATTTAGGCGCAAGTGAAAAGGAGTTACTAGATAAAGTAAAACAAGCTTATCCAGACTTTTATTACACATCTAGAGTGCGTAGATATAAAACTCTTCAAAACCCCAACATTTTAAATGAAATTTATTTGGATGAGGAGGATTTGGAAAATGGCTTAATAAATGGTACATATAGCGGTTCCTGAATGGGCGAGGTACGATCAAAGTAGAGGAAATACTGCGCACGCTACAGTCTTAGTTTTCCTTTAGTAGAGTGTGATGAAAGCCTACTCACTTGACTTCCGGGAAAAGATCATTGACGTTTACTTTACAGAGCACGTGTCTGTTCGCAAACTAGCCAAGCGATTTGGCGTGTCGAAGAGTTTTGTAGAAACTCTTCTCAAGCGTCTCCGAGAAACGGGTGATATTTTGCCTAAGCCCCATGGGGGTGGACCACAACCCAAACTCAATGCGGAACAACTGAAGCTTGTGAAGGCGTTAGTCGATGCGGACAACGATGCGACCCTGGACGAACTGCGGGACCGTCTAGCCGCTGAAACCTCGATTTTGATGAGTCGGTCGTCGATGGGACGGATTGTGCAGAAGCTTGAGTTGACTCGTAAAAAAAAACGCTGTATGCGACCGAGGCTGCGAGCG
>PYGV01000233.1 GCA_003022385.1 filamentous cyanobacterium CCP3 | reverse complement strand
CCGCTTAGCTCCCTCGCTTTGAACTCAAAGCCCACCGAAATCTTCAGTGGGCTGACCGCGTTTGTCCAAAGTCAAGTCATAAACGAATGAACCGGGAGTTGGGAGTGGCCTGAAGCGCAGCCTGGTGGGCTACTGGATACCTGACCTCAAGCGCGTCGATCGCCGTTCGCGCTCCGATCGAGTGGCCGCAGGTTAAATCGTCTTACTCGCTGCAGACCGTCCGATTGCGCCCTGTCTGCTTGGCTTGATAGAGGGCTTCGTCGGCTGCGGCTATGAGGGTTTGCAGCGAAGTATTGCGGTTGGGAATTTGGCAGGCTACCCCCAGGCTAACCGTGACGTGAACCGTTTCGGTAGCCGTCTCAAAATTGACAATGTTGAGGTTGCGAATGCTGGTGCGAATGGCTTCGGCCAGACTGGCCGCGCCTGCGAGATTGGTCTGGGGCAAGATCACCGCAAACTCCTCGCCGCCGTAGCGAGCCAGCACGTCTGTTGCGCGATTGATCACTTGCTGACTGGTCTGGGCCACAGTGACCAGGCAATCATCTCCGGCGGGGTGGCCGTGGCGATCGTTGAACTGCTTAAAGTAGTCGACATCAAACATAATCAGGGAGAGAGGCAGTCGGCTGCGGGCCATCTGCTTCCACTCGCGCTGCAGCACGGTGTCAAAGTAGCGGCGGTTGGCGAGCTGGGTGAGCGCGTCGCGGTGGCTCAGCTCGTTTAGCCGCTGGTTGGCTTGCTCTAGGGCCTGGTTGGTTGCGCTCAGCTGCTGGGCCTGGCACTGCACCTGGGCGAGCAAATCGGCCTGCTGCACCGCGATCGCCAGCTGATCGGCCACCTGCTCTAGCAGCTCCGCTTCGCCCGATTCCCACTGGCGATAGGTGGTACAGGTCTGAATGATCAGCAGGCCCCACAGATTGCTGGCCCCCCTGGGCTGAGGTTGCAGAATGGGAACCACGATCGCAGACTTGGCCGCCATCAGCGCTATCCAGTGATTGATGCAAAAATCGTTGACTTCAACATCCAGGTCGGGAATAGCTCTGACCGTACCCTGGCCGTAGTGGCGGTGGCAGAGCTGTCGCAACCCCTCTGCTTGCCACTGTCGAGAGTCAGGCGCAATGGGGCAGTTCGATTGCGTAGTGCTCTGAATGATGGTTCCCGTGTGGTCAGCGGTGAACTGAAGGATCAGCGTGCGATCGACCCCCAGGTAGCGCTGCACTTCCTCAGTGGCGGTGGCGAGAATACTTTGCAGGTCTAGGGTCTGCCGAATTCTTTGGGGAATTTGCCAGAGGGTGTGTTCGCGCTCGGCCTTACGCTCGAGGGCAAGCTCTGCGGCTTTGCGATCGCTGAGATCTTGAGTTAGCGCAAAATAGCCCTGCACCTTGCCCTCAACGTTGTAATCGGGCACCAGCGTACCCTGCACGTAGCGATGCCCCGCCGTATAGGGCATGACGGACTCATAAACCACATGTTCTCCCGCTAGGGCGCGATCGATATTGGCTTTGGCCTTCTGGTAAGCCTCCGTGCCGATCACCCTTTCAATGGGCTGACCGTAAATCTCTTCTGGTTTGAGACCAAACCAGGCTTGATACGTCGTGTTGGCGTACTGGTAGCAGCGATTTTGATCGATGTAAGAGATACAAACCGGCAGCGCATCCATCAGCAGCTGCAGCAGATGCAGCTGGGCATAGACCTGAATCTGTTTGTTGACCGTCGCTTCGTGACGCCATGCCGTTGGCGGCAGATTAGCATCGACAGCATCCGGCGTGATCTCATTCCAAAAGCGAGGAGTATTATGTTTTCCTGGCAATGCCTTGGTCATGGAAGAAAATCCGCAAGAACTCAGAGTAAATGGGCAGTACTACCAGCAGAAGCGGTTATGCCCCAATAACTATCCTTTTATCCAGACGGCAACCTCTACCCGCTTAGAGGTCTATGGCTGGCGAAAAATATAGTGAACTACATCCTCACAAAAAAAAGCCCAAATAATACCCTCCTCAGGGATTGAAATTTAGGAACAAGTTGTAGCACCGCAGGCCTGTATGGAGAATTGCTGGCCAAAATAAGAATGGATGCGGCTCACGTTCGCTGGTGTCTACGTCGCTTTCGCACGGGAACTCTATGGCAAAAAACAGCCCCACCGCCTGAGTAGACGATGAGGCTGAATGCTGTCAGGTCTCAACGACTCAGGGCGGGCCTACACCCGGACCGTGCCGCCGTTGATGCTCTGAAACTCAAAGGTGCCCAGAGACTCGCGGTAGGTATGGCGAGTGTCGCGCAGCATGCTGATGGCCAGCCGCTCGCCCAGCAGGTTGCCGCCGGTTTCGATGCCCGTACCGGGGCGATCGCAGCCCGCATTTGGCCCCGAGGTAGTGCCATCGGTGCGCCAGTGCATACCCGCGCCATCGCGGAACAGGGTGACGTTGGCAATCAGCTTGTTCAACTCGCCGTGGATGGTAAGCTCTTCCCCTTTGCGGTGGTAGTCGACTAGCTTAGAGCCGCCGTCCACGGGCACCTTGGGGTTGGGGAAGGGGCCGTCGGCAAAGTAGGCCTTGGCGATGGTAGCCGATGCCGCCACAAAGGCCGAGTGGCCGCCGGGGTAGGCCGGGTGGGTGGGCGACCCCTCAGGAAAGCCCATGGGCAGCAGCCAGTTCCCCTGACAATCGCCCCGGCTTTGGGCCACATTCTGCTGGCGGTTGTGCTCAAAGATGCGGTCGAGCACCTGGGTGTGGCGCCACACATCGGCCCCCTCGCCAAAGAAGTCGTTAAACTTCTCGCTGTGGCAGGGGTTTTCACTGTGGCCACCCAAAACACCGCGGCGGAAGAGCTCTAGCCGCTGGGCATAGACCTCAGGCCGCAGGCGACGGTGCACACACCACTTTTGGAACCAGGCGTGCTTGAGGGCATAGACTCCGGCTAGGCCAGCCTGAATGCTGATGTCTGGCCCGCCCAGGCTGCCAAAGCCATCAGCGGTGGTGATCGCCTTATCTCGGCCCGCTCTGTCTTTACCGTAGGGAACGGCGTCCGACAGAGTTGCCTTTTGACCCAGCAGCATGAGGGTGGCCCACAGCCCGGCCTGGTGGGGCAAGTCAGTGTGCACCCACTGCCCGGCATCGCGCAGGGTGGTGATATAGCGAGTGCCATCGACAATATCAGTACCGCTGGGGTCAATATCGCCGTTGTTGACTCGGTTCCAGGTACTCAGGTCGGTCATGTAGTCGAGGCCGGGGCGCGGGTAGCGCTGCTGCTGGCGAATGGGCTGGTTGCCAAAGTTGAAGTCTTGCAGCAGAAACTGCGACACCTGGGGGCCGACCGCGCAGCCTGCATAGGGACCGCGAAACAGCGTTTGGGGAGTGCAGAAAAAGCCAAACTGGTCTTCAAAGCCCAGGGCATTGAGGTCGTCGCAGGCAGCCTGAATCAGGCCGCTGTTGGCGTACTGGTCAAAGGGCACATCGCGACAGAGGGCCATCCAGTAGCGCTCTACCATGTCAATGGCGGTGCTGCGGCTGCCAAAGGCCGGGGCAGCGGCCATTCGGGCTCCGTTGGAGTCGTTGCCGATCGCCTGGTAGGAGAAGGCGTTGAGCGGGTTGACCAGGCGACGCTTTCCACCGCCGAGTTGTACCTGCTCCAGGGCCTCCTGGGTACCAACCTGAAGGGCATCCAGCAGCGATCGCAGCGATGCGGGGTCAACCAGCCCATTGGTGTCGTGAACCAGGGCTTTGGTAAACGAGGCAAACCCCGGAAACCCAATCTGCTCAAACCGTTCCTCATCGCAGTTTGTGGCCGGAGAATCGAGGCTAAACTCATCAAAGGCTTGGTCACGCTTCTGGTCGCGCAGGGTGCGAGCTTCGTTGCGGCGCGCTTCAAAGTCGCGACTGGGGCGTTGGGCGTAGAAATGGCAGTCAGACATAGACATGTTCCTCGATGAATGGGCTGGTAACGTTCCAGGGGATGGCTGACTCGCATGAGGCCCCAGAGAAGCCGGGGGGAGCGCCAGGCGGGGCGGCTTTTCAGGAGAGAATTGCAGCCACAAATATCTGAAAAGCTTCCTGAAATCCATAGGGCAAAAAGGGATGAATCAGAACTTTGTCAGCCAAGTTCTTGCGACCGTAGAGCACCACTGAACTGTGGACAAAAGCCTGTCTCTTTTAACCAATGACGGTTTAAGATGGCTCGTCCTCAGCACTTGTCTAACTTAAACAAGCCAGCCTAAATGCCACAGTACCCGCGCGGGTAAGCTTTGCCCAGAGAGAACTAAGGCTGCGATCGCATCTTGTTTAATCACTAATAAAAAACTGGCCAAAGCACATCTCGCGCCAGCTTCAGCTCTAGACGTTTCAATTCATCTGGCAATGGCGTTAAACGCTGTATCGCATAGACGCTTAATCCGGTTTAGGCTCTGTTGACGCTAATTTATGCTATTTCCTCCACAACTTTTCCTGCGGCTGTTCAGAACCCTCTACTTGGTGGAGCACAAACCCTCGCCACCAATTTGACAACCAAATTCATAGGCCCAGGGGGAATGCAGGGGGGGTAATAAATGATTAGACGGTTGGTTTTAGGCGCTATTTGGATCGAATTTTGTTGGGGCCGCTTATGTACCTGTGCTGGCGACCTGGGCTGCCAGATAGGGAGATTAGCTGAATCGAGAACCAAAAATCTCTTCCTTTCTATCAGCTGGACTCCCTCCGCTGAGCGATGAGGTCAGCCCGGTCCATCCGTTAAAACCATAGATGATGCAACGGTTGCTGCTAGTTTCGTCGGCGTTTTCAGCGCTTTTTCTTTGGTTCTGCAACGGTTGCTGACTTCGCACACAGGAGGAAGCAATCTATGGCTTCACAACACAGACGCGCGGTGGGAGTTTTTCCCGATCGCCCCAGGACGGCTTCTGCTCTACAGGCGCTAAACGACTCAGGCTTTTCTATGAGCCACGTTTCGGTGATCGCCAAAGACCCAGAGCGGCAAACCGCGATCGCTGGGGTCAAGGTCAAAGATGAGGCAGGCAACCAGGCCGATACGGGCGGTGCCGTTGGTGCTGTCACAGGCGGCTTGCTGGGCGGCGTCACTGGGCTCCTTGTGGGTCTAGGCACGCTAGCTATACCGGGGATTGGCCCGGCTGTACTGGCCGGAGAAGCCGCTACGGTATTGACCACGCTGGTGGGCGGTGCCGCTGGGGCAGCTGCTGGTGGTTTAGTCGGTGCCCTAGTTGGTATGGGTATTCCTGAGCACCGGGCCAAGCAATACCGCGATCGCGTGGCCCAGGGCGACTACCTGGTCATGCTCAAAGACACTGAGCCTGAAATTGCCCGTGCAGAACGTACCCTAAAGGCCGCTGGCATTCAAGACTGGGGCGTCTACCAAGTTCCGGACAGCGCAGCTAGCGCTGGCTCACCCAATGTCACCTTTAGCGGCGATCCCTCTCTTCCAGGGGGCGGTCTTGCTGGTGACGGTCATGTATCTGCTGGCCGTGACAACCCCTACAACCAGGTCGATCACCCGATGGATCAGAATTACCCCCATCGAGAGATGCGTCGAGAGGGAACTGTACCATCGGCAACCGAGTTACCCCACGTGTCTAACCCGATAGAGCCTCGCTGAAGCCCTCATCGAAGCCATAGACGACTCAGTCAACGTGGCGAATTCAGCCGCGTGAATCCTTGAACCAACTGCACCCGTTGAGGAAAAATCTCGTGAATATCTTGAAATCTATCCGCCTTGGGGTTATTGCCCTGTGTCTGGGCGTTGTGCTGTTGACCACCAGCGCCTGCGGTACCGCCACCCAAACTAGTACCGGCACCGGGCTCGCCCCCACCGCCTACAGCCAGCTCGAACGTGGCGATACCGCCAGCGGCGAAAACTACGGTCGCTGGGTCATGCAGACCGCCCGAGGTCTGCTCAGTGACGCCTACGTGCGCGACAACGACAAACTCGGCGTCGTCATTTCGCCCGATGTGGCCCCTCGCGAGGTCAAGCCCCTGGCCCAGTCGCTGATTCAGGGCTTTCACAAAAAATTCCCTGACCGCGACCTCAGCGTGCTGGTCTACGCCCCCGACAAAGAGCTAATTTTAACGGCCAACTACGACGACACGACTCGTCAGGTCAAGTACCAGTAGATGGTTTCCGTTCAGAAAACTAGCCATTGCAAAAAAAAATTAGGAAAGAGTAGGACACGATATGAGCAGCAGTAAAGACTATAAACGCCAGATTATGAACGATCTGGCCGGTGGCAATACCGAAAGTATTGACAGCCGAGCTACCCAGCCTGAGCGCGAGTACGCCAACTTCGATGATTTTGCCAAGCGCTCATCCCGCGAGGAACGTCGGGAGCTAGGGCGCGGATTCCACCCCGACCGCATTCCCTCCAGCCAGATGGAGCCCGAACTGCGCAAGGCAATTTCTCAGATCAAGCCCCAGGAGCGCGACGATGTCGCTCGCGACCTGTTCAAGCACCTCAAAGAGCGCGGCCTGAGCGATCGCGACCTGGAGAAGCAGCTGGGGCTCTCAACCCACCACGCCAGCCGCATGAACGAAGACGACGTCACCAAGCTGGCCTCTTTCGCCTACCACAGCCACCCCGATATCTTCCAGGATGTGCTGGCCGACCAGCCCGGCATTATGAAGTTCTTTAGCAACCCGCTGGTGGGTGCTGCCGTGGGCGCGATCGCCGCCAAGTGGCTGGGTAAGCGCTAGAGAGCTGGGTCCAAGACGCCATCCCACGGGAGCGTGCCCCATTCCTCACCAAACATCCTCACCAAACAATAGTCAACCGGGCCGTTAGGATTGAGATTCTGGCGGCCCGATTGCTGTCTCATCGTCAGCAGCGGCGAGCCGGTTGCTCAAGGCCGGGAATGCTAGAGGTATCTTGGAAGTAAGGACAAGGCATTCTGATGTCGCAAGGAGACAGGTATTTCATGACTCGTCGGGGCTTAGTCAATCGGCTGGTAATGGGTCTGCTAATGGCGGCGATCGCGCTGCTGACGACGTTCACCGCTCCGGCCACCGCTGCTGCATCCAGTTCGGTTCACCCAGCGCTGCCTGAGCTAACCGTGTACCGCAGCCCCACCTGCCGCTGCTGCGGTTACTGGACAGACCACATGAAAGCCGCCGGGTTTCATGTGCAGGATATCGTCACTGAAGACATGGTGGCCGTCAAAGCCCGGTACGGCGTGCCCGAAGCCTTAGCCTCTTGCCATACGGCGCTCGTCGACGGCTACGTCATTGAGGGCCACGTGCCCGCTACCGATGTGCAGCGGTTGCTGAGTGAAGAGCCTGACGTACTCGGCATTGCCGCCCCAGGCATGCCTATGGGGTCTCCCGGCATGGACATGGGCGATCGCGTTGACCCCTATACCGTAGTCTCCTTTACCCAGACGGGTGAAACTGCCACCTTTGCCGAGCATCCTTAACCCGATGGCCTACTACCGCTGCCAGCCCCAGGCGTTTTCGGCTGACTATCTCCACAACCTGCGGGGGGCAATTCAGGCGTGCCGCTATTTCGCTACCAACAACCTCAACCGCGATTTTGTCGCCACCAAAGGGTTTTCGGTGGTGTTTAAAGGAGAGGGCCGGGCCGAGGTCGATCGCCAGTTTCCGTACTTCAAACCCTACCTCGATCGGGCCCTGCGGCCCGACTGCAACGCCTTTTACCTCAACCCGCTGCTGTTGAAGCAGGGCTCGCGGGTGGACCCGCACATCGATCGATCGCTCAGGTCGTACTGCAAAACCATTGACCCACCCGACCAGGTGAGCGTGCTCTACGTGCAGGTGCCCCCTGACTTGGCCAGCGGCGAACTGGTGCTGCAGCGGGGCCGCCAGCGGGTGGCGCAGATTCAGCCCCAAACGGGAATGCTGCTGCACTTCCAGGGCGACCTGACCCACTCGGTGAATGCGATGGCCAGCCCCGGCAGCCGCCTCAGCCTGGTGTGCGAACAGTACAGCCTTGATGCCGATGCGCTCTGGGACATTCCTGAATTTTTAGTCGAATCTAGGGCCTCAACCCCAGCTAAACCCAGGCGCTGAGCGGTGAGTTTACAGTTTTTTTGGGCATAAGAGTCGTTCAGGAGTTAGGGCTTTGCCGTCAATGATTGTGACGGGTGAGAGCCAAAATCAGTAAGCTAGGTCCATAGTATGGAGCGGTGGTAATAAGTTTGATTCAGGAAATATTTCTCGAAAGCGACTGGGAAGAGGTTGAACAGGCCCAGGCGGCCTGCGACGAGCGGGCCAGCCAGCTGCGGGCGGAGGGTCACACCTGCACCTGCACCACCCTCTACCGCATCACCGACGGTCGGCGCGTCTTTTTGCTCGAAGCGCAGCACCCCGACGCGCTAGAGCCCGAGACCAAACCCTCCCGGCGCAAGCCCCCCTCGCGACGGCCCACCCAGAGAAGCTGAGAGCCGCTACTGTTTAACCAGACTCAGGGCAACGGCCTCGGCCACCCGAATGCCGTCGATCCCAGCGGAGAGAATGCCCCCGGCGTAGCCTGCCCCT
>PYGV01000232.1 GCA_003022385.1 filamentous cyanobacterium CCP3 | reverse complement strand
CTACGGTAAAGTCGGTCAGCAGCTTTTCGGTCTGCTGGCGAGCGGGGGGGCTTTCGGCAAAGCGCAGCCCCTGGGCAATCAGGCGAGAGCGGTCTTGCAGGTCGTCTTTTTGGCGAGCTAGCTTCCAAAAGTGGTAGGCGATCGCATCCCCCGGCCCATCGCCAAAGCCCGGTGGTTTTTCCTTACGGTAGGAATATTCCTTAACGGGCTTCACCAGATCGCGCACCTCGTCGGAGTCGAGCCCATGCTGCACCGCAAAATCGGCCATGGCGGCGCGATCGCCCTGGGAAAGCACCCGCAGTTCGTAGAGCGAATCGCTGCCCTGCCGCGTGAAGTGGGCCTGGGTAGCGTCTTTGACCCCGGCCTTGATCGCCGACTGATAGACCTGCTCGGCCACCACAATCTGGTTTTGCTGAATGGGCTCAAACCCCGTTTCTTCAAAAATTTGCTGGGGGGTAAAGCGGGCCTTTTGCAGGGCCTGGCAGCCCTGGGCCCAGTCGACCCAGGTACCCTCCTTGCGCCGCAGCCGCAGCAGAATATCCTGCACGGCGGCGGCATCGGGGGGAGACGAAGAACCGGGGAAAACCATTGCGATCGCCACGTTAACGCTACATTCTCCCTGACTCTATCGCGGATGGCCGCCCTTCACCGCTACCCTGAGACAAAACTTGGGCCGAACTGTGGCCAAGACTTGTGCTGAAAATAGGGGGTTGACGATGGTACCCCCCTTACGTCACTATTGTTGATGCGCTCAACGCCACCGTTGATGCGCTCGGGTAACTCACTCGGGGCTATAGCTCAGCTGGTAGAGCACTTGCATGGCATGCAAGGGGTCAGCGGTTCGAACCCGCTTAGCTCCATACAACGTCCTCATACACAAAGAAAAGGGATCGGTGGTCTGTCCGCCGATCCCTCAATTGCTGGTTTAGAGCCGCTGGTTTAGAACGGCTAGTTTACAGGCGGTCTCGGGTCTAGAAGGTGTAGCCCAGACCAACGGAACCGTTGACTTTGGTGTTGTCATAAAACGACACATTGACAGCACCATTGGCGACGATGCGCTCGGTGATGCGGTAGTCAACCCCACCGGTCAGCATAGGACCGACGGACGTAGAGCCTTCGGTCGAAACCGCCAGGCCGCCGCCCAAGTAAGGCAGCAGACGACCGTTCTCGGTAACGGGGTTGAAGTCGTAGGTGACAGGCAGCAGAAAGACGGTCTCACCGTTGTTGCTGAAGTCGAGGTCGCTGATTACCCCAGGGCGCACCGAGATGCTGTCGGCGACCGTTACCTTGCTGTTGATCGAGAGGCCAATGTCGTCGCCGATGCCCACGCCTGCCCCGACGTAGTTGTAATCGGTGCTGGCATTTTGGGCATTAGCGGCCATCGGCAGCGCAGCCATAGAAGCGGCGGTGATACCCAGTGCGATCGCGGCGATAGAACGGATTTTCATAGTCATTCTCCAAATGCAAACTGTGTGTTGTTGACTGTGTTGTTAAACGGCCCATCCAAACGGCCAACGCGATGTGGGAGTCAATCCATTCGGTCAGGATGGGGATGGCGGTGAAGCAGTTGTCTTCGCTTTCGCCATGACACTGTTGTAGCGCTGGGGCCTGGATACCCTTTAGCGAGGCCATGACACTTTGTGTAGTGGGTGATACTGGCGGAACAGTTTAGAAAACGCTACAAGTTTCTCAAACCTCTGGCTAGCAAGGATTTTTGGGCTTGAGAGAGGGGTTGGAGACAGCGATCGCCGCCGCCTTAAAAGCAGGCAACAGGGCAGATTTAGCAGGCAGCGCCCTAACTGGCACAGTCAACTGGCATACTAGCCCTACTGCTCTTGGCTCTTGATAGCCGCGTTGATTTGGGTAAAGATTTCCTCAAACAGCTGGGGCGGCGCACCACCCGGAATCAGTAGGTCATTCATGATAAAAGAGGGGGTACCCTGGAGCTGAAGCTGTTCAGCCAGAGCCAGGTCTTCCTGAATAGCGGCTTCGGCCTCGGCACTGGTGCGATCGCGGTTAAACTGCTCCATATCCAGCCCCATGGCCTCGGCTAGCTCAACGTAGAGGTCTTCGCCCAGGCGGGTTTGGTTGGCAAACAGGCCGTCGTGGTACAGCCAAAACTGCCCCTGCTGCCCCGCCGCCCAGGCGGCCTTGGCCGACGGCATCGCCTCCGGGTGAATTTGGGTGAGCGGAAAATGCTTGTAGACGTAGAGAAGGTCGTTTTCGTGGTTGCCCACAAACGCCTTCATGTTGCCCGCCGCCACGGCGCAGTAGGGGCACTCAAAGTCGGAGAACTTAAACAGCACAATCGGGGCGTTGGGGTTGCCCTTGGTGGCCGAAGACCCAATCAGGCTGGCCCGATCCTTCGACATAATCACGTCGGTAACAATGGCCTGGTGGGCTTCGGGGCTATCGGGGGGGCTGGCCTGGTCGCGCCGAGGCACCAGCAGCAGCAGCGGAATCAGCAGCCCGACCACCAGAACCCCAACAATGCCCCACACCAGCCGTTTAGAGTTACGCATTCGTGTCAAAAGGTTGTCCATAGCTCATGTCCCCGTGCTGCTAGCGCCACCCCCCATCATGCCGCTCTGGGGGGCACCTGGCCACCGCCTGGCCGCGCTACCGCCCCCGCTTGCTCAGGGGTGACGGTTCGCCCAGGGCGGGCGGCGAACTCAGACGGGGCACCTCCTGGCAGATACTCTGCCAAAAAATATCTCGCAGGCGTCGCTTGGCCCGTGAGGCCCGCTGGCGCAGAGCGGCTTCGGTGGCGGCGGCCTGCCCCTTGGCAATCAGCCACTGACTGATCTGGCTCCACGACCAGTCGCTCACGGTGCGCAGATAGAGCAGGCAGGTGGCTTCAGGGTCTTCCTGATTGAGCCGCTGCAGCGCCGCATAGAGCAGGTCAAGCTCTTCGACAATGATCTGCTGCTGCATCAGGTTAAGGCGGGGGTCGGGCAGGGCCGCCTCTATCACCTGGGGGTCGGTGGCGCTGGCCCGGTGCTTGCGCTTGCGCTCATAGATGACGTGAAACGCGGTCGCCTTCAGCCAGGCGAAGGGGTTGCGAATCACCTCTCCCGCCTGGAGCTTTTTTTTGCCCCGCAGGTAGGCCTCATGCAGAATTTCGTAGGCTTCGTACTGGGTGTTGAGGTGATACTGGTTGAGGGTTCGCTGAATCGCGCTCAGAATGGTGTAGGCATGGGGATTGTCTTTGCCGAGAATATCACTCAGCGCCTGATCGAAAACGTCTTGGGCTGGAGCATCGGCGGGCAAGCGGAACTCATTAAAACCACTAGAATCGTCGGATTGGCTCATATTCCCTTGGGCGTTAGGTGAGGCATCACTCACTTAATAAGTGATATGAGCTGCTCCAATGTGACAGTGCAAATTGCGGAAACTGCCGCCCAAAAAGATCTTAAGAAATATAACGCTCCCCTGTCACAACCCCAAACCCCAGGTCACTAATACACTAGCGCGGCGATCGCCAGGCTTGTCGACAGGGGTAGCTCCCGTTGTCTGAGGCTGGTGGTTGGCTGGTGCAGTGGGCAGGTCAGCAGGGCG
The DNA here is from genome assembly GCA_003022385.1 of filamentous cyanobacterium CCP3. Classification (GTDB taxonomy): domain Bacteria; phylum Cyanobacteriota; class Cyanobacteriia; order Phormidesmidales; family Phormidesmidaceae; genus Nodosilinea. The sequence goes on along the minus strand of PYGV01000232.1, from coordinate 4,943 downwards.
ATACCGGCTGCATGTCCGATTGGTCTGTGCTTTAGATTGGCACGAGTTCGAGTGAGATTGGTTCGAGTCAGGTGGGTCTGACTGCTGATGATTTGATGGGGGTCTGGGTTTTTGAACCTGCACAGGTTTGAGAACTCGCCCGGTCGAGCTTTGGCGGTCTATCTCAGGACAAGTCCCACCGGCACCCCTGGTTTACCTACTTTCTCTACAAAGGCACGCGAGGAGTAATGAACACAGAACCCGCAACGGCACCTTCAGCGGTATCCCCAAACGATTCGTTCACGGTTGCAGGCTCCGGTGCAGCCGATGCCTCGCTGGCCGCTTTGCTTGAGGCTCAGGGAGAACGTCCTTTAGACGGTCTGAGGCAGGCACTGCGGCAGCACCGCCCTACGCTCATTGCCTACTGTACGCTGGCCTTACAGCCCACTCTCTCCGCCGATGATGAAACTCGCCTGGAACAGATTTTGGCCCAGGCGGTAGACGATCCCCTGCTCAGCTTTTGGCTCGACGAGGCCGACGGCTGGGTCGGCGAGCAGCTCCAGCTGCTGCCTGAGGACCTGTTTAAGCAGCAGCAGGGTAAGCTGCGGCGAATTATTGGTCAAACCTGGGTCGATACGCTCTGGCATGATTTGCAGCACCGCACCAAGGCGCTCCAGGCCTACCTTAAGCGGGTGGGGGTTTACAGCGGAGCCATCGACGGCATTATGGGACCAACTACTCAGCGTGCGATAGAATCCCTCAAGACAGAACCGTTTAAGACGGTGTACCCCGACGATTTGCCGCTGGGGTACCTGTAGACACTGACCTAGCGGTAGGAAGTAGAGGCGTCATGCATCAGTTGGCGGCGGCATTGCAAAACCTGCTCATGGCGTTGGTTTTGGGTCTGGTTTTGGAAGTGGGGTTTACTGTTTACCCAGGCGAAGCGATCGCTGCCCCCGCCGACTCCCTCACTGTTCATCTGGGCACGGCTGAGGGCAGCCTGCGCTTTGAGCCCGACCAGCTGCAGTTTGTGGCTGGCCAGCGCTACAAGCTGGTGCTCGACAACCCCAGTCCCGAGAAGCACTACTTTACCGCCAAAGATTTTGCCGACGGCATCTGGTCGCAGAAGGTGCAGGCCGCCGGGGTAGAGGTCAAAGGCGCCATTCACGAGCTAGAGCTAAAGCCAGGGGCGATCGCCGAGTGGGTGTTTGTGCCCGAGCGCCCCGGCCTGTATGAGCTGCACTGCGCGATCGCGGGCCACGCTGAAGCCGGTATGGTCGGTCAGATCGAGATTGTGCCCGCCAGCTCTTAGCGATCGACCCAGGGGCACATTGGCAGGTACGGACTCCAGCCGCTTGGGCCATGGGGGCTGCCGGGGCCGTGTTTTAATAAAGGCAGGCGGGCGGTGGTCGACGGCCCTGACCGCCATTGACAATCAGGGACATCGCATCGCTACTGTGTCGCCCCTCACCCCGCCCTAGGAGATGACCTTTCAAAGCCCCTCTGGCGCTCCTCTGATCAATGCTTCCTCTCGCCAACTCACCCTTCAAGCGGCGCTTAACCAGGTGGTATCCCAGGAGGCGCACCGCAATGAGCTGCTGCTGGCCTACGTGCGGGCTGGGGTGCTGTTTATTTCGCTGCTGCTGGATGTAGCGGTGTTTTTATTCCCCCAGGCGCTGCTGGGCAAAGACTACGTGCCCCCCACGGTGGTGGTTATCAGCCTCTGCGCCAACCTCTTTGCCCTGGGGCTGGTGGTGATTTTGCGCCAGGGCCTCTCTATGGAAGCCCTGCAGCGCTGGCAGGTGATTATCCCCATTTTTGACAACCTGCTGCTGTGGGCCTTTATCACCAACATCTGGCGGGTAATGGGGACAACCCAGCCGTTGATTGTGACCAACGTAGTGGCCTTTTGCAGCCTGGTGGCTGTATCTGGGGGGCTGCGGCTCAGCCGTCGCGCCGCCCTGCTCACCTCGCTACTGGCCATGGTCAACTTTGGCTATGCGGCGGTGCTGTTTGGGCTCAACCTGGCGCTGGCGCTGTTTGCCGGAATTACTGTTTTTGGCACTGGCTTTTTAGGCATGCGAATAGCCGTGATCGTGCGCCGCCACGTCAAGAATGAGTCGGGGCGGGTGCTAATGGCCCAGTTTTTACCCAAAGCGGTGGTTGAGGCCGCCTTTGAGTCGCCCCTGGATTTGCTGCAGCAGCCTCAGAAGTGCAGTGTAACGATAGTGGTGACGGACCTACGCGAGTTTACCCGCTTTGCTGAGGCCCTGGAGCCCCAGGCGGCGCTCGATTTTCTCAATCGCTACCAGGGGGTACTCGCCACCATCGTCGAGCGCCACGGGGGCTGGGTCGACAAATTTATGGGCGATGGCATGCTGGCGGTATTTGGTGCCCCCGACCCGTTAGAGAACCATGCCCACAGCGCTCTGACCGCGGCCGCGGCCATGGTGCGAGAGGTGAAGCAAATTTCACCGCTGGCGATGGGGGTAGGGATACATTCGGGTCCGGTGGTGGCCGGCTGTCTGGGCACTGTCGGGCGGCTGGAGTTTACCGTAATTGGCGATACGGTCAACGTGGCGGCCCGGCTGGAAGCGCTGACTAAAACCCTGGGCCATCCCCTACTGGTGAGCGAAACGACTCAGCAGCAGGCGGGTTCGTTTCCGTTGCGATCGCTCGGGCGACATGCTCTACGCGGTCGAGCCCAGACCCTAGAGCTGTTTACGATGACCTGAATGAATGCATCGCGCTGGCCGCTTGGGGCAGTGCTGATCGCCCACGGGCTAACGGCCCGAGGAACCCCACCATGAGCGGCGGCCCCTGTAATACTGGTGCACTAGAGTGTGGAGCTGAAGCTATTCCCTCGGATAGAGGTTAGTGGTCAACTCCTGTGGCATTTCTAAGATTAGGTTCTTGCCTTCTTAAACCTTTTGCTCCCTTTGTACCATTGGACCTCGGTACTCAGAGTTCTCGGTACTATAGCCATAGAGCACCGCACCGATAGTTAACTAAATAATGCCTCCGGATCCTTCCCATGAACCCTATGCCATCCTGGCTGTAGACGACTCTTCAGACAACTTGTTTCTGATCGAGTCTATTTTGGACGACCCTGAGTATCACATCACCTGCGTGGAGAGTGGTCAGGCGGCGCTAGAGGTCGTAGGGCAGACGCCGCCCGATGTGATTTTGCTCGACGTCATGATGCCGGGCCTCGATGGCTATGCCGTCACCCAGCGCATTCGCGACAATCCTAACCTGCCCTACATTCCCATTCTGCTGATTACTGCCCACGACCAGTCGAGCCTGGTGCAGGGGCTAGACGCTGGAGCCGACGACTTTATCCGCAAGCCGGTGGATGTCAATGAGCTGCGGGCGCGGGTGCGATCGCTGCTTCGCCTCAAGCGCAGCATAGACGCCCAGGCCACTATGATTCGCCAGCGCGATGACTTTGTGGCTCGCCTCACCCACGACCTGCGCACGCCGCTGGTGGCCGCCAACCGCATGCTAAAGCTGTGCGAGGGCGATGCCTTTGGCCCCATGCCCGAGGACGGCAAGCATGCGATCGCCACCGTGGTTGACAGCAACCGCCACCTGCTCAGCATGGTAAACACCCTGCTAGAGGTGTACCGCCACGAGGCGGGGCACAAAGCCCTGACCCTGTCGCCGGTTGACCTGTTTAAGCTGACCGAGGCGGTGGTGATGGAACTCGCCCCAATGGCGGCTGAAAAAGGGTTGACCTGCCTGCTCTGCCGCTCGGACTGGGTCGATGCCGTACCAGCCACCGCCCGCGACAACAGCCCGCGATCGCCTGTTGCCGACTCTGGATCTGTAGCCTTAGATAAGGCCGTTTCGGGGACAGCGACGCTAGACAACGATGCCTTTGTCGTGCCGGGTGATCACTTAGAGCTGCGCCGAGTGATTACTAACCTGATCGGCAATGCCATTAAGTTTACCGACTCCGGCAGTGTGACGGCCACCATCGGCACCACCTCACGCCTGCCGGAGTCGGTCGACCTACCTAACGGCCAGGGCTCCGCCTGGGTATGGGTTAGCGTCACCGATACCGGTATTGGCGTGCCTGAGGCCGAGCAGCAGGCGGTGTTTGAGTGGTTTCGCCAGGGCAATCAGGCCCGCTCGGGCCACGGCCTGGGTCTGCACCTGTCGCAGCGGATTGCTCGACTCCACGGCGGCACTATCACTCTGGCTTCTGAAGTTGACCACGGCAGCTGTTTTACGCTGTACCTGCCGAAGCAGTCAGAGATGTGAGGCGTAGGGTGCGGCTATGGCGGCAGGCATTGCTGAACCCAGGTGCGAATCAAAAAATCAGCGCCTCGCGTAGGGGCAAACAGCCTTAAAGCCTCTGGCTTGGCTGCGCCTCTGCCCCTACCCCAATTTATGCTTTAGTTCACCAGTGCCAGTAGCAAACCGCGCGCTCGGTCAGGTTTAGTAGGATGGGGAAGACCCCATCATCTATGCAGAGCACCACTATGCGCATTGGGCTACCCAAGGAAATCAAAGATCAGGAGTTTCGCGTTGGCTTGACCCCGGCCGCGGTACAGAGCCTCGCTCAGCAGGGGCATCAGGTGATGGTGCAGACGGGGGCGGGGGTCGGATCTGGCTTTAGCGATGACGACTACCAGCAGGCGGGGGCCAAGCTAGTCGCCGATGCCGTTACCGCCTGGGCTCAGGAGATGGTGGTCAAGGTCAAAGAGCCGCAGCCGTCGGAATACGGCTTCTTTCGCCCCGATCTGATGTTGTTTACCTACCTGCACCTGGCGGCTGAGCGATCGCTGACCGCAGCGCTGATGCAGAGCGGTATCGAGGCGATCGCCTACGAAACCGTGGTTGGCCCCGATGGCAGACTGCCCCTGCTCACCCCCATGAGCATCATTGCTGGTCGTCTCTCGGTCCAGTTTGGGGCCCGCTACCTGGAGCGTCAGCAGGGCGGGCGGGGCGTACTGCTG
>PYGV01000035.1 GCA_003022385.1 filamentous cyanobacterium CCP3 | reverse complement strand
GCCGGAGATAGCCCGCCACAATCGTCATCGCCGTATTCGACGGAATCACGTAGACATGGTTGGGGGCGATCGCCACGCTATCGACCACCTCCTGCACGGGCATGTCGGTGGTGCGGGCGATGATCTCGCTGAGCAAGCTGGGCTGGCTGGGGTCCAGGTGCTGCAGCAGCACAAAGGCCATGCCCGTGTCGGTGGGCAGATGGCTCAGCAACTGGGTAAAGGCCTCTAGCCCCCCCGCCGACGCCCCAATCCCCACCACGGGAAAGATATCGTCTTCCGGAAGATCGGTGCGATCGCCCGCTGTCGGTGGGGGAAAAGCCATACCAAAACCTGAGGGAGGAGATTAATCTGACTCTAGACCAATACCAACACTAGGCGGATGGTTCACAGGTTATCTTGGCATTTTTCTAAAGCGCTGGCCTTTGGCCGCAGCCGGGTTAACAACCCGATGGAAGCGGAAGGCCAGCGTCAAGGCCTCAACTCGCGTTCTATGCTGGTGGGGCGATCGCGGTTTGGAGGCTGGGTTGTTTAATGGGACGGTCGTTTAATGTGATCGGTAAGCCCGAGCTGTTCTAGGCTCAAAATCAGCCACCAGGTCATATCGATTTCCCACCAGCGGCGGCCTGCGGGGGCCATATGGGGTTCGGCATGGTGGGTGTTGTGCCAGCCTTCGCCGTAGGTCAGCAACGCGACCCACCAGAGATTGCGCGAGCGATCGGGAATCTCAAAGGGCCGATACCCCTGGACATGGGTGGCTGAATTGACAAACCAGGTGCTGTGCCACAGCACCACGATGCGAACCGCCGTGCCGTACAGCACAAAGGGCCATCCCCCCAGCGCATAGAGCAGCAAACCCAGGGGCACCTGCAGCCAGGCGTAGTAGCGGCTCAACCAGCAGTAATACGCATTGCGGGCAATGCGCGGCGCCAACCGTCGGTGGGCTTCGCTATTAAACGTTTCACCCCGAGGATAAATCAGCCAGAGAATGTGGCTCCACCAAAATCCCCGGTTGGCCGAATGGGGGTCGCGCTCGTTGTCTTCGGTAAAGGCGTGGTGCATGCGGTGATTGCTGACCCAAAACAGGGGGCCGCCCTGAAAGGCCAGCGCGCCAATGGTGACGACAATGTACTCTAGCCACTGCGGTAGCTGCAAACTGCGATGGGTTAACACGCGATGGTAGCCTAAACAAATGCCCACACTGCCACACAGCCAGTGGAGCGCGATCGCAACTCCCAACGCTGGCCAGGAAAAGAACCAGAGCGCCAGCACCACCAGCAGGTGTACAGCGATCAGGCCAAGGGCGCGGGGCCAGTCTAACGCCAAGCCTTGATAATTTAGCCAGGCAGGTTTGTCAATAAACCTAGAGGGTTCAACATGTGTTTCAGTCAAAAGGGGAATCCAAAATAGAGCAAACGTGTCCAGCTTTCTAATCTATTTGCTCTACTTCTATGCCTGAAACAGCAGAATATAGCCCAATTTTAAAAGGTTAGAGAAGCAACAATAGCAAGTAACATCCAGTCTTGATGGCGCGGCCTATATGGCCTGAACATTGGGATGAGTAGCTATATACACTTACGCTAATTCAGGATCAGCGGCTTGCCTATGCTCCGCTAGACAGATCCCTAAGGGTGGGTTGCCCGTTGTTCAACTCAACCTACCTGACTATTCTTTTTCTGCACTAGCGTCCAAATGGTTTGCAGCAGAGTTTCTGTCTCGATTGGCTTGGTAATGTGCTGCTGAAATCCGGCAGCTAAGACCTGCTGCTGATTGCTACAGCAAATCTAGGTATGCAATCAGCTATGTTCTAGCAAGCTTGCGATCGCGTCTACTAACGCTTTTGCCTCGACCGGTTTGGTGATATGACGTTGAAAACCAACCTGAAGGGCTCGTTGCTGATCAATTTCTGCTGCGTAAGCGGTCAGCGCGATCGCCGGTATTGTTCCACCTTGCTCAGGCGAGCGCGATCGAATGTGCTGAAGCAGCATATAGCCATCCATTTCAGCCATGCCAATATCACTCACCAGCACGTCAAAAAGACATTCCCCCAGGGCTTGTAATGCCTCTAAACCAGAGGCAACGGCGGTCACGCTTGCCCCATTCTGCTCCAGCAGAAAAGCCTGAAACTCGCGGGTATCCGGTTCATCATCGACTAACAAAATCTGAACCCCTGCTAGAGAGGTTTCTTCTGTAGAATGGTGTGCTGTCTCAACGGAAAGGGGGATTGTCTGCCGCATCGTCGGCAACTGCACCGCGAAGGTGGCGCCCTGGTCTTCTCCCTGGCTCTCGGCCCACACGGTGCCGCCATGCATTTCCACAATTTGCCGAACGATCGCCAGCCCCAGCCCCAGCCCACCAAATTTGCGCGTCGTGGAGCCATCCTCCTGTCTGAAATATTCAAACACGTGCGGTAAGAACTGCGGGTTAATTCCTTTACCCGTATCGAACACTCGTATCTGAGCTAATTGATTGAGTTGTCGGAGTTCAACGGTGACCTGTCCCCCCTGCGGCGTGAATTTAACGGCATTCGTGAGTAGATTCCAGACGACCTGCTGCAACCGGGCGGCATCCCCAGAGATAGAAGCGACGGCTGGATCAAGGTCAAGTGTCATTTGAATCTGTTTGGTTTCGGCGGCTAACCGTACGGTTTCAATGGCCGCCGAGATCACAGACGGCAGGCTAACCGAAGCTACCGTCAGCAGGAGCTTGCCCTGCATGATGCGGGAGATATCGAGCAGATCTTCAATCAGTTGGGCCTGAAGTTTGGCATTGCGTTCGATCGTTTTTAAGGCTTTAGTTCGACGAGTCTCGTCAAAGCTGCTGTTTTGCAGCAGTCGCGTCCACCCCAGAATAGGGTTGAGGGGCGACCTGAGTTCGTGCGACAGCACCGCAAGAAATTCGTCTTTGATCCGGTTAGCGGTTTCAGCTTGTTGCCGTGCGGCCTGCTCCTGGGCCAGCAGCCGTTCTCGTTCCGTCTCCGCTTGCTTTTGCTTTGTAATATCGCGCGAGACGGCCAGCAGTTGAGTGACTTGTCCGGCACTGTTCCGCACGGGCGTAATTAGAATGTCCCACCACTTTGGCGTGCCTTTTTGGGTGGCAAGAAAGCCTTGAAACTGACCGGTGTTGCCCGCTTTGGCGGTGGCGATCGCGGCCTTAGCCTTTTCGTAAGCTTCGCCCTGCCAGAAGTCAAGCCAGTTGGCATTTAGAACAAACATCGGATCATCAATTTCCAGCAGGCGTAACCCGCCTCTATTCAGATAAACGATGTTGCTGTCGAGCGTTAACACTTTGATGCAGTCTTTGCTGCTGTCTAAAATGCTCTGCTTTAGCTCTTCACTCTCGTGCAGCGCGGCTTCGGTTTGCCGACGGTCAATCAGGTCGGCCATCTGACGCGCCAGCAGGTCGAGAAACCGCAGTTCTCGATCGCTGGGTCGATGCGGCCTGCGCCAGTGGGTCGAAACCATGCCGATCACTTTGCCCGACCGCGAAATGAGCGGCGTGGACTGGGCACAGGCAAAACCTGCGTCGGCTATTAATCGCAAAGCGCCATCCGGGTCATCGGCTTTTGGTACATCAAAATCAACGATCGTGCGGGTTCCCTTAGTCAGTGCAACGCCACAGGGTGTCTTTGATTGTGCACTCACCCGATAAAAATACTCAGTAACAGTTTGGTCAAAGCCCTGCGCGGCCAGCAATAGAAGATTTTGCGTGGCATGGTCCAAAATTTGAACGGTGCCCGCGTCGGCTTGGGTCAGGGCGATCGCCACTGTCACAATTTCATCGTAGAGTACCTGAATGTTGTCTTCGCTGATCATGCGGGCGCTTAAGTCGCGCAGCAGTCGCATGTTGGCCAGGTCAGTGGTGATGATGGCTTCGGTTTGTTTGCGATCGGTAATATCAACGACCATTCCCAGTAGGCGGGTCGGTGCATTGCTAGCGTCATGGTAAACACTGCTGCGAACCCAAATCCAGCGAACGCTCTGATCGGGGCGAATAATTCGACATTCAAAGTTCCAACTGGTGCTGGAGAGCGCCTCTTGAAACTTCTGATTGACAGCGGCGCGATCGTCGGGATGAACATGCGCTAAAAAGATTTCGTAGCTCCATTCCGGCAACAGCGACTCATAGCCAAAGATGCGATCGTGCTGCAGCGATCGGTGGGAGGTATGGGGTTCTGTGGTCAGGTCGAGATCCCAGTCGCCAATTTGAGACGTATCCAATATAAATCGCAGTCGCGTCTCGCTCTCACGCAGGGCGGCTTCGGCACGGGCACGCTCTAGTCTGGGAAAAATCCGATTAGCTAATTCACTGAACAATTCAATTTCATCGTCACGCCAGAGTCGGGGGCGATCATCGTAGACGTTAAACAAATACTTCCACTGCCCGTCGTGTAGAAACGGCACGTTAATGAGCGCCTTAACCTGGAGGGCGGCACAGCTTTCAGTGTCGGTGCGCGCATCTGTACTGGTATCGTTGACAACCACAGTTTCGCCAGCCCGAGCCGCAACGTAAAATTCTTCGCTGACAAACTGGGAAATGCGGTATGTGCCGACCAGACTTGGTACGTTTGATCGGTGCCAACTGTAGGGCACGATCGCCCGATCCTGAGCCTCATCAATATCAACAAAGGTACAGCCGGAGAGGTTTAAGTGAGCCCCAATTTTTGCGCCGACGGTTTGCATCACCTCCTCAGCCGTGGTGACATGGGCGCAGTCATCTTGAATTTTGGCTAAAAAGGCGAGATTGGCCTCGCGGCGTTTACGTTCGGTAATGTTGGCAAACAGGGCCGCAACCAGGTTTTGACCGGGCGCACCGCTAGGGAACGCATAAACGTCAAAGACCCCGCCCAGCGAGGGTACATCAGCTTCAAATCGGATGGCTTCCCCTGACTTTGCCACCTGACCATACATTTCTGCCCACTGCAGTTCGAAGTGGGGCACGAGTTCGAGAATCGTTTTTCCCTGCGCAGCGGCTAAACCAGTGTGTTGCTCGAACGCCCCGTTGACGTCAACAAAGCGATAGTCAATGGCTTTGTCGTTTGCATCAAACAACACTTCAAGCAGGCAAAAGCCCTGGTCGATCGATTCAAACAGGGTGCGATATCTCTCCTCTGATCCACGCAGCGCAACATACGCCCGATACCGCTCGACAAAATCAGCAGTCGTCCATGCCAATAGATCCACTAAGCAGAGTTCATCATCGCTGGAGCGGTGGGGGTACGAGAACTGTGTACTCAATATGCCGATCGTTTCGCCGCTGCGGTTGACAATCGGTGTAGACTGCGTCGCCCGAATGCCCTCAGCATCAGCCGCTGCTCCTGCTTCGGTACCATCCAGGCCAGGATAGCCGATGGTTTCTTCAATGATGAGTCGCTGACAACTCACCCGCGCGCGATCGCAGCCTTCCTTGAGGCCTTCATATCGAAAGTGGTTGATGAAGGGGCTATCGTCTGCATAGCCGCGCCAAGCAAACATTTCCAAGCGGGTACCATCGTCGCTGACAAGCTGTACGCAGCCTCGATCCGTGTGGGTAAACTCACAGGCAACCGCCAGAATTTCGTCTAGGGCAGTTTTTAAATCAAGTTTTGTGGCCAGAGTGGCGTAGAGATCGCAGAGCCGCCGCATGCCTGCCAGGTCTGCGACTAACCGCACTTCCGATTCGCGCAGCGCCGCCTCGGCGCGGGCACGTTCAACGGCTGCCCACGTCCGTTCTGCGGTTTCTTCAGCCTGCTTGATCTCCGTTTCGGTCCACTGGCGCGGTGTAGAGTGATGCACCGCTAGCAGGGCTACAAATCGATTGTTTTTGACCAGCGGCACGTCAATATGAGCCGCAATGTCAATCTCGCGGTATTTCGCTTTTTGCTCGTCCGTATAGGTTGAACCATTGGGAATATCAGTGACCACCTGAGTCCGTCCGTCTTGGTGATCGGCGCTCAAATTGCGGTCATAGTCCTCCAGACGATACCGACCACTCAGTTGAGCCACACCATTTGTGTAGTTGCGATGGACAAGCACCTCACTGCCATCAGAGACTACTTCAAGGTAAACAACGCGAGCTGCCCCTAAAGTCTCACCTAAAACGCGAGCAGCGGTTGCTTGAATTTCAGAAGCATCTACAAGGGGACGCAGCGCATCCCCCAGCCTGAGCCGAAAGGCATTGAGTTGATTGGCTTGATCGAGTGTTGTCAAGATAGACTCATCCTGATGTAGATAAATGTTAGATAGGCGTTTTTTTAGCTCGTTTGGCTCGATTCAATTCGGTGAGTAGACTGGGAACCGCTGCTGTTAGTTCACTTGCTTAGCGTCTTTGGGGGAAAGTATCTTCTTTGAATGGAACGCCCCTGCTCACTCAGCGCGACATCCGGTGATGTAGATAAATCATGGACTAAGGTATTGATTTGCTTGAGGGCAAGACGAGAAGGGTTGGCATGCCCATTCTCCCAGCGATTAATCGTGGGGAAAGAGACCCCCAATTGTGCTGCAAACTGCTCCTGGGTCAGCTTCAGAGTTTGGCGGAGTTCTCGGATGAGTTGCCCCATCTCTGGCTGTGCAACACCCCGGTAATCTTGATGAAAAGACATACCTCTCAACCTTTATAAAGGTCTTTATACCAATAACTCTGAGTTAGTTTAGGTAGATTGGCAACCTCCCTTAAGACGTAAAATTCCTTTAGAGAGGGGCACTAAACAGTCGCATACCTACCGAGGAGGGAGCCATACCATTTCCGGAGGAGATTGTGGATTGACCCAGCAAAATGAGGGAACTATATTACAGGGTTTTACCCCTATCTGTTGCAATCCCTGGTTGTTAGCCGATCAGCCCAAACGCTACGCTAAAATGGTGCCAATTTCTTTGAGGTAGACGCGGCTAAAGGGTTCGCCTCCGCCCAGACGGTACTGTTCAATTAGCCCCTCGCGGCGAATCGAAATATTGTCGCCCTCTCGCACCACTACCGTTGAGTGGGGAAAAACATCGCGGGTGAGCAGCGTTTCGGTTTCCGTGGGATTGTCTAAAACTACCATGTCGCTGCCCGAGTAGAACAGGCCATCCTGCTCAAAAATATCGCCGCGATATTCTGCAATTAGCATGTCGAGTTTAGGGTTGCGCAGCAGGTTGCGCACGTTGGCGTTGTAGGTTGAGCTTAAGACCTTTTCAGAGCGGTTGATCAACATGCCCTCCCGGCACACCGCGCCGATGACCCAGTTGGGGTGCAGCAGCAGCACGTGGTCGATCAGCTCCTGCAGGTTGCGCATCGAAACCCGATTGAACGTCATCGTCGGAATTCGGGCGCTGGTCTCGCCTGGGAAGAAGGTCTCTAGAATGGGGGAGGTGACATCGACGCGATCGCCCACCGAGGGGTTGAGGTGCATCGAAATGCCTGGGGCTGAGTTGATTTCAAGAATGCCAAAGCTGCTGTCTTTCCACGACCGGGACAGGTCACGGGCAATCACATCGATGCCCAGACAGGTCAGCCGAAAATGCTGGGCAATATCCTGCGCCAAAATGACGTTGTCGGGGTGGATAGTGGGCGTGGCGTCTATGCTGACCCCCCCGGCAGACAGGTTGGCCACCTTGCGCAGGTAGACCTTACGGCCTGCCTCTAACACGCTCTCCAGGGTGAACCCCTGGGCAGCCAGGTAAAGCTCCATGGCGTCGTCGGTTTTGATCTTGCCCAGGGGTGAGGTCGGGGTGTCGCTGCGAGCAGCGGCCCGGTTGGCATCGCGAATCAGGCCGCTGACGGTCGATTGCCCGTCGCCAGTGACCGAAGCAGGCTGGCGCTCCATGGCTGCCACAAAGCGACCGTTGACGCACAAAATTCGAAAATCGGAGCCCGTAATGCTCTGCTCAACAATGATTCGCACCGCCTCATCGGCAGGAATTGAGGCCAAGGCGCGATCGAAGGCGGCTTCTAGCTCTTCATCGTCACCTACGTCGGCGGTTACCCCTTCGCCCTTGTGCCCCGACACCGGCTTGACCGCGATCGGGTAGCCAATGCGATCGGCAGCGGCTAAGGCCTCACTGCGGGTGGCGACAATTTCGCCCTCAGGCACCGGAAAGCCCAGGGTGCTGAGAAAGGCTTTGCAGTCGTCTTTGCGAGTGGTGAAGTCTGAATCGAGGTGGCTATCGGTGTCAAAGGTAGTCGCCACGCCGCGCACCAGCTTTTTGCCGTAGCCGTACTGCATCAGCCCCTCATCCCAGAGATAAAAGGTGGGGATGCTTTTTTCGTGGGCGGTTCGCAGCAGCGCATAGACGGTAGGGCCGCCATACACCGACTGCCGAAACACGCGCTGAAAGATTTCAATCTGGTCTTCAATGTAAAAGTGTTGGCCCTGGGTAATGGCCTCGAACCAGTCCCATACGGCAAACACAACCGATCGCGTCGAGCGGCCGTGCAGGGCCTCGACGGCCAGGCGACAGCGTTTCCCAGAGGGATCGCTTTGCGAATCGCCCCGATGGGTGACGCTCCACTGGTGCAGATGCAGCCCAATATCGAGCCGGTTGACCTCAGCGGCCACCTGGGCAAAGAGATGGGCGTAGGAGTCGTAGGTGTGCTCTTTGAGGTGAGGGTAGCGATCGCTCACGGCGTCAATATAAGCGTCGATTGGCAGTGGGTCGCTGTTTCCGGTAAGGGCAAAGTCGAAAACATAGGCAGCCGTGTTTAAGTAAGGGTTGCTGCCCTCACAAAACCGACCGTTATAAATATCGAACGCATCCGTTTTACGAGCGTTCACGCGAGATACCGGAAGTTGATCGAGAACCACCTGCTCCTCCAAAGCAAATACTCCTCATCCTAAACAGAGATTTTTTCGGCCCGCATGTACCGCAGGCATGAGAAAGTTCTTGGACTTTATGGCGATGGGCTACACGACTCGCCCTATTGCAATGTCCAAATTGCTAAATTCTAGACGCTTTGAGGCTCTCCTACGTTAACGAACCAGTGCCGCCCTGTCCCAACGCATAAATGGTTTGGCAAGAGCTAACCCTCCCCTAAGATGATGCAGCCAATCAGCAATTGCCTGACGCTGCTTGGGCAATCCCCGTTGAGGTTTCGGCCAGTTCTGAAATTGCAGCTTAGGATTTAGGTGCAGGAGAATCGGCTGTGCTCAGCTATGGGTTGCAGAACCCTGGCGATCGAGCGATAGTTGACGATGCCGCCGCCCGCCGCTGTGCTCGTACCTTGGGAATTGCAACTTTGGGAACTGGAGGGGTACTTGTTCTAGCAAAACGGCGAGGGCTGATTGACTCCCTGGGCGATCGCCTAAAGCATTTGCAAGATGCGGAACGTTGGCTCTCCAAGGGCGTTGTTGACATGCTCAAACAGCAGGCTGGGGAGTAATAGAACTACTCTTCCACTCGGTAGCCGAAGTCTTCGAGGCGGCTGCGGGACTGCCGCCACTTGGGCACCACCTTTACAAACAACTCCAGGTAGACTTGGCCCATCACCAGCTTTTGAATTTGCTGGCGGGCGTCGGAGCCGATTATCTTTAGCATGCTGCCCTTTTTGCCAATGAGAATGCCCTTTTGCGACTCGCGTTCGACGTGGATGGTGGCGAGAATACGAGTGATGTTCGTGTCTTCTTCCACGCGATCGACGGCGATCGCCACCGAGTGCGGCACTTCTTCGCGGGTATTCAGCAAAATTTGCTCGCGGATGAGTTCACCCATGATGAAGCGCTCGGGCTGGTCGGTGACCAGATCGGGCGGGTAGTAGTAGGGGCCAGGGTCGAGCTGGTCGATGAGCGTGGCCAGCAGGGTGTCAAGGCTGGTTTCGTGCAGGGCCGAGAATTTGACCAGGGGCCAGCCGTGGGCGTCAGCTAAGCTTTGATAGCTGGCGTCGAGGGGGGCGATCGCCTCTTCCTCCTCCGGCTGCTGGTCAACTTTGTTCATGCCCAGAATCACCGGGCCGCTGGAGTGGACCAGCAGTTCGGCCACAAACCGATCGCCCCGCCCCATCTCTACACTGCCATCCACCACCAGCAGGGTGGCATCCACCGAGTCGATCGCCATCCGGGCGTTTTTGACCAAAATTTTGCCCAGCTCGTGGTGAGGCTTATGAATGCCGGGGGTGTCGACAAAAATAATTTGCGCCTGGTCGTTGGTCAAAATGCCGCGCAGGCGGTTGCGGGTGGTCTGGGCCGTGGGGGAGGTGATCGCCACTTTTTGCCCCACCAGGGCATTCATCAGGGTCGATTTGCCCACGTTGGGGCGGCCCACAATGCCCACAAACCCTGACCTGAACCCCTCCGGCGGGGTGGGGATAGCGCTGTAGCTGAGCGGGTCAAAGGTATCCACCATGCTAGTAGCCCGTAACGTGAACCACGACCTCGCGGGCAGAACCCCGCGCCCGGTGTTCCCACAGGTAGAGGCCCTGCCAGGTGCCCAGGGCCAGCCGCCCCTGCATGACGGGGATGGTTTCGCTGGTGTGGGTCAGCACGGTGCGAATGTGGGCGGGCATGTCGTCGGGGCCTTCGGTGCTGTGGATGTAGTGGTTGCCCTCGGGCACCAGCTTCGAGAGAAAGTTCTCCAGATCCACCAGCACGTCGGGGTCGGCGTTTTCTTGAATGATCAAGCTGGCGGAGGTGTGGCGCAAAAACACCGTGCACAACCCGGTCTCAACGCCGGAGGCGCGCACCACCTCGTTGACCTCAGCGGTAAACCGCTGGAGCGACTTGCCCCGCGATCGCAGGGTGAGCACCTGCTGATGGTGGCGGGTGGTGGCGGTATGGGGTGTCATCGGTTAAATCACCAGAATAGACCGTTCTCTATTCTGTCAGAATTAATCACCGCTGTCAGACTTAATCCCCAGTAGAAACGACCGTTGCTCGGAAATGTAGGGATAGATGGGTGCTTCTAGAATTTGCTTAGAACTGTTACGTCACGCCGCTACTCGACGCTGAGGGGCACCAGGCGACCCTGGGTCGTCAGCCCCAGCCGCATGGGCGCATTGGCCAGAATAGGGTTGCCGGTCAGGGCGCACACCTGCTCGCGCTCGGCCACCGCGCCAAAGCTGGCGCAAATATCGTCGGCCTGAACCTGGGCGGAGCATTCTGTCGGCCCTTGCTCCACGTACTGCCACAGAATGTCGCGAATCAACGCCTGATACCCCCGATCGCCCGCCAGGGTTTTCAGTTTTTCCTTCAGCGATCGCTCCAGGCGAATGCTGGTAACTTCCATATCAGTGGTCGATACGCGGGTTAGGGTTGGCATCGTCGGGCACACCTCCAAAAAGAACATAGAAAATTGGGCTCGATCGCCTGTCACAAACAGGCCGTTGGCGACACTAAAGAGAGTCGCTAGGTCTGTGTCACGGCTGTTTGTGTCCTGGGCTACAGGTCACTACTTAATAGTTTAGACAGACTAGACACGTTTGTATTACACGTGTAGTATTAACGTTATTCGAGTGTATCCGTCAAGCCTCAGCCCCTGTAGCCAGGTGCCCAGGCCAAACGGTACTCTCACTGCCTTCCTAAGCCTTGTTGTTTCACGCTTGAGGAACTCCGCTATGTTACGAATCCTGTCTACTGGCAACGCATTTGATATCGCCGTCACCACGGGCGATGCTGGCCAGCTAGGCATGGCGGCGGAGTTCGATGGTTACTTGAGTGACCGCATGGGTGACCTGATCGGCGGCCTGACGGGCCAACTCGTGATCAGACTGATGCGCTCCATCCGTGGGGCAACCCTGGGCGATGCTCACAGGATCGATCTATCTGTAGGGGTTGCCCTCGGGGGCGATCGCCGCTGGGATGATCGGTTTCTAGGGTTCAAGCTATCCCCGCAGTGGTGGAGATATCTGCCCCAGGGCGATTGCACCGGGTATCGCATCAGTCAGCGATATCTCTGCCCTCTCTCCCAGCATTCTGTGTCTCAGCATTAACCTGACCTTCTAACTGGTTTAGCGGCTTGCGGTTTAGCGCCAAGCCGCTCATCGCCTGGGAATGGCCACCTGTGGCTCATTCCGCTTCGATCAGGCTCCAGAGTTGGGTTTGCAGCACTGTTACCGCCGCCGTTGGCCCAGAGCGCCAGGGGTTCGCGTCGGTATTTACTCACGGCATGGCTTTTAGTCGCCAGATTTTTTGCCCGTGGGCCACCGCGCGATTACGGCGGGCCGCTGCCGCCTCGACACAGCAGAACTTAAGCGCCGAAACCAACTCACAAGTATTCAAGGCATGAGAGCTCATGTTGAAGTTGACCTATTCCGATGCCGATTTATTGGTTGAACAGTTAGACCTCACCGTAGAAGCCGTGGTGGCCCAGCGCAGTATCGTCGCCCTGCGGGCCGGACAGCCCCTGGTGGTGCAGCCCGGCTATGGGGCTTTTGCCCTGCCCGCCGACCTGCCGGGGGTGGCGGGGCTAAAAGCAGTGGGCCAGGGCGCGATCGATATCGCTCCCTGCGATATCGACTGGCTCGAAGTGACCCTGCGGGGTACCTGGCTGGCCGACAGTGCCCTCAGCGCCGAGGGTATTCTGGTAGCCGAACTGGGGGTTGCCCTAGAGCGCCAGATCGTTGCCCTCTGGCAGCACAGCCTGAACTGGGTAGCGGCCCCCTGCTCCCACGGGCGCTAAAGTTGGGCTAACCGTAATCCCATCGCCCAGGCTATGCAGTACCGTAGAAAATGAGTGCCGGATGGGTTTTAGGTATAGCGATGGCCATCACGCTTAGAACAGTAGCCACTTCCAGTGGCGAAAGCTGGGACAGCGCGATGGCGTACGGCTATCGCTTCAGGGGTATAAGTCATGCCCTAACCGTTCTGGCGATGGCTATACTGCACCCATTCCAGTGCCGACCAAACCCGCAGACCAAACAACGACGCAGACAAGGAGCGATTGACTATGGCCGACGATGCAACCTATATCACCCTGACCGCCGACAACTTTGAAGCCGAAGTGATACAGAGCGACGTGCCGGTGCTGATCGACTTTTGGGCCGCCTGGTGTGGCCCCTGCCGCATCATGAACCCGATCGTCGAAGAACTGGCCGAAACCTTTGCCGGACGGGCCAAGGTCGCCAAACTCAACGTCGATGAAGAAGATGCGCTGGCCCTGCAGTACCACGTGATGGCCATTCCCACCCTGATCTTCTTTCAGAATGGGGAGCGCGTTGACACTGTTGAAGGCGTCATTTCAAAGGATGACCTAGTGGCGCGGCTAGAGGCTCTGGTAACAGCCAACTCGGCAGCTTAGGTTGCGCTCCTTGGAGCGCTTACTGGGCCACCCCCCGCAGCACCGCTTCGCCGTTGATAAACTCCAGGCCGTCGAGGGTCAGCCCGGCCTGGGGTAGGGCGAGGTTGATGCGTTCGGTAAGCTGGGCGGGGTCGAGGCCGGTAAGTCGAGCCACGTCGTCTATCGACAGGTTGACGCGGCCAATCTGCACGCGGGTGTCGCTCCCCAGCACCAGGCGGCCATTGTCAATGCGGGGGCTGCCCTCGATGCCGATGTAGAGGGGGCGATCGCCCAGCATAGGCACGGTGTTCAGCGCGGTGTCTAGGGCCTGCTGCGCCTGGGGCGGCAGCGATTGAGTGGGTAGGTCAGCGGGGTTGACGACTATGCCGCCAGCGACGCGATCGCCGCGAATGGTGGCGTTAAGGCTATCTGCCGCTGGCAAAAACTCGGCTATCTGGGGCGTTTGAGCAATGCCCTCGGCCAGCAGCTGGGTGAGCTCAGCCTCGCTCAGCGAAATCTCAACCCGGTTGTTGTCGCCGTAGCGCACACCCTGGCCGCTGGCCAGCTTGCTTTGCAGCAGGTTGCCGCTGCTGCCGACATCGGCTACGACAGTCTCGGCACCGCTGGTGCTGTACCAGGTGGGCAGCGCCGTGGCCCGGTTCCAGTAAAAGGCGGTGGCGGCGGCGGCTCCTGCTGAGAGTCCGATCACTAGCGAGAGCGCCAGTACAACAGCCTGCTTTTTCCGCATCTCAGACCACTCTCCTGTCGTTTAGTGAGTATTGTCGAGCCAGTGTAGCTCAGCTCTCATAGCCGCGC
The DNA here is from genome assembly GCA_003022385.1 of filamentous cyanobacterium CCP3. Taxonomy (GTDB): domain Bacteria; phylum Cyanobacteriota; class Cyanobacteriia; order Phormidesmidales; family Phormidesmidaceae; genus Nodosilinea. The sequence goes on along the minus strand of PYGV01000035.1, from coordinate 13,921 downwards.
AAAAAGCTGTGTGGCGATTGCTGTAAAGACCCTAAAGTGGCCTATGGTAATAGGTGCAACGACGTAGAGAACAGCAGCATGGGCACGACACAGGGGTTCATCCGCAGGGTCATGGGACTGGGGCGGCGAGTAGTGGCCCAGGTGATAGCTGTGGGGGCGATCGCGCTGCTTATCTTCACCGCAGCCAGCTGCGCCAAACCCGTGCAGCCCACCGAGCTAATTTCAGACTTTTCAGAACCGACCCTCCAGCCCAACCGCCTCACCGGGCAAATCGCCGAAGTCTCTCCCCCCGAAACCCTGGAATCGCTGAAGCAAATTATCGACGCCTACACGCCTCAGGTACGCATTCTCAGCCCCCGCCCCGGCGAAGTCCTCGACGACACAAGCGCCACCGTCCGGATGCAGGTACGCGGCCTGCCGCTGTTCAAAGATGACACCTACGAGCTAGGACCTCACCTGCATCTATTTCTAGACAACGAACCCTACAAAGCCGTCTACGACATATCTGAACCGATTACCTTCGAGAACCTTTCCCCTGGTACTCACACCCTGCGAGTGTTTGCCTCGCGGCCCTGGCACGAGAGTTTCAAAAACCAGGGGGCCTTCGACCAGCGCACCTTCCATGTGGTTGCCCCAACCCCTCAAAATCAACTCAACGCCAGCGCGCCGCTGCTGACCTACAGCCGCCCCCAGGGCACCTACGGGGCCGAGCCCGTCATGCTCGACTTTTATCTCACCAACGCGCCCCTGCACATGAGCGCCCAGGCTGAGGCCAACGATGACCTGCACGACTGGCGCATTCGCTGCACCATCAACGACCAGAGCTTTGTGTTCGACCAGTGGCAGCCGATCTGGCTGAAGGGCTTTAAGCCCGGACGCAACTGGGTGCAGCTTGAGCTGATTGATGAAAGCGGCAACCCCATCGACAACCGCTTCAACAATACCGTCCGCATCATTGACTACCAGCCCGGCGGCGACGATGCGCTGTCTCAGCTGGTGCGCGGCGAATTGAGCCTGAAGGAAGTGGCCGGTATTATCGACCCCACCTACGTGCCCCCTGCCCCAGAACCCGAGCCGGGGCTAGAGCCTGAACAGCCAACAGAAGAACTGGAGCCTGAGGGTTCTACCGTTGCCCCAGAGGTGCCGGAGCCGCAAACCCCTGAACCAGAAGCGGTGCCCGAGTTACCCCAGGCAGACGACACCCCAACGCTCCGCGAAGCAGAGCAGGCTCAGCCGGAGCCAGACGCCACTACTGAGAGCGTGCCTTTAGCTGAGCCAGAAGACGAGGCTCGACCCAACCCATTCCTGCGGCCTGAGCCATCAGCATCTGAGCAAATTGAAGCTGATCAATTTTCGGCAGACGAAAAGGCGGATGACCTGACTGATGCCGAGCCGCCTGCTGTAGAGGCCCCGACCGCTGCCAAACCCGACGTTATTGCACCTGAAGTGATCGAACCTGACGTCAGTCAGACGCCAGAAGAGAATGCGGCAAACGATAGATCCGATGGGGTAACGCCACCGGCAGACCCCTTTGTGCCTCCCGTGCTGCCTCAGCCTGAGACACTGCCTGAGCCTGTGCCCGTACAGCCAGCTATGCCTCTGGCGGCCCCAGAGCAATCTACTCCTCAAGGACCAAAGGCTAAGGGGTTGCGCGATCGCTTAAAGCAGTGGCGCAACCAGGCAGGCGCAGGCTCTAAACCAGCTGAGCCAGGCCCAGTGGGTGAAGAAAGCGGGAGCCCCGACGACGAAGCGGCCCCAGAGGAGGCAGCACCTAAATTGCCCAGCGTTCAACCCGAGGATGCTGAACCAGACACTGCGGCCCCTTTTTCGACGGAGCCGCAGAGCCCACCTGAGGCTGAATTGCCAGAAGCAGACTCCCCAGAAGATCCTGACGATACTAATGGTGCTGTAGAGCAGCCCCGAGTGGCGCCGCGATCGCCCCTAGCCCCCCAGGTGCGCCCCTTCATTTAGCACTTTCATCTGACGCCTTACTTCACCAGCCGCAGGGTGAGGGGATAGCGGTAGGCAACGCCTTCATCGGCTTTGACCGCCGCCAGAATGGCAAGTACCAGCCAGGCAATGGCCAGCACAATGATGAGCGGAATCCCGATTAGCACAAAGATCAAGACCCCCGACACCAGCATGTAAATGGTCATGGAGATGTTGAAGTTAAGCGCTTCTTTGCCCTGATCGGCAACAAAAGACATCTCATCGCGCTTGACCAACCAAATCAGCAGGGGGCCAATAATATTGCCGAAGGGAATCACAAAGCCGGACAGAGCGCTGAGGTGAGCGAGCATGGCCCACATGCGGGATTCGGGGTTCGAGTCGAGCTGATTCATGGTAGTGGCAGAAGTAGGAGGTATGGCACTGGCCATTGCCAGAACACTATTGAGAGAGTGCCCAACTGTTCTGGCGATAACGATATCTGCCGCCAAGCTAACTCAAGCAGCAGGATAAACGCCCTACCCTGCTTACAAAATGTAGTATTCCAAACAAATACGCTCCCTGAGCAGAATCAAAGGGAGCGTATCTTTTACGGGAGAGCACGAAGTCTCTTCAACAATAGATAACGAACGCCAACGCCGACTTTACTCGTCGTCGTCCTCTTCATCGGTAGGGTAGACAAAGCTGGTAGACCGCCCGGTGAGCACAGACTTGCCCAGGGACATAGCTTTCTTGGCCTGTAGCGCTGCGGTGCGCTTCCAGGTGGCGCGACGCTGGTCACGCTTTTGCTTGGAGGTTTTCTTCTTGGGAACCGCCATGACAGATACTTAAGACTTCACAACCTTTCAACTATAGGTCAAGATGGCGTACCTGCGCAATCTTAGTTTTAAAGTGGCTCTGAGGACTGGTCATTCACCAGGTATCTGGCGGCTTCATAGTAGTTGGCCCACTGGGTCACATCGGGTCTGAGCTGCCACTCGCTGCGGCTGACCGGCACCGTCAGAATGGGGACAGCCACGCCCTGGTTGTCGCCAATGATCGTGACAATCACATCGGTCATCAGCAGGTCGGCGTCAAAGCTGCGCTGAACGGCGGCGCGGGCCACAATTTCAGAGCGGCGCACCAGGGTGTCAAAGCTTTCGCCCTGCTCGCGCACCAGAAACACGTTGACCCGCGAGGTGTAGGCCTGAGCGACGGGAGGGGCTACCAGCGTGGGCAACGCCGCACTGCCGAAGCCAACCAGGGCCGCCAGCGCCACCGACGCGGCTTTAGCGGGGCGATCGCCGTTTAGAGCCAGCCTTACAGGGCTGAGGCTGCGCCTGGGTCGATCGCATTCTGCATTCCACTTAAATTTCCAGTCAAACAAGGTCATAGCCTGCTGCTCCACACATCCTCGCAGGATGCCCAAAAAGTGCCTTAACTGTAGCGATAGAGCCGCCAATCGTCAATTAAGAATTGTCGCTGAGAGTACTCCATCTAAATCAACGTCCCCTTTGGGGTCGCAACCTCGACGCATGGGGTCTGTTGCTGTAACACTCTGAATAAGTATTTAGCTGGGACAGTCTGCCCCCAATTGCTGGCTCAGGCTTCCGTTTAACCGGGCAGGCGCTACTATGGCAAATGAATTTTTAGCGCTACTCTCGCCCTCCGGAGGCACCTACAAGGCATGGCAAGCCACTGGCCCGTGATCGTCGGCATCAATCAATATCAATCGCTTCAACCCCTGATGTATGCGCAGTTCGACGCCCTCGAACTGCGTGATTTTTTGGTCAATGAGGTGGGGCTGCCCGCCGAGTACTGCTCGCTGCTCACCGATATGTCGCCCATGGTCTACCAGGGGGCGGCAGCCCCCACCCGAGAGGTGCTGCTGCAGCGGCTGGCCCAAAGCTGCGATCGGGCTGGCCCCGACGACACCGTGTGGTTTTTCTTCAGCGGCTACGGGGTGCAGTGGCAGGGGCAAGACTACCTGCTGCCCATTGATGCCGACCCCAACCAGATTGAGCAGACCGGCATTTTGATCGAAACCCTGCTCCAGCGGCTAGCCCAGGGCAGGCAGCGTCAGTCCATCGTCATGCTCGACATCAATCGGCCCCAGAGCACCCTGGCCGTGGCCCCCGGCAGTCAGGGCTTGGGTGCCCCATCGCTGGCCCTAGCCCAGGAGCTGGCCATCCCCCTGGTGCTCTCCTGTCAGCCCGACCAGTTTTCTCAAGAGACCCTGGCGGTGCGCCACGGCCTGTTTACCGAAGCGCTGATCGAGGGCATGCGGTTTCACGGCTGCTTGACCCTGGCGCAGCTGGTCGACTACCTGCGCGATCGCGTGCCCGAGCTGTGTCAGCACCACTGGCGGCCGGTGCAAAACCCCGTCGCGGTGCTGCCCCCAGGCCAGCAGTATGCCATGCTTGTGCCCCCTAGCCTGGTGGGCCAGATGCCCGTGGGCCTGCCGCCTGTGCCAGAGGTTTCTCCTGCCGAGCCGCCGGAGCCCAAGCTGCTCATGCCCCTGCCTGTCCCAAAACCAGCCGACCCCGTTTACCCTGGCCCGAACCCAGTGGAGCCGCTGCCGAGCGAGGCAGCAAGGCCGTGGCCTGCTGTCGAGCCGCCAGCAACCGGGCTGCTGCCCCCCGGTGAGTTACCCAGCCAGGTACCGCCGACCCAGTCTGGTTCAGACTCCAGACCTGCCTCTGATCCTGATGATGTAGTGCCCTGGTGGCGGCTGGGCCTGTTGGCGGCAGCGGGATTGCTGCTGCTGGGGGTGCTGTGGCGCAACCAGGATAGCTTTTGGGGTCAGCCGGCTACAGTTCCCGTCGACCCGCCCGCGGCGGAACCGCCCCCGGCGCCTGCTGAGGCCCCTGACCAGGCAGTGGACGGTGCGGGTGAACCGCTGTTTCCGGGTACAGCTGTGAGCGGCGCTGAAGCCCTGGGCCGAGCCAGAACGGCCCTGGAACAGCGCCAGTTTGGCGAAGCCCTGGTCTGGCTGAACCAAATTCCTGAGGTCGAGCGCCCGGTTGACTATCAAGCCCTGGTCAACCAGGCCGAAACCGGCTACGCCAACGCCAGCCTGTCTGGCGAAGCCGCCCTCAACCAGGCTCGGCGGCTGATTGAGCCGCTGTCGGCATCGCTGTTTAACGATGCCATTGAGCAGGCTCGCCAGGTGCCCGCCGATGACCCCGCCTACGACCAGGCCCAGGCCGATATTGCCCGCTGGAGCCAGGTGATTGTGGATCTGGCCGAGGGGCGGGCCGCCTCGGGTGATTTAGACGGTGCGATTAGCGCCGCTCGCCTGGTGCCCGAAGATCAGGGCGAAGTTTGGGGCTTGGCCCAGGCCCGGATTCAGCAGTGGGAGCAGCGCCAGGTCAACCGTCGCCTGTTGCAGGAGGCCCAGAGCGTGCTGCAGCCCGACCAGGCGACGTCGTTTCAAACCGCGATCGCGATCGCGCAGCAAATCCCTCCAGACTACCCTGAGTCTGCGATCGCCCAGAGCCGTATCGACCAGTGGAGCCGCGATATTCTCGCCATTGCCCGCGCCCGCGCCGCCGCCGGGCAGCTGCCCGGCGCGATCTCTGCGGCGGGTCTGGTGCCGCCCAACACCGGCGCCTACGACCAGGCCCAGGAGGCGATTCAGCAGTGGCAGGCTCAATAGGGAGAGAAAACTAATACAGTATTGGCAATGGCAATACTGTATTAGTTTTTATAGCTGTATGTTTTCTCCTCCTAACCGCATTGCCCCCGGCCCTGGCCAAGAGTCTGTATGGGATTACCCTCGTCCGCCTCGACTCGAAGATTCAGCGCGGCGGATTCGAGTTGTGTTTAACGGCATGGTCATTGCTGACACACAGCGGGCCAAGCGGGTGCTAGAGACCAGCCATCCGCCCACCTACTACATTCCACCAGAGGATGTGCAGATGCAGTACTTTCAGGCTGTACACCGCTCAACCCTATGTGAGTGGAAGGGGGCAGCGGTGTACTTCACCATTGCGGTGGGCGACCAGCAGGCCGAACAGGCCGCCTGGGCCTATCCTCAGCCGACGGAGGCATTTCAGAGCATCGCCAACTACATGGCCGTCTACCCCAGCCGCATGGAGGCCTGCTACGTCGATGACGAGCGAGTGCAGTCCCAGCCGGGCGACTTCTACGGCGGCTGGATTACCTCAGACATTGTTGGCCCGTTTAAGGGCGATCCGGGTACCTGGGGCTGGTGATCACAGCGCTACTCCCCTACCTCCGGTTCCGAACTGCACATCGGCGCAATTCCTAGCGCATCGCGGCTGCTGGTCATTACCTCTACCGTGCGCTTGAGCTTGGCCTCTAAAAATTGCTTGTGGTCGAGCAGCTGCCGCAGCTTCTGGTAACGGGCGATCGCCAGGCTAATTGTAGATAACTGCTCCGGTGGGCAGGGAAAGTGCTGCACCCGACCGTCAGAATCGAGGTTGCACAGACGGTAGCCGGGGCGACCCAGCGCCTGACCCGGGGAGGAAGGCGGGTCAGGCGACTCTAGCAACTGACACAGGCGATCGACATAGCCGGAGAGATCTTGAGGGTCACCGTGGCGCAGCAGCGCTGAATCGATCGCCGTAGCCTTCCCCGACTGATCATCGATGGTTTCGAGCCAGCCATCGACAATCGGCCCTTCCATGTAGAGCGCCTGAATGCGCTGTACGGTTTGTCTCAGGTCTTGATGCCAGGCTTCAACCGCCATTTGAATGTCTTGCAGCACCTTGACCGCCAGGGCGGGGTTGGCATCGTGGCGGTGGCGGCTAAAAGTAGGGCGCTTGCCGCGCGGCAGCAGAGGCAAGTGCGAAGGCTGAGCCTGAACGGGAAACGGGGCCAAATGGGTCGGGGCAGCCGGTGGAGCACTGTCGGTGGAGCTGTCGGGCTGGGGTTTGCCCGCGCTGGTGCCGCTTTCTGCGCCGCCAATGGTGAACGACACGGGCCGACGGGAGGGACGCGCCTCTGGGGAGCTGGACGCAGGCGGCGATACGGGCGGCAGATCAATAAAGTTAGGGGAGTTATCCATGGTGTTGAGGAAGCTGGGCCAGGTAGCTGAATGCAGGGTAGAGGCTAACCTTGAGGATGGCAGCTCCCTGGGCTAGTTAGATACAGGACTTGAAGAAGCACCATCTGCCTCAATTTATACCTGAATAGTTGAGTTTTAGCCTAATTTAATGGACTAATCCCCGAATTGAGATACAGCTGTAGCCGGTTTGGTTGGCACAGTTTTTCTAGAAACGTTTGAACGTTCGAACGTTTCTGAGGCTTCTGATTGTCCTAACTTGGGTGACTGTGGCTATAGATTCTGGGACAGCGAACTAATATGCAGCCATCGTTCCAAAACATTGGAACGCCCTACGCGTACTGGCGACACTTCCTTAAAACCAGACTGGCCAGCTACTGAAACCGCTGACAAAGCTGGCGGAAGTGCTCTCCCCGCTGCTCGAAATTGGGATACTGGTCAAAGCTGGCGCAGGCGGGGGACAGCAGCACGACCGGGGCCGCCAGCGAGGCTGCTACCGCCGCCCCGCGCTCCACGGCGCGCTCCATCGTCTCGACAATTTCGTACTCGCTGTATCCAACGGCCTCTAACCGCTGGGCAAACTGAGGCGCAGCATCGCCGATCAGCAGTACGGTGGCGGCCCGCGCTTGAATGCCGGCCAACCAGGCGGTGTCGTCCCCTGCTTTGGCCTCACCGCCAGCGATCAGCACGGCTGGAGCGGAGACCGATCGCAGCCCGACTTCGGCAGCATCGTAGTTGGTCGCCTTGGAGTCGTTGATGAAGTCGATGCCCTGCCAGGTGCAGATGTGCTCTAGTCGGTGGGGCACGCCGGGGAAGCTGGCCACCCCGGCGGCGATCGCCTCCGCATCGAGCTCGGCTAGGCAAGCGGCAGTGACCGCCAGCAGCAGGTTTTGCTGGTTGTGGTCGCCCACCATGCGCAGGGCATCGACCCGCACAATCGGGATGGCCTCAAACTTGACCCAGCCGTCTTCGATATAGGCACAGGGGCGCAGGGGCGCGATCGCCCGCTTGCCGCCCACGCTCGTCCAGTAGGCGTTAGGAAAATCCTGCGACAGGTGCTGCCTCAGGTAGGGGTCGTCGCCGTTGAAGACCGCCAGCTCTGAGCGATGCATCAGCGACGCCTTGATCTGGGCGTAGTTTGTGACGGTGCCGTGCCGCTGCAGGTGGTCGGGGGTGAGGGTGGTCCAGAGACCAATCTGGGGCGAGAGGGTAGTAGAGGCCTCGATCTGGTAGCTGCTCAACTCCGCAATTACCCAGTCGGGCACCGTGGGCTCCAGGGCCAGTTCGCAGGCGGCGTAGCCGATATTGCCGCAGGCGATCGCGTTCAGCCCGGCGGCCTGAAAAACAGCGGCGGTGAGGGCCGTGGTGGTGGTTTTGCCGTTGGTGCCAGTGATGCCTACCCAGGGTCTATCCTGCAAAAATCGCCAGGCCAGCTCGGTTTCGCCAATTACCTCCAGGCCGTTTTCGCGGGCGGCCACCAGAGCGGGGCTGTCCCACGGCACCCCAGGGCTGACCACCAGCAGGTTGGTGCGGCTGTCGGGCACAAAGCTGTAGTCGAGCAGCACCGTAATGCCGTCCTGGCGCAGGCTCTCCTGCTGGCTGACCAGGGGCGGGCTAGAGCCGCGATCGCTCACCACCACCTGCCAGCCTTCGCGGCGCAGCAGCCGCGCCGCCGCCACCCCCGATTTACCCAGACCAATCACATGGGCATTTTTCATGGCATCGCTATCCCTTGACAATCGCCCCAAAATCGCCCAGTACCAGGGCGTGGTTGCGCAGCAGGCCCAGCAGGTTGAGCCGGTTCTGCCGCACCGCCGGGTCGTCGGCCATCACCAGTACGCTGTCGGGGCCGTCAAAGAAATCGCTGACCACTGGCGCCACCTGCTCCAGACCAGCGACCAGCTGGTCGTAGTCGCGGCTGGCCTGGGCAGCCTGGGTCTGGGGCACCAGAGTCTGAAGCGCCGCCAAAAAGGCCTGCTCAGACTTGGCCTCCAGAGCGGCAGGGGCAATCACGCCAGCGGGGTCAAGCACCTGAGTATCGAGGGTGCCCTGGGCCGCCAGGCGCGTGGCCCGGTTCACGGTCTCGTAAACCTTATCCATGCGGCCGCTGCGGCGCATGGCCTGCAAAAACAGGGCGCGGTCTTTCACGTCTAAAGGATCGGCCAGCGCTCGCTCGCTCAGCACCGCATTGACCAGGTCGTAGTCAATACCCATCTCATCCTGGAGCAGGGTTTGCACCCGCTGCAAAAAGAAGTCGTGAAGCTGGGTCCGCAGGGCCTCAGGGTCGTTCACCCCCAGAGATGGATCCTGCACAAAGTCGCTCACCACGGTGTCGAGCAGCCGGGCCAGGTTGAGGGGCAGCCCCGCCGCCCAGATGATATTCAACACCGCGTTGGCCGCCCGCCTGAGGGCAAAGGGGTCAGACGACCCGGTGGGCAGCTGACCGGTGCTAAAAATGCCCACCAGCGTATCGAGGCGATCGGCAATGCCCACCACCTGGCCCACCAGGGTCTGAGGCAGGCTGTCCTGGGCACCGCGCGGCAGGTAGTGCTCAAAGATGGCGGTGGCTACCGCCTCGGGCTCACTGCTGTGAAGGGCGTACTTTTGCCCCATTACCCCCTGTAGCTCAGGAAACTCGCCCACCATTTGGGTGACCAGATCGGCCTTGCACAGGTAGGCGGCGCGGCGAATGTGCTGACGCGGCTGGGCCCCCAAGTTGAGCTGATCACAGAGGTGGTCGGCCACAGCGCCAATCCGCTTGACTTTGGCGGCCATTGACCCGAGCCGTTCTTCAAAGGTGACGGTTTCGAGCTTGGCGACAAAGGCATCGAGGGGCTGGGCGCGATCGGCGTCGAAGAAAAACTTGCCGTCGGACAGGCGGGCGCGAATCACCCGAGCGTTGCCTTCGGCAATAATGGCGTCTTTGCTGGGGTCACCGTTGGAAATGGTGACGAAGTAGGGCATCAGCGTCAGGCCATCGGCGTCTTGCTTGAGCGGAAAGTAGCGCTGGTGGCTCTCCATTTCGATGATGGCCACCTCCGGCGGCAGCTCCAGAAACTCGGCATCGAACTTGCCCACTACCGCCGTCGGCCACTCCACCAGGTTGGTGACTTCGTCCAGCAAAGTTGGGGAAATCATTGGCACAGCCCCCACCGATTTAGCCGCCGCTTCCACCTGGCGCTCAATCAGCAGACGACGGGCGGCGGGGTCAATTTCGACGTAGGCCTGGCGCAGGGCTTCGACATAGTCCTGGGCGCGGCGCAGGGTGACGGGCGCGGGGTGCAGTACCCGGTGGCCCTGGGAGATGCGATCGCTCGCACAGACCATCGACCCGTTTTCTAGGGTGATGGGCAGAACGTCACCGTCCATCAGCGCCACCAGCCAGCGAATCGGGCGCGGAAAGCGCAGGTCGCCATCGCCCCAGCGCATAAACCGCTTGCCCTCCAGCCCCAAGATCCACTGGGGAATCAGATCGCTCAAAATGTCGCTGGCGGCTCGCCCCGGAATCGTCTGGTTGACAAAGACAAAGGCCCCTTTGTCGGTGTCGCGCACCTCCAGGTCCGCCACATCCACTCCTCTAGATTTGGCAAAGCCGAGGGCCGCCTGGGTGGGCTGACCGGCTTTGAAGGCGGCCTGGGCGGGGGGGCCTTTGATCTCCTCGGTGCGATCGCTCTGGCCGGAGGGCAGCCCGTCGAGAATGACGGCCAGCCGGCGGGGAGTGCCGTAGAAACGCACCGCATCTGGGGTCAAAGCCAGCTCGGCCAGCTCGGCTGGAATACGAGTTTGCCACTGGTGAAGGGCATCGCTAACAAAACTGGCGGGCAGTTCTTCAGTGCCAACTTCCAGTAAAAATGTCGCCATAGAAAGAGATATAAGTTGTGTCGTGCGCCAGCCCCAAGGAGCCGTTCTGTGCAGATTACAGCGGAGAAATTACTGTAGCGGATCGAGATAAGCATCTCGACGCCACGGCCCCGCATTTTTAGCTTCCCCAGTCTATCAAGCTTTTCGCCCTGGGCCGACGTATTGGTATGTGGTCAGATAGCCATGACCTTTGACCATGACCTGACCTACCTCTTCAAAGGCGTAGCGGTGTTTGAGGCGCTCGTAGGTGGCCTCGGTAATTTGAATTTTGCCCGGCACTCCCTGGGCCTCCATACGGCTGGCGATATTGACCGCATCGCCCCACAGGTCGTAGCTAAACTTTTTAATGCCAATCACGCCAGCTACCACCGGCCCAGTGTTGATGCCAATGCGCAGCTGAAACTCCTGGCCGTCGTTGCGGGTGATGTGGGCGGCGGCCTCCTGCATGGCCAAAGCCATTTCCATAATGGTTTCGGCGTGGTCGAGGCGGGGTAGGGGCAGTCCACCAACCACCATGTAGGCGTCACCAATGGTCTTAATCTTCTCAAGCTGGTACTGCTCCGCCAGCCGATCAAACGCTGAGAAGATTTGGTTGAGCCAGTTGACCAGCTCCAGGGGGCTGATCTGAGCCGCCAGGGGGGTAAAGTTCACGATGTCGGCAAACAGAATGGTGACGTCGTCAAAGCGCTCGGCCAGCGACCCCTCCAGCTGCTTGAGCCTCTCGACTACGGCCCGAGGCAAAATGTTGAGCAGCAGTTGTTCAGACTTTTGCTGCTCCAGGCGCAGGGCCTGCTGGGCCTGCTCACGCTCCTGCATCTCTTGCTGAAGCTGCTGGTTCTGGGCCTGGAGCAGCTGGGCCTGCCGTCGCAGCGCCTTTTGCAGGTCGGCCAGCAGATTGGTGGCGCTGCCCGCCGATACGGCTCGCTGGGCCTGCTGCCTGAGCCGCCGCTGGAGTCGATGGGTCGAGACCTGGACCTTAATGCGGGCCGCCGCTTCTTCTACCCAGAGCGACTGATCGATGTAGTCGACGACGCCAAATTCAAACGCCCGCAGCCGCCGGGCCAGAGCTTGGTCCTGACCGACCACCACCACGGCTACCTGGCGAGTTTGGGGCCGCTTTTTGAGGCGGTGGCAGAGTCGCATAGCCGCTGTATCGAATTGATCGACAGCCAGCAAAATCAGGTCGGGGGGAGCGGCCTCGGCGGCGGCAATGGTGTCATCTTCGCCGCTGACCTGCCGCACCTCATAGCCCGCTTCCCGCAGCATATCTAACAGGGCTACCAGCGGCCCCAGGCTGCTGTCGCCCACTGGAGCCACTACAATTGCGCCGGAGGTGGTGCCGGAATCTGGCGGAACATTGGTCATGGAACCCTGGAGCAAAAATGACAGCCCCCGTCGCGGTAGGCGCTGGCCCGGAGGCACAGAACAGTCGCCGTTGATAACACCCGATGAACACCCTTTAGCAGAGGCAGGTGGTCTACGGCCCAGCTGTAAGTCTAAGCCTTTACCCCCGCCGCATTACCCCCGCTGACCCTGGTAAGGCAGCGTGCCTCAGTTATAGCGCTCCCTCGGCCATTCATGATTGAATCAATCCAAATCAGGGCGATTCCCCCTAGGGGACGCTGCGCGATCGCATAATCAGTAGCATAGATTCTGGCGGTTCTTTTCAGCGGGTTGCAGGGCAGGTTTAGATCTATGGCGGGCTGTGAAAATCCGTTTTTGGCGTTCAAGGCCAGGCAGGTCGTCGTGATGTTTGTCACGATTTCTGCGGGCCTGGCCCTGGTGTTTAGCACCCTGGGGACGTTGGAACTGCTGCCCATCCAGGGGGAGGATCCCATTTTCGCCCCCATTCTCTACAGCCTGATTTTTGTAGGCCTATGTGGGGCCATATTGCTGGCTACAAGGCGCTTACCCCTGCGGCTGACAACGCTGCTGGGGCCAGTGCCCAGGCACCTGGCCTGGGTACAGCTGCTGTGGCTGGTAGTCGGCGTGTTTTTGTTTTCGCTGGGGGCGTTTCAGGTTTCGTACCTGGGGCTGTCGCTGGTGGCACCGGGGCTGGTCGAGACCACCCTGAGTCAGTCGCTGCTGCTGTCCGCTGACCAGGCAACGGCGCCCGGTCTTTACAATGCGCTGATGCTGTTTTCGGTGCTGGTGGTGGCCCCAATTACCGAAGAATTTATCTTTCGCGGCGTGCTGCTGCACCGCTGGGGCGTGAAATGGGGGGTGCGTCCGGCCATTGTGCTGACCTCGGTGCTGTTTGGGGTGCTGCACTCCAATCTGATTGGGCTGTTTGTGTTTGGGGTGGTGATGTCGCTGCTGTACCTGAGCACGCGATCGCTACTGGTGCCGATGGTGGCCCACGCCATCAACAATGCGATCGCCTCGGGGATAGACTTTTTGGCCACTCAGCCCACGGCCAACGCGATCGATACCCTGGCCGAGTTTCGGGCTAGCTGGTGGCTGGGGGTACTGTGTTTGCTGGTGTCGGCCCCCTGGGTGCTGCGCTATGTGGCCTATCACTGGCCCGATCGCCAGGACTCACTGCCCTACTTTATGAATCAGGGCATCAGCTGCGGGTTTAGACCAAGCGCTGAGCGCGGCTAGGGGCGAAACGATCGCCCCTAGCCTGAGTAATCCTACCGAACCTGTTTTGCTCCTTCGACGAGAAATGTGGCCAGGTTCCGTAATTCTCTGGACGCCTTTAGAGGCTAATCCGAAGAGAATAAATTTAATTCTGAAGAACGCAGCAGGTCAGTTCGCGGCTCACTTGGGGGCATTTGAACCTGAGAGCTGGTCTGCTTGACAAGTGTTTTTCAGCTAAATGTGTCTGATCCCAGGGGGCTTTCAGGGGTCAGACACTTTTATTTCGAGGGTGTTCTTCGGTTTGAACGCCCCGGTTGTGTGGTCCCGCCGCAAAGTCCTTCTCCCCTGGGAGGAGGACTTTGTCGATCTAGGACGTACCCTATGGATTGATCTAAAAACAGCCGTTCCCTGAACGGAGTCGTTCGCGCTAGCGTCTCCGGTTGGGAGAAAAGGAACGGCTGTTTTTATAGTTGGGGGTGCCACGCCAGCGGCATGGGCGATTGATATAAAATGCTGCGCTGC
>PYGV01000231.1 GCA_003022385.1 filamentous cyanobacterium CCP3 | reverse complement strand
CTGCCCGAGGTAGAGCGGTTTTAGGAGCGGCTTTGGATCCAGGGAGTCTCGACCTGCCAGTCGGTTAGCGCTTCTGTCATGATGCCTTGCCACCAAAATTGACTGGCCAGCTCGTAGCCAACCTCGGCTTGATTTGACACTCGATTCCAGGTAAAGCCGCAGGAACCAATGGGACTATTTTGGGGTTTCAGAGCGATCGCCCAGCGGATGCCGCGACCTGCCTCAAATCCCTTTTTGCGGCGCTCGATTACAGCTTTAGCCTGATTGATATGGGTAAAGGTATCGAGGTCGTGAAACTGCGTTACCAGAGGATCCGAAAAGAGTTTAAAAATCGCTTCGGCATCAGCTTCGATCACCTGGCGCAGCCACAGACGCGGGGTTTCAAGCTTGGGAAAGTTTTGCATGGCTTAAGACCAATTCGTAGTGCTCAGCCGCGGGAAACGGATTTAGAAGTGGTGCAGCAGCGATCGCCAGGTTTGATACTCCGATGACTGACGAAACCCAATCGTATGGTCTTCCAGAGTTTGCCAGCGCACCAGCAGCAAGTACTGATTTTGGGTTTCGATACAGCGCTGCAATTCATGCGAACAGTATCCAGGCATCGCCGCAATAATGCTAGATACTGATCGAAAGGCTTCTTCAAAGGCGGCCTGAGTATCCGACTTAATCATCAAAATCGCAACTTCCAATATCACAAAAATGCCTTCAATAGTAACAAAAAGCTTTTCTCAAGCCTTGACATTACTGAGCAATTTTGCTTTCTTCGCCAGAAAATAAATTTGGCTTCTACGATTAAAGATATAGAAAAGGACTCACTCTCAAGGTAGATACAAATAGGTGTGGTATCGCTCTAGGGTTGCATTGGCAATGGTGAGTAAGCGAAAAATTTTCTCTGCCAGATTGCTAAATTATCTCTCGACGGAGGCTTCAATGTCTAATCCCAGAACTGAAGGCGATAACTACGATCCCCATATTATTCCGGCGGAAACCGCTGCCCGCAAAGAACGTGAGGGTAGCAACTTTAAGCAACCGCGCAATGAATCTGACGGTGCTAACGATGTTCATGGTGGGCAAACCGTAGACAAGGAAGGTCTCGCTAATAACTACCCCATCGAGCCTGAAATGTACATCAACGAACCCGGCGACCTGCGTGAAGAAGAGGAAGCCAATAAAGCGCGGCGACAGGCTGAGCTACGTGAAATTAACCAAACCGACGAAACCGGCAAGGTGACCACAAAATCGGATGAGCGCAGCAAGGGCGTTGGGCAGGTCTAGCCTGGCTTAGGAATGTAGCATTCTTGTAATGCTTGGTGCACTAGCGCGATCGCAGCGCGACAATGGGGGTAGGCGTAACGGCCACCCTCTTATTTTTTGGGAAATTAGTCTTCAACGTTTTGTTTTTAGCCTTATCCATGAGGGCATTACAGCAATGACCCCAGCTACTCTAAGAGAACTGATCGATCGCTACTACCAGTCGAGCGCCCGCGACCTGCACGGGCTAGATTTGCAGGGAATAGATCTTGCATCGGTCCATCTGGCTAATGCTGATCTGCGCCGCACTAATTTGACCAAGGCCAACCTACACCAGGCCGATCTCACCCACATTGACGGCTACCAGATCACCCTGGCCCGTACCGACCTGCGCGGGGCCTCCTTGGCCCATGCCACGTTGCGCGAGGCCGACTTGCGCAGAGCCAACTGTCACCGCGCCACGCTCGTGAATGCCGACCTGCGCGACAGCTGTCTGGAGCGCACCGACCTTAGCCACGCCAATTTAGAAGGGGCTAACCTCACCCAGGCCGACCTCACCCACGCCAACCTCTACTGGGCCAACCTGCGCTACACCAACTTGACCGGGGCCAAGCTGACCAAAGCCCAGCTGACCGGCGCTAAGTTTTGCCAAACCATCATGCCCGACGGCAGCATGCGCGATTCGGAATGCATCTTTGTCTAGCGCAGCATTTCCGCTGGCGTCAGGGGGGCGGTGGTTTGCCGCTCGTCTAGGGGAGTCAGGGTGTAGGGCAGGGGTGGCTCGGGCACCAGCAGGTAGCGATCGCCCCAGCCGCCGTTAGTGCGCGCCACCAGATCAGCCGGGGGCGAGGTTTGGCCGCTGGGTAGCCCGACCGCCAGAGCCTGGTCGGCCCATAGAAAAGGTTCTCCATTGGGGGTAACGCGCAGCACCTGCGCCAGACGCTGTGGCCCAGCCTGAGCTATCTTGCTGCTCAGGGCAGCACCTAAATGGTGAGGAGCCAGCGCGATCGCGAACTGCACCGTATCGCTGGGCTGTACCGCCAGATTTAGCGCGGCGGCCTCGGCCTGCCATGCCTCTTGGTAGCGACCGTCGGTGGCCACCTGCCAGAGGTTAAGCTGGGTTGACCACTGGCCGTTGGCCACGGTAACAGGTTGGTAATCGAGGACTGAATAGAGCGGTTTGCCATCAGGGGTGGCCCACTGCGGGTCGAGGTAGCGCAGGGCGATCGCGGTCAGTTGAGTGTTGTCAGGCAGATTGGTAGTGCCGGTCAGGGCAAATTCACCATTCCCCAGTGCTTTGGCCTCAAGGGCGAGAGTCGTCGCCTCTGCCGCAGGCGGAGATAGGGGCAACAGGGTAGATTGACACCCTGCACAGGCCACCAGCACCAGCACCAGCACCGTTTGCTTTAATCGTGAAATAGTCATTGCCGAAGGTTGGGGAAGATTGCTGTAACCCATGCAACCACAGCCCATAGCAACCACCAAGAGTGAAAGAGCGCCTTGGGCAACTCCACACACAAGGCCACAGGCTCAAAACTTTTTTGGCATTTTATCCTGACGATGAGAAATACACCTGTAGGAGGAGATAGCGCTATGCCTAAGCCTCAATCTTACCTGAGCTGAAATCGTCCTGACATCGTTACCGCATCACTAGATGCTTGCACTTGATTCTCAGCTTTCTTCATCTGAGCTATGAATACGTAAATTTAGTTAGCTTTTCAGGCGTTTTTCTAATGCCAGCACCTGACCCATTTAATCTGACACTTTAAGAGCTAGGCAACAGTACTACGCTCGAAGAATCAGTAGATTCTAAACCCTTTGATTGTTTTGGTTCACGCGAATCAAACCATTTGGTTTGGATAGACATTGGCGCGACCAGTATTAGCCGCTTAACGCCGTACTCAATTTTTGCCTTTAAATTACGCCTTTAAGTTTGGCTTTCTAGAAGGTTCGGTTATAGCAGTCGTTGTTTTTTATTGAAACGCTTGTGTACCTAGCAGCGCTCCGGCATTGCGCTTTTTAACTGTCGGCTAGTGGCCTCAGCTACCGAGCCAGCGCCATACAAAGCGGTGGTCAGTTTGCTTAGGACATCGGCAACCATTGTTAGCAAAAACTTGGGCAGCGAACTGACGTACAGCCATTGCTCCAGAAACTCTGGAATTCCCTAACCATGCTGGCTATGGCTATATCTTCCGTGCTTATTTTGACCCAGCTATTTTGAGTATTTTATGAAGTATTCTATGGGTGCTTGGTTAGCACTGCGATGTGCGCTAAATCCTGGCGCAGCAACGGGTATGGTGCTGGCAGCGGCACTGTTTGGCATCGCCCCTCACGCCTGGGGTAGCGAGCCGTCTGGCGACCAGCTGGCGGCAGAAAATCTTGCTGCGAGTGAGTTATCCCAAAGCGATTTACCTCAAGACAATGGAGCAGCTGGCGACCTGGCCCGATCTAGTTTGTCTACAGAAGACTGGTCTACAGAAAACTGGTCTTTTACAAACAATCGGTCTGCAAAAGACCATGTTTTTAGTCCTAAAACTCAGTTAAAGACACAACCCGGCTACTCACAGCTGCCTCAACCACAAACAGCGTCGATCGGTCTAGCTCCGGTGCTAGCCCAATCAATACCCACAGCACCAGCTGATAGGGAGGACGTTCGTGGGGAGACTGAAGCGGCTGAGGTAGAGACAATTTCTCCAGACTCCCTAGCTGCCATCGATACGCCAGAACCTACGCTGCCGGCCCAAGACGTTGCCCAAACCTCAACGTCAGAACCAGAGACAGCAGCCCCCGAGGCCACCCTGGCTCCGGCGGAGCGCTCTGAGGTGTTTGTGCAGGCGGCCTATTTGCAGGAGGGCAGCGAGGGATCGGCGCGGCTGCGGGCCGGGGGCATTTACGTGCTCAGCCCTTCAGTATTCGCCGGGGCTACCGTTGACCTCAGCACCGGGCAGGCGTTTTCTGACACCGACCAGACCGGCCTCAGCCTGAGCGAGCTGTACCTAACCGCCTCACCCGCCAACCTGAGCGAGCTGCGGTTCACGGTGGGGCTGATGGATTTGACCTCATACCTCGATCGCAACAGCTTTGCCAAAGACTCGCTGACCCATTTCTTTAACCCGGTGTTTCAAACCAACCCGGCTCTGAGCACAGTGAACGTGGCCTCACGCCCCGGTGCCCTGGTGAACTGGACCCCGGTGGATGCGCTGTCGCTGACCGCCACGGCGTTTTCGTCGAGCCGCAGCCTGGGTAATTTTGCCATCGATTCGTTTGCAGGCGAAGTGGGGGTGCGGTTTGGCAACGCCATCGTGCGGGGCACCTATGTGACATCTCAGGATGCGGGCCGTCGCGACGGGTTTAGCGAAATTTTTGCCATCGACCGGGGCAACGGCCAGTTTGGCCCCCTGCCAGGCGATCGCGAGACGGGGTTTGGCCTCAACGCCGAGGCCTTTATCCCCAATCTCAAGCTGGGCTTTTTTGGCCGCTACGGCTGGTACACCAACCAAACCCTGGGGGTCAGCGGCCAGACCTACAGCCTGGGCGTCAACGGGCTGGATGTGTTTATGCCGGGCGATCGCCTGGGGTTGGGCTACGGTCGCCAGCTCTCGAACAACGAGCTGCGCCAGGCCAGCGGCAACCCCGTGCCCGACGTGTGGGAGATATTTTACGACGCCCAAATTATTGACAACCTGCGAGCCGGGGTAAGCGTGCAGCAGCGCAATGCGTTTAGCGAGACTTACCTGGGCTTTCGGGTGCGCTACGACCTGATCTGGAACCCCTTGCGGAGGACAGCAGAATGAAGAGAATCCCCCTTACCCCCCTTTTTAAGGGGG
Organism: filamentous cyanobacterium CCP3; assembly: GCA_003022385.1. Taxonomy (GTDB): domain Bacteria; phylum Cyanobacteriota; class Cyanobacteriia; order Phormidesmidales; family Phormidesmidaceae; genus Nodosilinea. Next base: position 3,458 of record PYGV01000231.1, on the reverse strand, counting down.
GATTGAAGAAGAATCCCCTGCCTATGCGAAATTTCCTCTTGGTAGGAGCCATAGGAGCCCTCGTTCTCGGTCTAGAACTAGTCGCCAGCCCCGCAGCCCTGGCCCAGCGATCGCCCCAAACTAGCCAGGGCTACACCCTGCTCGATCGCGGCTGGGTAAACGATGCGATCGCGGTTTTTCAATCAGCCCTACGCCAGCAGCCCAACTCGGCTGAAGTCCGGCTGGGGCTGGCGATCGCCTATCAGCGAGCGGGCCGCGATGCCGATGCCTGGAACGCTTATCAGGCTGTGCTACAAGTCAGCCCCGACAATGCCACCGCGCTGGCAGCCCTGGGCGAACTGGGCAGCTACCGTCCCGAGTGGCAACTTGGCGGAATCAATGCCCTGAACCGACTTTTGAGCCAGAATCCTGTCAATATGGCTGCTCTTGGCCAACGAGCCTTGCTCTACGGCTACCAGGGTCGCTTTACAGAATCTCTGGCCGATTATGACATTCTGCTAGGGCGCAACCCATCCCCCAAAACGCTGCTGGGGGCGGCACAGATCTACGCCTTTAGCGGTGACTATGCCGGTGCCCTGGCCCTGTTTAACCGCTACCGACAGACCGGGCCGCTGCCCACCGAGGCGCTGACCGCCTACGCGCTGGCGCTGCAGGAGACGGGGAATACGGCGGGGGCGATCGCCCTGCTCGAACCTGCCCTCAGGGAGCCCAGCCGCACCGACGATCTTTCCCTCAACATACGCACGGGCTTAGCCAACGCCTACGATGCCAGCGGCCAGACGGCTAAAGCCCTAGAGCTACTGGAGCCTTTAGCGGGAAATTCTGAGGCTCGCCTACCCTTAGCGCGGGCCTATAGCGCGATCGGTCGCCGCCAGCTCGACCCCTCCCTGTTTGAGCAAGCCACGGTGCTGTACCAGCAGGCTCTGGATGCCGCTACGGCCCCCAGCTATGGCCTACGCATTGAGGTTGCCGACGTGCTGAGCGAATGGCCCGACACCGAACCTCTGGCCCTGGCTATGCTTCAGCAACTAGCAGTAGAAACCCCCAGTACTGCCAGCCTGAGGGTGAAAGCACACCTGCTGGCCTACAGCCTGGGTACTGAAAGCGCCGCCGCCGTCGCCGAGCAGCTGCTGCCCCTGCTGTCGCCCCCGCCCGCCTCAGCCCCAGAACAGCGGGCCATTACCACCGCCCTGGTGCGGCTAGACAACCCCGACCCGGCCCTGCTGCCTGTTTACCAAGCCGTAGCAGCGGCTGTGGATGCCCCCTTACTGACTTACCGAATGGCCCAAATTTATCTCAGCCAAGGCGATTTGCAGGTGGCTCGCGATGCGCTGACCCGCTACCGCGACACCGACGCCGGCCAAAACGACTGGGGCACCGAGCTGCTAGTCGCCGACCTGGAGCGCCAGCTCGGCGACCTGGAGACCAGCGCCCGCCGCTATGAGACTGTGATTGCGGCTCAGCCCAGCGATCAAGCTACCGCCGAGGCTCTGCGAGGTCTGGCGTTTGTGCGCACTTTGCAAGGTCAGCCTGAAACAGCGCTGCCAGTGTATGTAAACGCGATCGCAGCCAACCCCGACAACCCCGACTATCCCCTCGGTTACGCCCTGCTGGCCTACCGCACCGAGCAGGTCACAGCCAACGTCGCCGCCGCAACCCTCGATAGCTGGCTCGCCTCACAATCCTTGGAGAATCCGCCCCCTGAGCTATTTGAGCTGGCCGGTGCGCTCCCGGCTGAGGGCGATCGCGCCAGTCTCTACCAAACCCTACTGGCCCAGCGCCCCGACGACCTCTGGCTGCGCTGGCGCACCATCGAGCTTTTGGCACTGACAGATCCCACCCAGGCCCAAACCGAGATGGCAGCGCTAATTGTCGCCAACCCCGACGACCTAACCGTGTACTTCTTCCAGGGCGAGCTGGCCCAGCGCCAGGGCGACCTCCCCCTGGCCGCCACCGCCTACCAACAGGTACTGACTCAAGAACCGGAGAATCTCGGTGCCCTGGCGGCCCTAGCCGGAGTGCAGTTTCAGCAGGGCAATTTGCCCACCGCCCGCAGCCTCTACGACCAGGTGCTAGCGCTGGATCCTGACTACTGGGAAGCTCGGTATGCGATCGCAGAACTCAACATCGCCGACGATCAAAAGCTCACTGCCCTAGACCAGCTGCGCCAGCTTCCCCCCCAAGCCGCCACCACCAACCTCCAACAGCGCACCCAGGACGTGGAATTTGACCTCCTGCGCCGCCGCGGCTTTCAACCCAGCTGGGAGCGCTACTAACCCCGAATTTATCTCGCCACGCCCCCCAATTGGGCTGGGCAAACACCGTTTGCCCCTACGTCACCCACCTGCTTGCAATCGGGACACCCATCCACGCACCCACCCATCCACCCATCCACCCACGCACTTTCCCTCACGGTGACTACCATGTTGCGACTCTTCAACCTGCGACGTTCTCAAACCCGTCTGCTACTCTCCGTACTCCCCCTGGCTCTGGTGTTGTTAGCCGCTGCCCCTAGCTGCACCATGCAAACCGCTGCCTGCGCCTGCCTCAACACTGGGGAAGTAGCCCTCAACCTGCCCGTCGACAGTCCCCAAAACGACCTGCTGATCGAAAGCTGGCAGGCCTACCGCAGCCGGTTCATTCAGGACGATGGCCGGGTGATTGACAGAGAGGACAGCGATCGCACCGTCTCCGAAGGCCAGGCCTACGCCATGCTGCGGGCCGTCGCCATCAACGACCCGGCCACCTTCGATCGCACCTACAGCTGGGCCAAAAACAACCTCGCTCGTCTGGATGAAACGGGCGAGCCGACCGACCTGCTCTGGGCCTGGAAATGGGGCCAGCGCCCCGACGGTAGCTGGGGTACGCTCGATGCCAACTTTGCCACCGATGCCGACATCGACGCCGCCACCGCGCTGATATTGGCCGCTCGGCGCTGGTCGTGCCCCCAGTACCTCGAAGAGGCCCGCGCGCTGCTGGCCGACATCTGGGAGCACGGCACAGTGGAATTTCCCAACGGCACCCGCCAGCTCATTCCCGGCCCCGCCGCCGCCTTTCGCCTGGAGCCCGACCAGGTCATTCTCAACCCGTCATATTTTGCCCCCGCCAGCTTTCGTCTGTTTGCCGAGGTAGACCCCGATCGCGACTGGAACAGCCTGATCGACAGCGGCTACACCATGCTCGATGACCTGTCGGAGTTCTCTACCACAGGCCTTCCCCCCGACTGGATCGCCTATAACCCGATTACCAATACCTACCGCCAGCTTCCCCTCGACTACCCCCTGCAAAGCCGCTACAGCTTTGATGCCTTTCGAGTCTGGTGGCGCATTGCCCAGGATGCCGCCTGGTTCAACGCTCCCCGAGCCCAGGCCTACCTGGAGACCCGTATCCCCGAACTGATTCGCCGCTGGCAGTACAACCGTCGCCCGCCCGCCCGCCTCACCCTCGACGGCAGCGCC
>PYGV01000230.1 GCA_003022385.1 filamentous cyanobacterium CCP3 | reverse complement strand
CAAATAACCCCGCCGATGGTGGCGGTGCGGTAGGTGGAGGGGTACATGCGCAGCTCCCAGCCGCTCTCCCGCGTCACCCGGTCAATGGCGGCGAGCTTGGCCCCCGGCTCCACCCAGGCCACCCCTGGCTCCACCCGTTTCACCGCATTCATCTTGCTCAAATCGAGCACGATGCCCCCCTCCAGCGGCATGCACTGGCCGTAGTTGCCGGTGCCGGCGCCTCGCACCGTGACGGGCACGCGGGCCTCCACACACACCTGCGCCACCGCCAGCACCTCCTCCTCGCTGGTGGGGCGCACGATTAGATCGGCGACCAGGTGCCCCAGCTGGTCTTGCAGAATGGGGCTGAAGTAGTAGTAATCCTTGGACAGCTTTTCGCGCTGGTTGGGGTCGCGGATGGTGTCTATGGGGCCAAAGGCTTGGGCCAGGGCATCCCAGTCGGTGGTGGAAGAGGCCAGGGTCATAGGCGGAGCGGGATGGGAAGATTACTTTGCCAGTGTAAAACGTTCGACCAGTCGCCGCTGAGCTTTGTGCTACACCAACAGCTCTCGCACCGCCAGCGCTGTCGCCGGAGCCAGCAAAACCCCGTTGCGGTAGTGGCCCGCGGCCAGCCAGATATTGCGATAACCCGTCAGCGGTTGAATCACCGGAGCCGCCTGCCCCTGGGGCCGAGGGCGCAGGCCAAACCAGCGATCGGTCACCGTGCCTGCGGCCAGGGGCGGACAGTAGGCGATCGCGCCCCTTAACACCTCCTCCAGCCGCTCGGCCTCAGGCTGCATCGCCAGCGCCTCTTCCGGGGGCGTTTCGGGCGGAAACTCAACCGTCGCCCCCACCCAGTAGTCGTCGTCGCCCAGGGGCACCAGGTGAATGTCGTGACCGTTGACCACAGGCTGAAACTCGGGCTTGCCCAGTGGTGAGTCCAGGTGAATTCGCAGCCCCTGCCCTAAAACGGGACCAATGGTGATCGGCTGCGAGAGGGTTTGGGTCAGCGGCAGGGTGCCCAGGCCAACTGAGAGCACGATTGCATCGGCGTCCAGAGTTTGAGTGGCCGTGTGAACAGCGGTACAAACAGCGCCTTCCTCACCGGATCCCTTAGTCTCAAACCCCACCACAGGCTGGTTGAAGTGGAACTCAACCCCATTGGCTGCCGCTCCAGCCACCAGCGCCTGGGTCAGCTCCGTAGGATTCACCTGAAAATCCTGGGGAGAGAAAATACCGGCGACCACCCCGTCGGTACTCAGGTGGGGGCAGCGATCGCGCACCTGCTCCGGCTCCCACAGTTCTAGTCGGTAGCCCTGATCGTGGCGAATGGTCTGGAGCGATCGCCATCGGGGCAAATCCTCAGGCGCAAAACACAGGCTGAGAATGCCCTGGGTATTGCGCTGAATGGTTTGCCCGGTCAACGCTTCGAGTTCGGCCATCAGGGTGGGGTAGCGCTGCAGACTCTGCTGGCGCAGCCGCCAGTTGCGGCCTTTGACCTTGTGGCTGATCACCGCCATCGCCACGCCCAGGGCCGCCGCCGTTGCCCCCTGCCCCGGCGGCGATCGGTCGATCACGGTAACCCCTATGTCTGGACAGAGGCTCAGCTCGTAGGCGATCGCCGCCCCTACCACGCCACAGCCTACGACCACTACTTGTTTCAAGCCAAGCCTTCTATACCGTGGGTACCAGGTTCAAAAACGCGTCAAAGTCATCCAGGGCGTTGCGGTACTCTTGCCCAGCGATCACCTGCTGGTTGTTGGCCGCCGCCTCGTCTAGTCGCTCTAGATGCACAAACAGCTCCTTGGCCAGTGACTTGGCTTGGTCTTGATCTTTGACCAGTAGCTGGTTTGACAGGCGACCCAGCCGCGCCCGCAGTTCACCCATGGGGCCATGGATAAAACTCTGCACGTTGACCCAGTCTTTGGCCTGAATATAACCCTCTAGCTCGGGGAAGCGATCGCGCAGGGAAACCACACCAGGGGTATATAGATCGATCTGCTGCAAAATCTCGGGAGTGTAGGTGGTGGGTATTTTCGCTGATGGGCCACCACAGGCCACCAGACAGGTCGCCACGATCGCCAGCAAAATTCCCAAAAGAGGTCTAAAGCGTCCCATAGTTACCTTCTGCGCTCTCAACATAGTCGTCTGTATTCTACGCCTCTGCGGGTTTCTAACAAACCCCGTAAAGCCGTAATCCATCATGGCTCTACAGGGTCGATCGCCAAATCGCGTCGGCCACCCGACAGACGTCGTGCATCTCCGCCCCATCGTGGACGCGCAGAATATCCGCTCCCCCTGCGATCGCCGCGCAGCAGGTCGCCGCCGTACCCCACACCCGCTTTTGAGGGTCGGGCTGATCGAGAATGTGGCCAATAAAGCTCTTGCGAGAAGGGCCAACCAATAGCGGGCTACCCAATTCGCGAAACCGGCTGAGCTGGCGCAGCAGCTCCAGGTTTTGGGCGTAGGTTTTGGCAAAGCCCAGGCCGGGGTCGACGGCAATTTTGCTGGGCTTGACGCCGACTGCGATCGCATCTTTGATCTGGTGCCGCAAAAACTCGTAGATTTCGCCAATTAAATCGTGGTAGTCGGTATAGTTCTGCATGGTGGCAGGGGTGCCCCGCAAATGCATGATTACAATCGGCACGCCCAGGTCGGCCACCGTCGAGAGCATGCCCTTGTCGTAGGTACCGGCAGAGATGTCGTTAACAATGTCGGCCCCAGCTCGTACTGCTGCCCGCGCTACCGATGACCGGGTGGTATCCACCGAAATAATCGCCTGGGCCAAAACGTCGTCCGCGTCGGCCCGAATGGCGTTAATCACCGGGATCACCCGGCTGAGTTCTTCCTCACGGGAGATCGACCCCGCCCCAGGCCGGGTAGACTGGCCACCAATGTCGAGAATATCGGTGCCGTGGTGCACCAGGTGGCGGGCCTGGGCCACTGCCCGCTCTAGCGTGTCAAACTGGCCGCCGTCGCTAAAGCTGTCGGGCGTCACATTCAGCACCCCCATCAGGTAGGTGCGGCTGCCCCAGCTAAACGTGCGATCGCGAATTTTCCACGCGGGCGGCGCTGTCAGCACAGACATAAGGGTTGCCTCGGCTATAATCTCTGCCTAGCTTAGACGAATTGCCCCATCCCCGTGCGGCCTACGGCCAGACTTACAGAACCTTTTCACAGGACTTTCTCTAAGAACTGCTGGGCGCGATCGCTCTTGGGGCTGCTAAAGAAGATATCGGGCGGCGCGTCTTCCACCAGGTAGCCGCCGTCGAGAAACAGCACACGATCGGCCACCTCGCGGGCAAAGCCCATCTCGTGGGTGACAATGCACATCGTAATGCCGGTATCGGCCAGCCCTTTCATCACGTCCAGCACCTCTTTCACCATTTCGGGGTCGAGGGCGCTGGTAGGCTCATCAAACAGCATAATGTCGGGCTCCATGGCCAGGGCGCGGGCGATCGCCACCCGCTGCTTTTGCCCGCCCGACAGCCGCGAGGGGTACTGGTCGGCCTTTTCAGACAGCCCCACCTTAGCGAGCAGATCCAGGGCGATTTTGCCCGCATCCGCCTTCGAGAGGCCCTTCACCTTCATGGGCGCGTAGGTGAGATTGCCCAGCACCGTCTTGTGCGGGAATAGGTTGAAATGCTGAAACACCATGCCCACGTTCTGGCGTACCTTGAGAATGTCGCACTTGGGCGAGGTAATGTCGATGCCATCGATAAAGATATGCCCGGCAGTGGGCACCTCCAGCAGGTTAATGCAGCGCAGCAGCGTCGATTTGCCCGACCCCGAGGGGCCAATAATTGCCACGACTTCGCCGGTATCGACCTGGGTAGAGATGTCTTTCAGCACCTCCAGCGGCCCAAAAGACTTAACCAAATGCTCAATTCTAATCACTGCGGCGCATCCTCCGCTCCAGAACCTGGGCCGCCTGGGTCAGCCCCATTACCATGACGTAGTAAACCACCCCAACTACAAGCAGCGGCTCAAAGTAGAGAAAGGTCTGCCCCGCCACCACCTGGGCCCGCCGCATCAGGTCTAGCACTCCAATGGTAGACACCAGCGCCGAATCTTTCAGTAGCGCAATCGTCTCATTGACCAGGGCGGGCAAAATGTTTTTAAACGCCTGGGGCAAAATAATGTCGAGCATCATGGGCCGGTAGGCCACCCCCAGCGACATCGACGCCTCCCGCTGGCCCTTGTCTACCGCCATAATGCCCGCTCGAATGGTCTCCGAGCTGTAAGCCGCCGAGTTGAGCGAGAAGGTAAACACCCCCGCCTCGATTGGCGTAATTTTGTAGCCGATGATCTGCGGGGTGGCAAAGTACACCAGCGCCAGCTGCAAAATCAGCGGCGTTCCCCGAAAAATGGACGTATAAAATTCGGCAAACCAGCGCAGCGGTTTGATGCTAGAGATCTTCAGCAGCGACAGCAGCGTGCCCAGGGTAAACCCCAGCAGCGCCGACAACACCGTAAACCGGAGAGTAACGAGAATGCCCTGGAGAATAAAGGGCAGCGATGGAATAATTTGGCCAAAGTCTAGGTTCATAGATGGTGACTACTCAGCCCCATCGCCAAACCACTTGACAATCAGCTCTTCCATCAGGCCGCTCGACTCCATGTCGGCCAGCACCTGGTTAAAATCATCGACCAGCTCAGAGTCTTTGGGGAATGCGATCGCTGACCCCGCTGGACCCTCCTCAGGAATTTCCACCGCCTCCAGGTCAGAGTTATTAGCCAAAAAGCCCGCCGCCACGGTGTCTTCAATAATGGCGGCGTCAATGCGGCCCGACTTCAGCTCCTGCACAATTTCGTTGATGCGGTTGAGGGGTGCCAGTTCCATGCCGGGGGTAGCCTCGGCCAGATCCTGGCCTAGCCCCTCTTGAATCGAGCCCAGCTGTACCCCAACAGTTTTGCCCTCCAGGTCAGCGGCTGAGCTAATGCCGCCACCGGATGGAAACACGATCGTCTGCTTGGCGTCGTAGTAAATCTCAGAAAAATCGACGTTTTGCTTGCGCTCTTCGGTGGGGGTCATGCCAGCCATCACGAAGTCGGCCCGTCCGGCCTGTAACGCCGGAATCAAGCCGTTAAAGTCAATATTGGTAATTTCTAGCTCGTAGCCCAGCTCTTCGGCGATGTGGCGGGCAATATCGACGTCAAAGCCGACAATCTCCTCAGTGCCCCCGGCGGTTTCGACAAATTCATAGGGGGGATAGTCGGCGGAGGTGGCCATGGTCAATACTTGGCTACCCGAATCGGCGTCTCCAGCCGCTTGCTCGCCAGACTGACCGCCACCGCAAGCTGTTGTGACTCCCGCAGTAACTACCGCGATCGCTACGGTAGACGCTAAAAACCAACGTCGTTTCATTGACTTTCCTCAAGCAGTAACCAGGTCTACAGGGTTGGGGAAACTTCCCAGAAGCCATACTCTAGAACACGAAACTAGCGTTTGACCAGCACCGAGCGACCTGCCTGACTAGCTTGTACAGAAAATTTTACCCTGGGAGTAATAAGGGCTACCATTTGGCAAAATTGTGGCTTGGTCAGACCCAGTCAGCCCATCCCCTGCCCCTAGGGGGTGACATCTTCGGGCAAAAAGCGATCGCCCAACTGGTTGGTCGACCACTGATATTCAATATCAATTTGAACCTGTTTGCAGGTTTCTTCGAGCTGGCGCTGCTGCGACAGAGCCTTGCGCAGGGCAATGATCAGCTCCTGCACCTGCATACGAATCTGGGGGTTTTGGTAGGCCACCGACATGGTCTGCTGCTCAAGCAGTCGCAGCAGCAGCTCGTAGTGAATATGGGAGGGTAGCGGGAGCGGTTTGCCTAAATTTGCCATTGCGGTGCCCCAGGGTGCGGTCTGTTGATTAAATCAGGAAGTGCCTAAAGACTTCAGTATCTACACGGTGTTTTTTTTGTAAAGTTGGTCGATGGCCAGCCCCGGATCAGACTGTCGAATCAGCGACTCGCCAATCAGCACGGCCGTTGCTCCCGCCGCCGTCACCGCCTGTAAATCGGCTGAGGTATGAATACCCGACTCGCTGACCACTACGGCGCCGCTGGCGGTTAAACTGTCGCGCCGAGCCGCAATCAGTTCGGCGGTTGTCTCTAGGCGGGTAGTAAAGGTCTCTAGATCGCGGTTATTGATGCCAATCAGCGCCAGCCCCGGCACCGCCAACACTCGGTCTAGCTCTTCCAGAGTGTGTACCTCAACCAGCACGCCCATGCCCAGGGCCTTGGCGATCTGCACGAAGTAGGTCAGGTCCTGGTTAGTCAGAATGGCGGCGATCAGCAGCACCGCGTCGGCTCCCTTGGCACGGGCCAGGTACATCTGGTAGGGGTAGATGATGAACTCTTTGCACAGCAGGGGCAAATCCACCGCCTGGCGAATCTGGGCCAGATACTCAAAGTCGCCCTGAAAAAAGGCTTTGTCGGTGAGCACCGAGAGGCAGCTGGCTCCATGGGCGGCATAGGTTTGGGCGATCGCCACCGGGTCAAAGTCGGCCCGCATCACCCCCTGGCTGGGCGAGGCTTTTTTTACCTCGGCGATTAGCGCTGGGGTCGTACGCCCATCGCGCAGGGCGGCCACAAAATCGCGCGGCGGCGGTGCATCGAGTACCTGCCGCTGTAAATCTGCCAGGGGCAGGCGCTCCCGCAGGGCCGCCACCTCGGTCTCTTTGTGCCAAACAATTTTTTCGAGAATGTGCCTAGGCTCAGCGTCGTCGGCTTTGATCTGGTACTGCAAGTTTTTGACCGCAACAGCGGGGTTGGGAGGGCGACGACGAATCTTCATGAATTTTGGCGGTTGGACTTGTAGTGAGCCTGTCGAACTATTGGCCATTTTGGATTGGGGCCGAGGGTAGGGTGGGCAATGCCCACCATTAACCCTGGGTAAAGAGCAAAGTATTAGTACCGAGCATAACGCGATCGCAGCAGCGGAATTGGTCGGCTCAGGGCAGGGCGAGAAGGTGGGCAGTGCCCACCCTACGGGGATTACGCCGGGACGACCACAGCTCGCTTGAAGGCCTCGTCGAGCACTTCCGAGAGGGTGGGGTGGGTGTGGACGCAGAACGACAGATCGGTGACGGTCTGGCCGTTAGCGATCGCGTTGGCCGCCTCCTGAATCAGATCCGCCGCGTGCATACCAATGATGTGGGCACCGAGAATTTCGCCCGTGTCTTTGCGGTAGATCACCTTGGCCAACCCGTCGGACTCGCCCTCGGCCAGGGCCTTGGAGTTGCCCTTAAAGTAGGTGCGCACGGTGTCGATCATAAAGCCCTCGGCCTCGGCCATGAGTTTGGCGGCGGGCTCGGTCATGCCCACAAAGCTGACCTCAGGGTGGGTAAAGGCCGCCGCCGGAATGCTCAGATAGTTGACGGTGCGGGGCTCGCCGCAGATCGTTTCGACAGTGAGAATGCCCTGGGCTGAGGCGGCGTGGGCCAGCATCATTTTGCCGGTCGCGTCGCCGATCGCCCATAGGTGCGGCACCGGCTCGCCATTGCGCAGCACCTGCAAGTGGTCATTCACCGGAATAAAGCCGCGCCGATCGGTCTCCACGCCGACCCGCTCCAGACCCAAATCCTTAGTGGCGGGAATGCGGCCCGTAGCCACCAAGCAGGCATCGACCTCCAGGGTCTCGACCACTTCACGGGTTTCGCGATCGGCCAGCTCAATCACCACAGGCGATCCCGGCGTCACCTTCTGGGCAATGACGCCAGCTCGGGTTTCGATGTCGCGGGGGGCAATCAGCACCCGCTGGGCAATCTTGGCAATGTCGGGATCAAAGGTGGGCATCAGCTGATCCAGCGCTTCGATGATGGTGACTTCGCAGCCCAGGGCCGTGTACACATCAGAAAACTCCAGACCGATGTAGCCGCTGCCGATAATGGCGATCCAATCGGGCAGCCAGTCGAGCTTGAGCGCTTCGTCGCTGGTAAACACCGTCTTGCCGTCGGTCTCAATGCCGGGGGGCACAAAGGGCACCGAACCCGTCGAGACAATAATGTCTTGGGCCGTAACAATTTTTTCGCCGTCGGGGGTGGCGATCGCTACCTTTTGCTCCGCCGCCAGCCGTCCCCAGCCCTTGATAATGTCAACCCCTAGCCGACTCAGGCTGTTGGTCATATCACCCTGAATTTTGCTGACCAGATTTTTGGCATGGTCGGCGATCGCCTCGCGATCGTAGGTCACGTTGCCCACCGAAATACCCAGAGACTTGAGGTGGTGCTCGTTGCGCAGCTCTCGCACCCGACCCGAGGCCGCCAGCAGCGCCTTAGAGGGAATACAGCCCCGATTGACACAGGTGCCCCCCATCACATCGGCTTCGACAATGGCGGTTTTCAGCCCCCGCTTCACCGCGTGCAGGGCGGCTCCGTGGCCCCCCACCCCAGCACCAATAATCAGCAGGTCGTAATCAAATGCGTCGCTCACAGCAGGCTCCTGAACAGGTCATCCAAAAACAGGGTCAATAACGTTGAGAATGGCGAAGCGGGTCATCAACCCAGGTCGCCCCCATCTACCGTAACCAATCTCCCCACCTATCTCTGCCCCAGTCTAGACACCGCGACGGCCAGAGTTTCTTTCTATTCTTGACCACCAAGAGCAATCACACAACTCCCCACCCTCCTCAAT
>PYGV01000034.1 GCA_003022385.1 filamentous cyanobacterium CCP3 | reverse complement strand
CTGCCAGACCCCGTTCCAGACGCCATTGACCCAGACGAAGCTGGCATTATCGGCCTCAGCCCGGCCCCCAATGACGACATTGGCCTGGGTCACCTGCGCCCTACTGGCCCCAATGCCCCCCTGCTTGGTGCTGAGTGGCTGCGCGGAGTAGCCTTACCTATCTACCCCACCCCCGAAAGCGACCCCTGGGGCTGGTTGATCAATGGTTGGCTGGTTCCCAATGGCACAGACCCCCTGGCCATTGGCCGCGATGCAGCTTTTTCAATGGTCCAAACCGATCAGCAGCTTTACACCTTCCCGGTGCTCGAAATTCGCCCCGACGGTTGGTTTCGCTTTCAGTACACACCGGCTGGAGCGGCCTGGGCCCACACCTCCCATTTAGCGCTGGGTACGGTGCCCCTCACTGTAGAAACCTGGGAAGCCTCAATGGAAAGTGCGGCGCGCGTTCAGTTTCGACGGCCTGGGCTATCGCAGCCCATGCGACTCGCCCCCACGGGTACCGCTCCGCTCCAGGCGCTGGTAGGGCCAAACAGCATTATTCAACCCCTCGATCTCGATGGCGACTGGCTGCGCGTGCGCGTTACCCAACCCGCTCAGGGCTGCACCCCCCTGCCGGGTTCCAGTACGGCAGAAGGCTGGGTTCGCTGGCGCAGCGAAACCGATGTACCCCTGATCTGGTTTTCTGCTACCGATTGTCAGACCGGCAGCCGCCCCTAACCCGGCAGCCGCTCAAGTAGCCTTTGTAGACGAATTTTAGTCATCACATAGAACGGAAACTGATAGTGCTCAGCCACCAGCCAGCCTACCATCGTGCCGTGGGCAACCAGGGTGCCCACGGCCCACGCCAGTGACCAATTAATGCCTGTGCTCTCATCTAGGGGGGGAAACACGTATCCCCCCAGCGCTACAATCCCAGCAGGAAAAATAACCAGAGCCAGGCCCACCAGCCACAGGATAAGCGTAATGTCGCTACGGCTTTGATAGAGCGGCTGCCAGCGCCACCCCTGCCAGCGCCATCCCATGGGCTGCACGCTGTCGACGACATGTACCGTCTGCTGGTCCAGGTTGACGTCAAAAATATGACGGCAAAAGCTACAGGCATAGGCATCCATAAGAGCCATGGGCTGCAACTGCCCGTGACGGCAGACTGGGCAATCGTAGGTATCAGCCCCATCGAGACCCAGCAGCCGCTGCGTTTTTTGTTTGCCAGACGCTATCTTGCTACTGCCCATAGGCAATCCTCAACCCAATTCGCTAGCCATTCTGGGTACAGCGCTGACCAGATGACGAGCATAGAACTCAGCTATGTTCAGCTCAGTTCAAGAGGCGATCCGACCGGCAGCTTCCTCAAGTCTAATCGATGTGGTTAGGCCTCAGCGTGAGCCGCGACGCTCTTCTGGTTTATCTACCTCTAGGATGACGCTAAAGCGAGCTGACCATCGGTGCCCCTACTGTGCGGGTATAGTCTTGGCCGTCATAGGTGAGTACCACCACAGGCTCTTGCCCAGACATATCGACCGACTTGACCCTGATGCGCCCGCCCGCCAGCATATCGCCCTGGCTGACCCGACGGCTCACGGTGCTGCCCGGCTCGGTCACAATCACGCTGACGCCGCTGCCCACCTGCACCACGCCGCTGACGACGACCTGATCAACCAGGTTTTGGAAAGCTGGGCTACCGGTAGGGGCAACGGCAATGTCGGTGGGAATGGGAGGCACGCTACCCGCCAGGAAGGGGGCGGGCAGATTGGGCAAGGTCACTGATTGAGCTGGAGCCTGGGGTAGGGGTGGCAGGCTTTGGGTAGTGGCTACGGCCACCGCCGGCAGACCTTGAGACGCAACCGCAGCAGGCACCGGAGTCAGGGCGGCGGCCGCTGGGGTAGGGCGTGAGGCTTTGGGGCCAGGCAGCACTACCGAGGCAAAGGGATCAGGGCGACCAGCCGCAACGGCTTCAACCCGAGCCTGAGAAGAGGTAGAACGCAGCAGGCTTGGTTCGGCCAAACGTAAGGGAGCTGAGGGTTGGAAGAAAGGCTGGGACTGAAACGGTGTGGCCGCCTCATCGGTTTGGGGTACCAGTGCACCCTCGGCATCGGTTGGGGCCATATCAGTGGCCATCAGGTCAGCGCTGTCAGCGTCTACCCTAGCCGCCTCAGGGCTAGAGCTGCCCATCGTGAGTTTAAGTGCACCCCCTGCTGCGATCGCCAGCAGTAACCCACCCGAAACAGCCGCGTACAGCTTGCGCTTGGATAGGCCGTTGAGCTTAGTTTCCTCAGCTTGCCTGGGCTTGGCAGAGTAGGTCATCGCAGCATCTCCCCACAATTTTCTCCTAACATTAGCGAATTCTTCAAGAAGTGGCGCATTTTGGACGCAGGTTAGACTCAGGTCAAATGGCGCACTTCAGGCAACAGTTGTTGGTCGCTATCGCTGTGGGGCCTGCGATCGCAGGGAAATACCGACGCTAGAACCCGATTGCTGGCTAGGCGTTTTCCTCAGCGATCGCGCGGATACTGTGGCGTCGCTGGTGCACAGCCTGTAGCTGCAGGAGCAGAGTCTCGGCCTCAGCCTGTAGGTGTAGTAGCTCAACCTGCTGATTGGGCGGGTAAGGGGCCTGGTGCAACTCAATCCAGCAAATTTTGTCGTCGAGGGCAGGGGCCGTCTCACGCGCCGATGGGGCCCCAGTTGCTGGCTCGGTCGCTGGTTTTAAGGCCGCCTCGCCAGATCGAGCAGCAACCTCAACATTGGCGTGGTCTAAAGGGGCATTCATAGGAGACGTGTAAAATAGGGGATTGTACTCAGTCAGAAAGTTAAGGCATTTTAACCCTACTGTCCAGAGGGTAATCTTAAACCACCCCATTCTGGCTGTGAGGTTAACCTAGGCAGTTTACAAATTGGACGACTCGGCAAGTGACTCCCCACTCAGGCCGCCAAAACTGCGGTACTTGATCCGTTGGGGTCAAGGCTCACGGTAAACTAGGAAACACAAAAGCTGGTGTTCGGGTCGGGCTACCGATCCCCTGGGCCTTCAACGCTCTCTACACTCCTCATTATTTAGTACCGCCGACCTACCGTGACCCTAAGCATAAATCCTGCCACCGCCGCTACTCCAGTCTCTCGGCCCCAGGCTTCCGGGCTACAGCCCTGGCCCGGGCTCATTGAGGCCTACCGAGCCTACCTGCCTGTGACAGATCAAACTCCGGTGGTTACCCTGTGCGAGGGCAACACCCCCCTGATTCCGATGCCGACCCTGGCCCAGCAGATTGGTAAAGATGTGAAAGTCTGGGTCAAGTACGACGGCCTCAACCCCACCGGCAGCTTCAAAGACCGGGGCATGACCATGGCTATTTCTAAGGCCAAAGAAGCCGGAGCCGAAGCGGTGATCTGCGCCAGCACGGGCAACACCTCGGCGGCGGCGGCGGCCTACGCCCGCCGCGGGGGCATGCGAGCTTTTGTGCTCATTCCTGACGGCTACGTGGCCCTTGGCAAACTGGCCCAGGCCTTGCTGTACGGAGCCGAAGTGCTAGCCATCAACGGCAATTTTGACGATGCCCTGACCATGGTGCGCGAGCTAGCAAAGGATTACCCCATTACCCTGGTTAACTCGGTCAACCCCTACCGTCTGGAGGGACAAAAAACCGGCGCCTTTGAGGTAGTCGATGCCTTGGGGGATGCTCCTGACTGGCTCTGCATTCCGGTGGGCAATGCTGGCAATATCACCGCCTACTGGATGGGGTTCTGTGAGTACCACCAGCAGCGCCAGTGCAGCCGCCTGCCCCGCATGATGGGCTTTCAGGCCGCTGGGGCGGCTCCGCTGGTCAACGGGCATGTGGTGAGTGACCCGCAAACTTTGGCTACCGCCATTCGCATCGGCAACCCGGCCAGCTGGACTAAGGCTGAGGCGGTACGCGATGCTAGCCAGGGCACGTTTCATGCCGTTACCGACGACGAGATTTTAGACGCCTATCGTCTGCTGGCCCTGGAAGGTGTTTTTTGCGAGCCTGCCAGCGCCGCCTCGGTCGCCGGGCTATTGAAAGTCAAAGATCAGGTGCCCGCCGGGGCTAACATTGTCTGCGTGCTCACCGGCAATGGCTTGAAAGACCCCGATACGGCGATCGCCCACAGCAACAACCAGGTAAAAGGCGGCCTCAACCCCGATACGGCTACTCTGGCCAGGGCAATGGGGTTTTAGCCGTCAATTAAATTCTCTGGCTCATCCGTAAACTGACGCAAGCGGGCTGTAGCCATAACTGGAGACCGTGAACAGCGTTCAACGTCCCTCCAGAACAACAACGACCTGCTGCCCCGGCCTAGCGCTGGGGCATTTTTCGTGCCTGGGTCCCATCCAATCGTCAACCCCGGTCTAACTCTTTTTAGTCGCCAAGACCTGGGCTGGGGGCCCCGATCGCGCCTGGGGCCAATTAGACTTGAGGCGTTCTAGAAACGCAAACACCGGGGGTGGTAGTAGAGCCTTGCGCAGCACGATCACCCCAATCACCCGCTCTAGGGGCTGGGGCAGTTCGGCTACCTGCAGCCCAGCCGGAATCGGCTCCGCCGCCAGCGCAGCCATGATGGTCGCCCCTAACCCGCGCTCGACCATGCTCAAAATTGTCGAGTCTTCACGTACGGCATAGGCGGGCTGGAGCTGTTGACCGCAGCGGTGCAGCAGACGGTCGAGGTGCTGGCGATCGCCGTCATCGGTAGGGGTCAAAATCAGCGGGTAGTTGGCTAGCTCAGTCCAGCTGAGAGCCTGGGGCAGGGGAGCGGCCGTAGGGGGCAGCAGCACAATATAGCGATCGCGCAGCAGTTCCCACTGGTCAAACTCGTCCTGGGTGGGTAGGTAGGTAAACCCCACATCGGCTCGCCCCTGGCGCAGGTCGCTTTCAACCATTTCGTAGTGAATTTTTTCATCAATTGTAATGGCGACTCCCGGAAACTGCTGCCGAAACTGACGAATGACCTCAGGCAAGATATGGGTGGCTACGCTGCGAAAAGCCGCAATCCGCACTTCGCCTGTTTCTAGCCCCTTGGCCCGATCGGCTTTGTGGCATAGGTTGTGCAGCGATCGCAACACCTGCCGCGCCTCCTCAATAATTTGTTCGCCCACCGGGGTCAGCACCGCCCCCTGCCGCCCTCGACTGAGCAGCAGCACCCCTAGCTCCTCCTCCAGAGTGGCAATGGCGTGGCTCACTGCCGACTGCGACAGGTCCAAATGCAGCGCCGCATCGCTAAAGGAGCCTTGATCAGCAATGGCCACTAGCGCCCGTAGTTGTGAGAGCTTGAGTCGTTGGGGGTCAGCTTTAGCCATGGGGCTGTCCTGAGTAATTCAGATAGGCTAGACCTAGACACTAACCTCTGAATGGCCCTGGGCGATAGAAAATTCCTAAGAATTTCTGCGGCCTCTATCGGCAGCGCCATCAGGGGACGGTTTCATGTCCAGAATTGTGGAGCGTTGAGTTGGGTCGCCATGCCAGAGACATCCGTGTTTCTGGCCATACTTTTTACCCACTTAAAGCCTAAAATACGGAATCTTTATCAACGAACTGTGGCATCTACTCAGGCTGGGCAGCAAACAGACGAGTAGATTAGAACCATGCTGTGCCAATCCATTGGTTGGCCCTAGAGTAGTCTAAGCCGCAACTGTGGACCAGTCTGCTCACCCCACCCTCCCCTAGCGACGGGTGCCCATGTAACCACATAAACTAATCCCCAGGTACCAGGAGATGTTTTTCAATCGTCACCTTTTAGAAGCAGGGCTGGCGGCGGCCGCTTTGTCTGTTAGCGTTGTGGCTACTGCCCCCGCTCAAGCGCAGCTGCCTGCAGCCGGTCTTACCCCCGACCAGTTCTCTACCAACCTTGGCTTCGACAACCTCAAATCCCTCAATCTGCTTGAGCCTTCTACGTCTTTAGAAGAGCTTAAAAAGCTCATTAACAACGAAGCTAATGCTCTCTCTCAAGGATTTCTGGCCCAGTATCAGCTCGACACCAGCAAGCTGTTCTGGAATGGAGTAGACCCGGTTGAGGTCTATTTCATTAACGAAGGCGCGGGCTACCGCAACCAGCTCTTCTACACGGCCAAAGATAGCTCTGGGGCTCTGCTCAGCAGTGGCAAAATCTTTGACGATATCTCGTCTCCCCACAGCAAGCTGAGCGAAAAGAATGGCCCTCTAGCTCTCGGTCAAGGGTTGAGCTTAGGCGGGTTTGTCGGTGCTACCCAACTCGACTTTATGATTAAGTCAAACGGCAAGAACGGCGGTACGACCATGCTGGGCACTAATGCTGCCGCCAACCCCTCCGGACTCCAGCACGTAGTTGCCTTCCAGCACAAAGACTGGATCATCCTTGGCTTTGAGGATATCGTCGGCGGCGGTGATAAAGACTATAACGACGTCATCTTTGCGGTGCGCGGCATTCAAAATGGGGCACCGCCGGCTGAAGATGTTCCTGAACCCTCTGCTCTTTTGGGCATACTAGCCCTAGGCGTTGGTGGGTTGACCACCCGGCGTCGCCGCAAAATGGCCGCAGAATAGCTGAATCGAGTTAGCTTGAGGCTCGATTAGCGTCTCCTGTCAACGTGATACACCCTGATGGTAGGCAGGAGGTGAGATAACCCACCTCCTGCCTACCATCAGCCGGTTCTTTCAGCGAGAACCAGGCTGCGATCCCAACGTTTGATTGCGCTATTTCACTCCCGCACCTCAAGCCTGTATCAATGCCTCAATATAGTCAGCGGTAAGCTCGGTCACTCGGCTAATCACCCGGTTGGCCCCAGCCTTTTGGAGCGCATCGTGGTAGTCATTGCGGTAAGTGTCATCGCTAATGACGATATGGGGCGGCAGCACGCCCACCCCCATCCACCACTGCTGGGGGTAGGTGGTTTTGGCCTGCACAACGGTCTGCATGTCGGCCACGGTATCGCCCACATAGATGATCGGTAAACTCTCAGGCAGCGAGCCCTGCATTATTAACCTGTTGGCTACCTGCATCAGTCCGGTGGGGTCGGGCTTACCAGGAGCGTCTTCCATGCATACCAAAACCGGTGCGCTCAGCCCCAGGCGACGCTGCAGCACAAAGTTTGCTGAGCCTCGGGTAGCGCCGCTAAAGAACCCCCAGGCAATGCGATCGCTTGTCAAACGCTCAAAATATGATTTTTCGACCAGCAGAGGCTCTTGAGTAATGTAGCCGGTCCACTGGTCGGGATCGGTCGGGTGCGGCCCCCGATAGCGCCCCTGAAAGAACTCAACAATGTCGTCGTAGTCAAGGACAACGGCCTCTCGGGATTGGCCCTGAGCTTCAAAGTAGCGGTAGACCAACTCCTGCGATCCCTCCCAGTCATTGTTCCAAATGCCTTCTCCCTTGAGGCGGTCAACGTCTTCGCTAGAGGGACGATACTTGCCGTCAGTGAATTTCTCGACGGTATCGGCCAGAGCGCGGCGGTAAGAATTACCTACATCTCGCAGTACGCCGTCGATATCAAACACCGCGATCGCGAAGGGAGCAGCCGAGGAAGTCATGGTATGTCCACTTAGGGTAGAGTTGGAGCGGTAAGGTGATAGAATTATAGACTGTAGTATTTTTGGAATTGCGGCGGAGGTCTACTTGTCCAGATTTGTCCTAAAAGTACTCTGGCTAGAAAATGACGTTGCGCTGGCAGTTGATCAGGTGGTAGGTAAGGGCACCAGCCCGCTCACCTCTTATTTCTTCTGGCCCCGTAACGATGCCTGGGAACAAATGAAAACCGAGCTCGAGGGAAAGCCCTGGATCGAGGAAGAAGAGCGGGTTGAAATTCTCAACCAGGCCACCGAGATCATCAACTACTGGCAGGAGGAAGGCAAGGGTAAACCCCTGACCGAAGCCCAAGACCGCTTTCCCGAGATTACGTTTACCGGTAGTTCGTGATGGCTTGGCCGAGATGCGGGGGCTTACGAAGGGTTTTTGGTTCAAGCCAGTTGCCCACTGGGACACCCCGATAGCTCAGCCAGGTCAGCGACTTTCAGCTAATGAAAGAGGGCGGTAGTCTTTCGCTATGAAAGGCCTGCCGCTCTTTAATTTTGGGCGCTGAAATATTTAAGTGCTCTGCCTTGAGAACTGTAGTAAGCGGTGTAAGGGCTACGGCAGCGAATGATGTATTTGCCTTGGCCCTACAAACACATCGCTGCAGAAAGTCTATTTAGACTTCCTGCAGCGATCGCTCTCGTATTTTAAGATGATAGACCAGACAGCCCTTAAGGATCGGTGCTCAGTTCTTGGGGCTGCAGAAATGCAATCATTTCATCTACCCCACGCTGGATACGGCGGGTGACGGTCATCGGGCTAACCCCAATTTTCTCAGCCACTTCTTTGCGAGACAGCCCTTTGAAGAATACAAACTCAATAGCGGTACGAGTCTTGCCCTCAAGCTGGTTTAGAGCCCGCTGGATCTGCTGGCGATCTTCCTCTAGCGCCTGCATGAGCTGGTAGTGGGTGTCGGGGAGGGTTTCGCCCAGGGTAATATTGGAGTCAACCTGTTGGCAAACGGTGGCATCAAGGCTGAGGGGCAAACGGTTTTTGTGGGCCATCTTCACCTCCCGCCATTCCTTGACCGACACCTCCAGGGCTTCAGCCATTTCGTGGTCGCTAGGATTGCGGCCCAGGCTGCGCATCAGTTCCATTTGAAGTTTCTGGGACTCTTTTTGAAGATCTTGCCAGCGGCGGGGAATCTTAACGGTAGTGCCGCGATCGCGCAGGAAGTGCAGCATCTCGCCCCGAATGTAGGGAACGGCAAAAGAGCTAAAGGCACAGCCCTGGCCAGGGTTAAACCGCTCAATGGCTCGAATTAGACCGATGTAGCCAATTTGCTCGAGATCTTCGTAGGGTTCAGAGCACTGGTGGCTGACCCGATGGGCAATTTTGCGAACTAGACCGGCATTGAGCTGTACTAGCCTGTTGCGTAACTGCACAGAAGGAGACTGCTTGTACTGCATCAGCAGTTCCATACCACGGGAGCGAATTGTCGAAGTTTGGGTAGCCATATCTGCGGATGTCCTTACGAGAGCGGGTTCGCTGAGAACTGAATCTATTCTCCGGATTGACACCAGCATTCACCATCGTTGATCTACGGTACTCCAGCGAAGGCGGAGCGCAAATCTCCGTAGTTTTACGGGGTAGCGGCAAGCTCGGCAGAGCGAGACTTAGGCCCTCAAAGCCGGTGTCGCCCTCCTAGCGTTGTGCTGATAAATTCTCTCGGTTGATCTTCAAAAGCCCAGCCCAGGGGGCTTAACGCGACGTTCTAGAGTTGTCAAAACCGGGCTAAGCTAACAGATGTGAATGACTGTTGCATCTCTTAATATTCCTTTGGCTGGGTTAATGGTTCTCAAGGCAGTTTTATTAGACTTCAATGGCCTCATCATCAATGACGAAGCCATTCATGGGCGGTTAATTGAGGAGTTGCTCCTGGAGGAGAATCTTCGACCCAATCCTCAAGACCTAGAAGAATGTTGCCTAGGACGGTCTGATGCAGCCTGTCTCAGTGATTTGCTGGCGCGCCAGGGGCGTGTGGTGTCTAACACCTATTTAGAAAAATTGCTCAATCGAAAAGCTGCCCGCTACCTGGAGATGCTGTCTGGCCTCAACCCGCTGCCGTTATACCCCGGCCTTGACGACTTGATTTACCAGATTCGGGCTGCGCAGCTTAAGCTGGCGATTGTATCGGGAGCACGGCGTAGCGAAATCGAAACCGTGCTGTCCCTAGTTCCCTGGGGTGAGCACGTAAGGGTGATTATTTCAGCGGACGATCTGGCACCTGGAGTTAGCAAGCCTGCCCCAGATGGCTATTTACTGGCGATCGAGCGCCTCAATCAGCAGTTTTGCGACCTGGCCCTAGGCCCTGCTGATTGCCTAGCGGTTGAAGACTCCTTCGCCGGCATTGAAGCCGCTAAGCGGGCCGGGATACCGGTACTAGGAGTCGCCCACACTTACCCGTACCACATGATTCATCGTCGAGCCACTTGGGCTACCGATCACCTCTACGAAATCAGTCTAGATTGGTTGCATCCGTACTACAGCCTGGGTAGTCATAAGCCCCACTAGCTGAACAAAAGGCTGTGACCACAAACCTATTGGGCTCAGGGAGAACTAATGCAGAGAACGGCTAGATAGCTTAGGATCCTACGGGGATAGTGTTTGGAGAACCAAGCCCAAGCACTGACCAAACGTTCGGTCTGTTTCACTGTAGCTTGAAAACCATGCTCAATTCCTCAACCACTCCGGACCAGCTCGTACAGCAGCTTAACTGGCGATACGCTACGAAGCAATTTGACTCAGCCCGGAAAATTCCTGACGATGTTTGGAATGTTCTAGAACAAAGCCTCGTCTTGTCTCCTTCCTCGTTTGGGCTACAACCGTGGAAGTTTTTTGTGGTGCGTAATCCTAACCTGCGGCAGCAGCTGCGCGACCATGCCTGGGGGCAAGCTCAGGTGACCGATGCCTCACATTTGGTGGTGCTGGCCATTAAAAAAGATATCGGCACCGCCGAGGTAGATCAGTTTGTGGAGCGCATGTCTACAGTGCGCGATGTACCGATAGAGACTCTGTCCAACTATGGGGATATGGTCAAGGGATTTCTAGCTGAGCCACCGTACCCGATCACGATGGAAAGCTGGGCTACTCGGCAGGTCTATATCGCCTTAGGGTTTTTCATGTATTCGGCTGCCATGCTAGAGGTAGATACTTGCCCAATGGAGGGGTTTGACCCAGCCAAGTTTGACGAGATACTACAGCTTCCTGCCCAGGGATACTCAGCAGTAGTGCTGTGTGCAGCAGGTTACCGCGCTGCTGACGACAAATATGCCGACCTGCCAAAGGTGCGCTACCCTGCTGAAACCGTAGTTGGCCATTTCGACTAAGACTCGTTGTAATGCCCTACTGACTAAGCGCTCTAAAGGGCTGCCAGCTTCTCAAGGTAAGGTTTGACCAGGTAGAAGCTGGCGATCGATTTAGCATCGACTGCTTCCCCGGCCAGAATGGCTTTTTCTAGCTGAACTGGGGTCAACAGGACAACTTCTATATCTTCGTCAGCGTCGGCCTCGGGGGGTGACTCAATGGGTTCTAGATCGGTAGCTAGAAAAGCATAAATAATTTCGTCAGAATAGCCGGGAGCCAGGGGAAAGTTGCCGATGGGTAGCCAGGTTTGAGCCGTGTAGCCGATCTCCTCCTGAATTTCTCGACGAATGGTATCGATAGGAGCTTCTTCAGCTTCGATAGTGCCAGCTGGGAACTCTAGCAGTCGCCCCAGCAAGGCAAAGCGGTACTGGCGCACCATAATCAACTCACCTGCGGCGGTAACGGGCACGGCTAGGGCACCACCGGGATGGCGGATACATTCCCAGTCGCCCTCGGCTCGGTTGGGCAACCGCAGCCGATTGACCTCAAAATTAAATTTACGGCCCTCGTAGAACAGGCGCTGCTTTAGCAGTTGAGGAGGCTCTTGACCAAGCGGCATAGGAAAAGGCTCAAAAAGGGCATAAATGGTCACCCCATTGTAGTGTCATCCTAGGGTCTCCAATTTAAGGCTGGTGCAGGATATAGCCAAGGCGCTTAACTCCAGATAGATCAAGCGCATCGAAAAGGTGCTGAACTGACTGACCGCTAACGGGGTCAATCCAGTCGGGGGCTATTTCAGCTAGAGGAACGAGCACAAAGGCACGTTCTCTCAGTCTGGGGTGCGGGATGTGCAAATCGGGCTCGGTGAGACATACCTGACCATAGAAGATGAGGTCGAGATCGAGGGTGCGAGGGCCCCAGCGCTGGCAACGCACGCGGCCAAAGTCTTGTTCAATTTGCAGCAGCCGACTGAGTAGATGTCGGGGCGATAGGGTGGTGTTGATGAGGGCGCAGGCGTTTAGAATATCGGGCTGGGCTGGGCCGATGGGTACGGTCTGGTAAACGCTAGACTGAGCTACCAGTTCTACGGCTGGCGGGGTATGGAGGGCAACCAGAGCCGCCTGGAGAATTTGCCGAGAGTCGCCCAGGTTGCTGCCCAGGGCGATCGCGCAGGGTATAGCCGTCATACCCTAGCCCAGGTGGTTGCGAAGACGAGCTACGAGTTGGGGGGCGGGCAGTACGCCTTCGATGCGATCGATGGGCTGTCCGGCCTTGAACAGCACCAGTGTGGGCAGGGCTGCCACCTGGTGCTGAGAGGCAATCTGGGGATACTTGTCAGTGTCAATCTTGACAATTTTGAGCTGACCTTTGAGTTCGCTGTTGACCTGATTGAGAATGCCCGCCATCATCTGACAGGGGCCACACCAGGTGGCATAAAAATCTACCAGAACAGGGTTTTTAGCCTCGGCCAAGAGATCTGCGAAACTTTGAAACTGCTGTTTGACGGCCATCGAATCCTCCTTGAGTAAAGGCTCGTTAGTAGGCAAGCGCGATTAAATATAAGTCGATGTAGGTTGGGTTGAGGCACGAAACCCAGCGCCCGCATGGGTTACGCTATCGCTAACCCATCCTACGTTTGAATCGGCCCATCCAGTTTGTTAAAGCTATGTGCGGCTTATTCTTCTAGCATAAGATGTGAATTTAGACTTCGATACCGGGCCAATCGAAAGCAGGAGTTTACCGATAGGTAAAACTCTACGTCTCAGCTTCGATTTGGTTGACTTTGTAGTTTTTGATTGGGCTGATGGCGTTGCTTGCCTGTGGTTCCTTAATCAGTCTAAGGAGCCATCTGACGCAAAAAGCTGTCGAGGGCAGCGGCTACTTTTTCGGCCCAGTCTTCCTGCGCGTAGTGCCCTACTTCGTCTAGGGTTTGTAGTTTGCCGTTGGGGATGGCTGCCACGGCGGCTTCGGCCAGGCTGACGGGTAGCCAGGGGTCGCTCAGCCCCCACAAAACCAGCGTAGGGTGATCCCACTTTGGCAGGTCGGCGGCGATCGCCACGCTAACGTCGTTTACAGTCATTCGGCGTACTGTCGTCATCAATGCCCGGCCTACGTCCGAACTTTTAAGGAAGGGTCGCCGATAGACGTCTAAATCGGCATCGTCTATTTGGTAGGGGCCACCGCCCTCCAGGGTGCGATCGACCAGCAGCGGGTCCTGGGTGATCATGTCTCCGGCCAAAGGTAGACCCATCTGGCGAATCTTCCAGGGCAGCTTGGCGCCAGGGCCGATGGGAGCATTGATCATAACTAGGCGATCGACCCGGTCGGGATGCTGCAGGGCATATTGAATACCGGCTGAGCCTAGAAACCCCTGGGCTACTAAATGCACCTGAGGCAGATTGAGAGCGTCGAGAAAAGCACCTAGGGCCTCGACAAAAGTCTCAGGCGTGTAGGCAAAGTCGCGGCGGTCGGGCTTATCTGAGCGGCCGTGGCCAATCCAGTCGGGGGCGATGGTGTGAAACCCCTGCTGGGCCAGAACAGGCATGACCTGCCGCCAGCTGTAGCTCTGAGACACCAGACCGTGGAGCAAAATTACCGGCAGCCGGGATGAGGTCCCCATGGGCTCATGCTCGCGATAGAACCAGGTCAAGCCGTTGACCGAAATGGTGCGCTCTGCGATCGCATTCCCCTGCCCCATAGCTTTTCCCTCACTCAGCCCATCGAGCTTACCGTTCCACTGAAGCGGAAGGCAAGGCCAATTAGCGGTAGATGATCCCAGGCGCTTAGGCTTACAAGCGGCGATCGCGGCTCTGGTTGCCCATCTCAACCACAAACTGACTACAGTAATAAATAGGTACAACCAGGCTAGTAAATAGGTACAACCAGGCTAGGATAGGCTTCACTGTCCTGCCGGATTTCGCCCGATGAGGACACAGCCGCAGGTCGTGATGAACTGGCAAGAGATATCTGGCAACTGGATTTTAGTGCCCCCCAACCCGACGGCGATCGTCCATTTCTTGGGAGGCGCGTTTGTGGCGGCAGCCCCCAGCGTGACCTACCAGTGGCTGCTGGAGAACCTGGCTCGGCAGGGCTACATCATCGTAGCGACCCCGTTTATCAATACCTTTGACCACACGGTCATCGCTCAGGAGGTGCTGGTTACCTTTGATCAGGCGCTGCGCTACCTGGACAAGCGCGTGTTGGCAAACTACGGTAGCCTGCCCATCTACGGTTTGGGACACAGCATGGGTTGCAAAGTACACCTGCTGATTAACTGCCTGTGGAAGGTAGAGCGGGTCGGCAATATATACATGAGCTTTAACAACTATCCGGCCCGGCGATCGATCCCGTTTCTGGAGCAGGCCGCGCAGTTTAGCCCGGCGTTTAACGTCGAGTTTACCCCCGACCCGGAGACCACGCTAGCCCTGGTGCGCGATCGCTACTCGGTAGCCCACAACCTGCTGATTAAGTTTCGCAGTGATACCATCGACCAAACCCGCCCCCTTTCGGAGGTGCTGGTGCGGCGCTTTGCAGAGCGAACTACTGTGCAACTGCTACAGGGCTCTCATACGACCCCCATTGCTCAGGAGTTTAGCTGGCAGCCTGGGACCTCGTTTAGCCCCCTCGATGCGCTGGGGCAGTTTGTGCAGCAGGAGTTTTACCGAGACCTCAACCGTCTCCGCCGCAATCTGCTGGCCTGGCTTAACACCCCGCCCTACTGAATCAAACCCAAGTCACACAAAGATGTAAAACTCTTTGCTTTAAGGCTTTTGCCGAGGTGGGCTTCAGCCTATGATGCAGAGGTGAGCGATCTAGCCATAGCCTGTTTTGACTTACCAGCACACCAGCCAGATTGAGACCCAAACTGACCCTGCGGCCCTAAAGTCGGTACTGGCGTGGTTCGATCAGTTCCAGGCTGCGCCGATTCCGCACAATATTTGGTTGCAGTGTCAGCTCGCACTGATTGAGGGCTTTACCAACGCCGTTCGCCATGCCCATGCCGGTCTGCCCCTGACTACACCTGTACGCATTGCAGTGGCGGTGAGCGATCGCACCATCGATATCCGCATCTGGGATCAAGGCCCTGGTTTTGATTTGTCCGCCATGTTGCGCCACAAAATTACCGTCAATAACCCAGACTCAGAGGGCGGTCGAGGGCTTAAGATTATGTACCTGGTGGCCGATCGCTTAACCTACGAACCCGGCTTTGATCAGGGCAACTGCTTACACCTGCACAAGTCTTTTGCCCCGTAGGCTAGGGGCAATGCCTACGAGGTCGTCTATGACTCTATCTATTGCGGTAGTCTCTACGGTGCTCCCGACCCCTCAGCCCACGGGTTGGCTAATTGGTGCGCTGGTCAATACAGCTCTGCTCGCGATCGCCTGGGCACTGCCCAAAAAGCTGCTCACTCCAGCCGGGTATCTGCACGCCTGGGGTTTGGGGGTTCTGGTTTGGGGTGGCCTGGGCTGGCGGGGTTATCTCGTGGTGATGGCCTACTTTTTGGCTGGTTCAGCCGTAACCCGTTTGGGCCAGCAGCGCAAAGAAGAGGCGGGCATTGCCGAAGGACGATCGGGGGTCAGGGGGCCAGAAAATGTCTGGGGGTCGGCGTTGGCCGCTGCCGTTTGCGCGATCGCGATCGCAGTTGTAGGGGCCGTTGCCACCCCGACCAGCCAGCAGCTGTGGCTACCGCTGCTGGCCCTGGCCTATGTCAGCAGCCTCAGCACCAAACTCTCCGACACCACTGCCAGCGAAGTGGGCAAAGCTTACGGGCGGCACACCTTTCTCATTACTTCACTCAAATCCGTGCCTGCCGGTACCGAAGGGGCCGTTAGCCTTGAGGGCACCCTGGCTGGCGTGGGCGGGTCAGCGGTCATAGCGCTAGTTGGCTGGGGCGTCGGGCTGATTAGCCCCTGGGCCATCGGTCTGTGCCTGGTGGCTGCTTTTCTCGCCACCACTCTAGAAAGCCTAATTGGCGCTACTCTCCAGCCCAAATTCACCTGGTTGACTAACGAGATGGTTAACGGCATTAACACATCAATCGGCGCTGCCCTGGGGCTGCTGCTGGGTCTAGCCTTTGCCCAGCTCAGCTGATGCCAGGCCACCAGGCCCCAAAACCCGTAGATTTACGGATGATTCGACTCAGGGTTTACCTGGAGCATTGAGTCAATCAGCGGTGGTTGTAGCTACGTTTGCCAACGTCCGGAAAGTCTCGGCAAAATTCACAAAATCATTACAGTTTCTCCCCGAGCGTAACTGGATGTTCCGTAAATTCTCGTAACCCAAAGTTCCGTGGGTCCCCTGTCGATGGTCTTGATCAGCTTCAGCCTTAATAGATATAGGCTTCTCTGGTTAAAACCTTGGTCAGCACCTCAGCCATAGTCAGAGAATGCCAGAACGTAACTGTTGTTTAGGGAGCGTCTACCCTCAGGCTTGGTTCATTCAATTCTGAGGCCATAACGATACATCTTATGCAAACTCCGCTGGGGCATACTGCTCGTTCCTATTCTTTGGTTCTCGCCATTGGAACGCTATCGCTAACGGTCATGATAATTTTTCAAGCGTTTGGTATAGAATCGGTTGCCAGCGCCAAGAGCCGAGACGAGTTTCCAGGCCGCCGCCAGGGCGGCGGTACTCACTGGGTTATGCCCAACCCGGCGACGGCACAATAGCGGTAGCGGTGTTTCCCCATTTCTAGGTTAGAAAGTAGGGGAGACTGACTGATCAGAACAATCAAAACTCAAGACATTGGCGGCAGATTCGGGTCTAGAGTCTGCCGCCAATGTTTTTACGCTCGGGCTAGTGCTGTATCCGATTTGGCTACCTTTGGTTGGGCTGGGCAAACACCACAAAGCCTCTGGCTTGGCTGCGCCGACAATGAGCGGCAGCTCTGCGAAGCTGGGGTGCCTAGCAGAGCTAGGGCACCAAAATGAAGGCTATGGTCTAGACACCGTACTGGCGCTCTATGACTTGACGCAAGCTAGCTTTTTGAAGTCGGAGCCGTGCCGCTTAGGGATGGGGTACGTTTCCAGTCGCTGAATCGATCAGAATGTCTGTGCGCCTGGTAGCTTCTTGGGTATCAGCCTATCACCTGCGTCCCAACTATCGGGCCAACACAATACTTACTTTGGAAATGATCTGAGCTCAATAAGAAAGCTATCACCCTGGCAAAAGCGTTGTTCATTTGGGCATGCTTAACAGCAGTCCTCATCCTTAGCATCTCTAAAGTGCTCTAGAGATAGAGGATATTGGGTGTGCTGCCTGAGACATTCTCCGTCGTTCAATTTTCTGTCTTTCAAAGGCCCAGCAATCGTGAAAGCGGCGATGATTAGCAGAGTAAGCCACCGACTGCGCCGTGGTGTAATTCCTCAGGTGCTTCACTGGTGGGGAGCTACTCCCCTTAGCACTAGCGGCAAGATTGTGTTAATGGCAAGTCTGCTAGCTAGCGCCATGGTTACAGGTGTGAAGCTACTGAATGTTGTGGAGCCAGCGGAACTGTTTTTATTTGATCAGCTAGTGCGATGGTCAACGACCGGCCCTCAAGGGCCATCGCGTCCCAGTCAGGGGCTTGACCCCCGGATGACTATTGTGGGCATTACCGAGGCCGATATTCGTCAGTACGGCTGGCCCCTTACCGACGAACTGCTGGCCGAGGTGATTCAAACTCTCCAGGCCCAAAACCCCGAAGTCGTTGGCCTAGATCTCTATCGCAGCACTCTGCGTCCACCGGGTTCGACCGACTTGATTGAGTCCCTAGCCGCGCCAAACCTCATCGCCATTATGAATGTGGGCAGTACCCAGGGCCAGGGCGAAGTGCCTGCTCCTCCTACGGTTGAGCCAGAGCGAGTAGGGTTCAACGATTTTCCGACCGATTCCGATGGCGTGATTCGCCGTAACTTACTCTTTGTGCGCAGCCCTGAGGGGGGCTACTACTCCTTTGCCCTGCGAGTGGTCATGGCCTACCAGGGCTACTTATCTGATGCCCTGAGAGCAGAGGAAAATCACCTGTTTTTGGGCGATCGCGCCATTCGAGTGCTTTCAGCCCGCGATGGTGGTTACCAGAACGTCGACAGCCGCGGCTATCAAATGTTGCTGCGCTATCACACCGACCAAATGCCAGCCCGTCATCTCTCCATTAGTCAGGTACTGAGTCGTCAGTTCGACCCCAACTGGGTCGACGGCAAAATTGTCCTGATCGGCACCACCGCCGCCAGTCTTAAAGACCGCTTTTACACGCCCTTCAGCTTCAACCAGGACGACGAGCTAACCATGCCTGGGGTTGTCATTCACGGGCAAATGATTCGGCAGCTACTAGACATTGTCACCGGGCAGCCCGCTTACTATCGGTTTCTGCCCCCCTGGGCCGAGGGGCTCTGGCTCTGGGGCTGGTGTCTGGCGGCTGGTGGCCTGGTCTGGACTGTCAAAGGCCCCAGCGGCCTGCTGTTGTCCGGCGGCCTGCTGCTTGGGGGGCTGGCGGTAAGCGGGTGGCTGGCCGTCAATGGGCTGGTGTGGATACCCCTGGCTGAACCAGCTACTGGCATTGTGGCCGCAATGGCGGTGGTGTTGGCCTACAAGCTGCTTTACCGCACCACCCACGATTCTCTGACTGGCTTGCCCAACCGTGAAGCGTTCATCGGCACGATTCAGCAGGCTCTCTACTACCGCCAGAGCACTGAGCAGCCTGTGATCGTGGCGTTCATGGGCATCGATCGCTTCAAGGTAATCAACGAAAGTCTGGGTCATCAGGTGGGCGACAAAGTGTTACAGCTGATGGCCCAGCGGCTGGTTCAGCACATGCCGCCCGACGCTCAGGTGGCGAGAGTTGGGGGCGATGAGTTTGCGCTCCTGCTGACCCAGCTTGACAGTACCGCCGCCGGAGAGCTGATGGATCGGCTGCAGTATGCTCTCTCAGAACCGCTCACCCTGCACGGCCAAAAGTTGCCCAGCACCCTCAGCATTGGCATGGCTATTAGCCAGCCTGACCTAGAGCACAAGCCCGCTGACCTGTTGCGTGATGCCCACACGGCTATGTACCGAGCAAAGGCCTTAGGCAAAACCCGCTTTGAAGTGTTCGCGGCCGGTATGCTGACTGAGGCCGTCAATCGGCTGCAGCTCGAAAGCGACCTAATCAATGCCCTCGACAACCAGGAATTTTTGCTGTATTACCAGCCCATTATTAATCTTAAAACTGGAGAACTGGCTGGATTTGAGGCTTTAGTACGCTGGCACCAGAAAGATCGGGGTTTCGTGCTGCCCAGCGCTTTTATTCCAGCAGCGGAAGAAACCGGGTTAATCATGGCTTTGGGCCAGTGGATTTTTCGCGAAGCCTGTCGGCAGCTGCAGCACTGGCACAATCAGTTTCCCCACTACCGCCACCTGACGATGAGTATTAACCTGTCTAACCGACAGTTTGGGCAGGCCGACTTGATCCATCAAATCGAGGCGGCCCTGCGAGAAACCCAGGTAGACGGTCACTGTGTGAGGCTGGAAATTACCGAGAGCATGGTGATGGGCGATGTCGATGCCGCTATCGATCTAATGCTGAAGCTAAAGTCCCTGGATCTGAAGCTGGCCATTGATGACTTTGGTACCGGCTACTCCTCTCTTAGCTACTTGCACCGCTTTCCCATGGATACCCTGAAGGTAGATAAGTCGTTTGTAGGCCGCCTGGAGAAAAGCAACGAAGACCGGGCCATCATCAACACCATTTTGACTCTAGGGCAAAAGCTGGGCATGGAGGTGGTGGCAGAGGGGGTAGAAACCGCCACTCAGGTGTCTATTCTGCGGCAGGAGGGGTGTGACTATGGCCAGGGCTATTTCTTCGCCAAGCCGCTGCCTGCCGCCAGTGCTCTAGAACTACTCCAGCAGCATCAGCCGTCGAAATGTTGAGTTTGGGCGGCGATCGCTGAGGGACGTATACCGTAGTCAACCGCTGCTGTCAGCGTGCCTTGCCAGAGACCGTGTTAGGGATCTGGCACAATCCTTGATCTTGCCCATTAACTTCCATTCTCACCTGGTCTACAATGATCCCAATAGCAACCACGAATGTTCTCGAACTCCCTTCAAACGTTAAAGTTATCTGGAGTGTTCCCAAGACAATCCAGATGGTTAGTTAAACTCTTTTTGATATAGTCAATGTCAATGTCTGTTGGCGAAGCTACCTTTAGAGCAGCTGTACTTGAGTCTGAACTGCCTGTGCTGGTTCATTTTTGGGCTCCTTGGTGTGGGCTTTGCAAAATGATCACTCCGGTTCTCCAGAGCTTTCAAAGCGAATGGCAAGACCATGTGCGGCTGATTGACATCAATGCTGATGAAAATCTGCGGTTGGCCAATACGTACCGCCTCTCTAACCTGCCCACCCTGCTGCTGTTTGACCAGGGTGAGGTTTATCAGCGAATCGAGTCTTTTCGAGGTAAAGAGGACTTGCGGCTAGCGCTAGACGCCTTTATGCGTAACCGAGAGCTGATCTACGATATTCCTCGGCTAGTTCGCATTTATCCCTAAAGGTCCCTAAATTGACGCTCGCCAGATAGCTGTAGCAGGGCTGGCAGCGGCTGGCACTGTGTGATCTTCTCCCCGCATAGAGTGCTAGGGCGAGGTCGGAGGGCTTAGATAGGCTTCCAGCAATAGGTCGTCTCCCAGGGTCTGCCAGGTGGTGCGCTCTAGGGCCAGGGCTTGGTCCATGCGCTGTATGCCCAGGTCGCCAACCGGGCCGGGAGCACTGGTGCCACCGACGAGTTTAGGTGAGACAAACGCCCATAGCTTATCAATCACGCCATCTTTGATGGCTTCAGCCGCCAGGCGGCCGCCGCACTCCCATAACACGGCGGCGCAGCCCCGCTGATAGAGCTGTTCGGTGACATGTCTGGGGGTCAACATAGAGAGCACGGCCACTTCTACCCCTTGAGTCGTCAGCTGCTGCTGTCGCTCTGGGTCAGCCTGGGCAGTGGTAAAAATAACGGTTGGGGCATCTTTGATCTGCCACAGGTTGGCTGAGGATGGAAGATCGAGGCGGCGACTCATCACGACCCGCAGCGGGTTGCGGGAACTGTAGCCGTGGCTGGTCAGCCGGGGGTTGTCACAACGAACGGTGTTGCCACCAACGACTACAGCATCGCAGGTGGCGCGCAGCTGATGAACAGCAGCCCGAGCCACTGGACCCGTGACCCAGGCACTGTGGCCGCTGGTAGCCGCGATTTTGCCGTCCAGGGTCATGGCGTATTTCAGCAGCCCGAGGGGGCGCTGGTGAGTAACTCGCTGCACAAATGCTTCATTCAGGCGCTGGCAGGTGGCTTCTTCTACCCCAACCTCTACCTCAATACCAGCCTGGCGTAAGCGCTCAATGCCCGACCCTGAAACCCTGGGGTCAGGATCAACCATGCCCACCACCACTCGGCTGATGCCAGCCCCAACTACCGCCTCGGTACAGGGCGGGGTGCGTCCAGTGTGGTTACAGGGCTCTAGGTTGACGTAGAGGGTTGCTCCTCGGGCGCGATCGCCTGCCTGGGCCAGAGCAAATACCTCGGCGTGGGGCTGCCCAGCCCCTGGGTGAAAGCCTTCTCCAACAACGATGCCTGCCTTTAATACTACGCAACCAACCATTGGGTTTGGGGCCGTTTGACCAGCTGCCAGCCCAGCCAGTTCTAAGCAGCGATGCATCCAGCGGGTATGGTCGTTTGGAGAGAAAAAGTCTGGGGCTGGAGAGGCTTGGGGAGCCCCCAGGCGGCGAGGAAAACCGGGCAAATTAGTCAAGGAAATCTCCTAAGTCAGTAAGGCTATGGCTAGAGGCGGGGGGCAGCGATGACCCCGATGCCATCCTGAGGTAGGGTAAACTAGGCCTATCCACTAGGTGAGTGTGAGCGAGTGAGTGTAATTCCTCCTGTTGATCTTACGGAGCAATTTCGAACAATTCAATCCGATGTAAATGCTGCCGTGGCTGAGGTGCTGGCTTCTGGACAATACATCAATGGGCCAATTGTCGGAACTTTTGCCCAGTCCTTCGGTGACTATGTCGGCTCAGAGCAGTGCATTGTGTGTAATTCTGGCACCGATGCCCTCTATCTAGCCCTGCGGGCTTTGAATATTGGCTCTGGCGATGAGGTTATTACCTCACCCTTTACGTTTATCGCGACGGCGGAAGCAATCAGCGCGGTGGGGGCTAAGCCGGTTTTTGTCGATATCGACCCCAGCACGTTTAACCTAGACGTGACCAAGATTGAAGCGGCTATTGGCGATCGCACCCGAGCGATTATGCCCGTGCACCTGTTTGGTCGGCCCGTCGATATGGGGCCAGTGATGGATCTAGCCACTCGCCACGACCTGATGGTTATCGAAGACTGCGCCCAGGCGACTGGCGCCGAGTGGATGGGTCAGCAGGTAGGTAGCATTGGGCACGTCGGCTGCTTTAGCTTTTTCCCCACCAAAAACCTGGGGGGCTGCGGCGATGGGGGAGCGATAACCACTAACGACGAAACCCTCGCTGCCACCGCCCGCATGCTGTCAGAGCACGGCAGTCGGGTCAAGTATCACCACGAAGCGATCGGTGTCAATAGCCGCCTGGACTCGGTTCAGGCGGCCATTTTAGCGATTAAGCTTCGCCACCTCGACACCTGGAACCAGCAGCGGGGGCAGGTTGCCGATCGCTATCACAAGCTTTTAGAGTCGGTGACCGAGGTAGTGCGTCCGCTGCCTGTTACCTTTGGCCGCTCGGTCTGGAATCAGTACACGCTGCGACTGCCTCAAGCCACCGCTGAAGGTCAGGAGCGCAATCAGTTGCAGCAGCTAATGCGCGAAGCGGGGGTGATTTGCATGGTCTATTACCCCCTGCCCCTGCATCTGCAGCCGGTCTACAGCCATCTGGGCTACCAACCGGGAGATCTGCCTCAGGCTGACGCCGCCGCCCATCAGGTGTTGTCGCTCCCGATGTTTCCAGAACTGGGAGAAGCGGCTCAGGTTCAGGTCGTTCAGACGCTGAAGGACTGCTTAGCCCAAGTAGGGCTGAAGACCGCACAGTATTGCTAACGTTGGGTAAGGCAAGCTGGGTAAGCCCCAGGCTAAACCTTGTCACCCAATAATCTGGCTCAGCGGCGTCCAAAAGTGCGTCAGAATTGTTTGTAGTTTTCTATACTATATTTAAGGTAGATTAACCCAAGTTAGGGGTTTTCGATCGCCGCTTGCCGCCACGCCCTCCTGTCCTGTTGCTGGGGTCTATTGACGGCAGCTGTTGGCCAACGATAGCCCCACCGATTAGGGCAGCACCGCACAGTGACGTAACCGTGACGTAAGGGGCAATTGGCGCAGTGGCAGCGATAGATCCAGCTTTATTGGGCACCTACGACGCAGCGGCGATCGCCCGCTACTTCCGCTGGCGGCTGGGCAGCTTGGGCTGGCGAGTTTTGCAAATCTTATGGTGGTTAGGCACCTTTGTGCTGGGCCTGCAGAGCGATCGCTGGCTGGGTCAAGAGGCCCAAAACCGTCCCCGCCGGGCCGCCCAGCTGCGTCAGGTGCTGACCAATTTGGGGCCAACTTTTATCAAAGTGGGCCAGGCTCTTTCAACCCGGCCTGACCTGGTACGGCAAGACTTTCTCGATGAGCTGACCAAGCTGCAGGACCAGCTGCCGCCCTTTCCCACCGCCGAGGCGATGGCGATTATCGAGGCAGAGCTGGACTATAGCCCTCAAGAAATTTTTAGCAATTTGTCGCCTCTGCCGGTAGCGGCGGCGAGCCTGGGTCAGGTATATCGGGGGCGGCTGTTTTCGGGTGAAGAAGTAGCCGTTAAGGTGCAGCGGCCTAACCTGCGTCCGGTGCTATGCCGTGACCTTTACCTAATGCGCTGGGCAGCGGGCTGGCTGGGCCGGTTTTTGCCCCTGAACCTGGGGCACGACCTCACCCTAATCGTGGATGAGTTTGGCACCAAGCTGTTTGAAGAAATTGACTACCTCAACGAGGGCCGCAATGCCGAGCGCTTTGCCGCCAACTTCAAAGACGACAGCACCGTCAAGGTGCCCGTCATCTACTGGCCCTACTGCAGCCAGCGGGTGCTCACCCTGGAATGGATTGACGGCTGCAAGCTCACCGATATGGCGTCGCTACAGAGAGACAACCTTGACCCCGACCAGCTGATCGAGATTGGCGTGACCGCCGGCCTGCGGCAGCTGCTGGAGTTCGGTTTCTTCCATGCTGACCCCCACCCCGGTAACCTGTTTGCCCTGGCCGATGGCCGCATGGCCTACATCGACTTTGGCATGATGGATCAGCTCGATCAGATCACCAAAGAAACCCTGGTCGATGCTGTTGTGCACCTGATTAACCAGGATTTTGACAATCTAGGGCGAGACTTTGTCAAGCTGGGCTTTTTGACCCCTGATACCGATCTCGGACCGATTGTGCCCGCCCTGAATCGAGTGCTGGGCGACGCCCTGGGCGCAAAGGTCAGCGACTTCAACTTCAAGACCGTTACCGACCAGTTTTCGGAGCTGATGTACGAGTATCCATTTCGGGTGCCGGCTAAGTTTGCCCTGATCATTCGCTCCCTGGTGACCCAGGAGGGCCTGGCCCTGAGCCTCAACCCCAATTTTAAGATCATTAATGTAGCCTACCCCTACGTCGCCCGTCGGCTGCTGCTGGGCGAAACCCCGGCCCTCAGGCAGCGGCTGCTGGAGGTGCTGTTTCAGGACGGACAGCTGCAGTGGGATCGGCTGGAGAACATGCTGGCGATCGCCCGTGGCGATGCCGGCTTTGACCTGTTGCCAACGGCTGGCCTGGGTATTCGCTATCTAATGTCTGAGGAGGGGGCTCACCTCCGCGAGATGATCGTGCTGGCCCTGACCGAGGACGACCGCCTGCACACCCAGGAGGTACAGCGTCTGTGGGCCTTGGTCAAGGATGAGGTAACCCTTGATCGGGTGCTGGGAGTGGCCTGGGGAGCCCTGACTAATTATTCTCTAGAGCGAGCCGAACAGCTCGTGCCAGCGGTAGGCGACCTGCGGCAGGTGCTGCAATCTTAGGCGGCAGGTTGATCTAGGTTTACGTTACGAACCTGTCGGTTTGGGTGCAGCTCTCCCCTATAATCAGGGGAAGTAAATTATTGTTTCGTTTTTCTTAGGCCTGTGTACCCACAACCGCCCTACGTTTTGTTTCTGGCTGGATTTTTGGCTGCGGTGGCTTCGGGCTATGCCTTTAGCACTACGCTGCAGCAGTCAGTCGCTGAGTGGAACAGCAAGCGCTCTACCCGCATTTTGGCGACCATGCGGGGGCCGCAGCTACAGATTCCCTTTTTCGGCATCTGTGCCGGAGTCTGCGTGTTTTTGGCCTCTGGCATTGAGCTGTTTGGGTTCTCGGCCAAAGCCGCCTACGCCATGGGAGTGCCGATGACCCTGCTCAGCGGTCTGCTGATCTGGTCACAGCTGGGGAAAATTTTGCTGCTGATTGAGGAAGGTGGCTCTAAAGCGCTCGATTTGGACGCTTTTTAGGCCGCTCAGGTGCGGTAGTCAGCACGTATAGGGCTGTGGATAGCCCAAGCATCGTTGATCCTGTCGATGTTGCCAGTAGGCTGGGGCGCTAGGCTGAGCCGGCCAGAGGCAGCGTGACCGTAACTTCGGTGCCAGCGGCGTTGGAAGTAATCACTAGCTGCCCCTGGTGGGCTTCTACAATCCGCTTGGTGATGGCCAGCCCCAAACCATTGCCTGAGGCCCTGGTGGTGAAGAATGGTTGGGTCAGCTTGGGCAGCAGTTCGGGCGCGATCGGTTCGCCGTCATTGTGAATGCTAATGCTCACCTGTCCAGCAACCGGAGGCTGCACGGCCCAGGTGATGGTGCCAGTGGCGGGGCAGGCTTCGCGGGCGTTGGTCAGCAGGTTGATGAAGACCTGCTTGAGCTTGTCGCGATCGCCTCTAACGTTGATGGCATAGGGAAGTGTTCTTAAGGCCAAAGGCGCTGCTTGAGCGTTTGCCTCTGGTTCTAGCGTCGTGGCCAAATGCTGCACCAGGGCATTGATTTCAATGGGTTCTGGCACCAGGGTCGGATCGCGAGAATACATCAAAATGCTGTTGAGCAGTTTCTGCAGTCGCTCGGACTCCTCTAGAGCTAAATCAAGGCGGGTCTGAAAGCGGTCGGGGAGATCGAGCGATCGAAACGAATTGAGCCCCAGCAGTACCGTTGTCAGGGGGCTGCGCACCTCGTGGACAATCATGGCGGCCAGCTCGCCGATTTCGGCCAGACGGGCCTGGGCCGCTTCGGAGGCCTTGCGATCGCGAATGTCGCGGGCCAGGGCCAGCCCGTAGCGATCGCCACCCAAATCCAGCAGCCCCAGGCGCACCTCGACTGGAAAGCCACTGCCGTCTTTGCGCTGGTGCCAGCCTTCAACCGTCTGGGGCAAGCCCGGCCTGAGCTGCCGCCAGATGGCTTCAAAATCGGCCTGGCTGTAGGTGGTTTGAATATCGGTGACCGATAAATTCAGCAGCTCATCGCGGCTGTAGCCGAGGCTATCACAGGCGTTTTGATTGACGTCGCGCACCTGGCCGGCGGCATCTACCACAAAAAAGGCATCCACGGCCTGCTCAACTAGGGTGCGAAATCGAGTTTCGCTCTGCTTGCGGGTTGCCACTGCGGCGGTAATTTGACCAAACATCTGCTCAAAGGCCGCAATCACGTCGCCCAGCTCATCGCCACGGGCGTAGGGCAGCGAGGCAAAGGCCAGGGTTTGAGTATCGCAGTCGTCGCCGATGGCCTGACCGGCGGTAATTAAATCCTGCCGCAGCAGCATGATCGGCTTTATCAGCAGCCGCCGCAGCACTACCAGGGTAGCCCCGGTCACAAACACCGAAATAATCACGATTAGCCCGGTAATGCGACCGATGAACGCAAAGAACTCTCGCTGCACGCCGCTGGCATCGTGGCGCACAATCAGCACGTAGCGATCGCGCAGCGGCGGCATGTCCCAGGGGGCGTCGTAGCGCTGCTGGCGACGGTAGTAGCGATCGGGCGTCCAGCCCTGCTGGCTTTCGGCTAAAGTGAGCTGAGGCGCTTCGCCAAAACGGCCTACCTCAATGCCGCTCTGGTCATAGATGGCCCCGCCTAAAAGCACCTGGTTGGTCTGGAGCCCCTGGAGATAGTCGATCAACATCTCGTCCTGGAGATTGGCCAGGATAGAGGCATCGAGCCGGCCCAGGGCCTGAGCGGTAGACAGCGATCGCAGGTAGTTCAGCAGCTCCCGTTCGCGCCGCATTACCGAGGGCACTAAGATAACCATCTCGATCACGACAATGCTCAAAAATACCCAGTAGGCAATGCGCTTGGAGAGCCTGGCCGTTAAAAATTCACCTATGGATTGCAGATTCAATCTTGGCCTGACCATCCTAAATGTGGCTCTACTAGAGATCTTTTTGGATTTTTTGAGCACAATACTAGCATTCACGACGGTGCGGCCCTGCCGCCACTCACCGTCCTAGTCGATGATGCATCTGAGAGACAGACACCCATGGGGCCCTCTGACCATCTACCTGATTCCTCTGCTCCCCAGCCCGCTCCACCCTCGGCGGCGGAGGTTTTGCGGGTTCTAGGCCAGGACCTGGAGTCGCTGCGTCATCAAGTGACTGGCTACCTATCAGACGACATCACCCATCTGCAGGCTAAAAAGCAGCGGTTGATGGCCGATATTGAGGCGCTTGAGGGCGATTATGAAGTCCTCCGGAGCCAGCACCAGCAGCTTCAAACTACCTACGCAGAAGGCCTTTCCCAGCAGCAAATTGCCCAGCAGCAGGCCTGGGCCAAGCGCCTGGCGGTAGCCCTAGCCACCCACCTGCAGGGACGTTTAGAGGCGGCTCTGGCCAACGCCCATCCCCAAGCCCTGCCGACTTCGTCCCCTCGTTCAGATGCGATCGCCCCCTCAACGACTGCTATCCAGGGGTTAGCCGCATTGGATGCATCGCTTCAGAACACCCTGATGTCGCTGCAGCAAGATTTGACCAGCTACCACAGCAGCCTCTCCCAGCAAATTAACCGCATGCAGAGCGTCGAGCAGCAGGGAGAAGCCATTCTAGAAGCCCTCGTGGCCCGCCTCAGCCAGCAGCTGCAGGGCCAGATGGTTGCCCCATCGCCGCGCAACAGCACCGAGGCTTCACCCTTCGGCAGTAGCGTCGGCTCGGGGCCAACCCTGCCGCCCCGAGGCCCTCAGTCCGGCCTGGGGGCAGAGGCCTCCGAGGCTTACCCC